>JAGOPC010000036.1 GCA_017992195.1 Patescibacteria group bacterium
CTTTTCCCCTTGCAATCCCTTAAAAAAACAATATAGAACATACGTTCTATTTCTTTCCCATAGCTCGCCATGCACGATATCTATGACAAGTTCCAGCAGAGATTGCTCAAGTTGAAGGAGTACTATTTCAAGCATTATAGCATCCCGTCGTATAGTATGTTGATGGATATGTTTGGCCTTGCGTCGAAGAGCGGTATTCATTTATTTATGAAAGGTTTGGAGAAAGAGGGGTATGTCCAGAAACTGGGCGATGATTATATCGCGACCGATAAGCTTGGTGCGCTGCCGCTTTACTCATATGTGCAGGCAGGTATGCCGACCACAGCGACCGATGAGGTACAGGCTGAGATCAATATCCAGGGATTTCTCGTCAGAAAGCCGCAGTCAACATTTCTCGTAAAGGTGAAGGGAGACAGTATGAAAGACGCGGGGATCATGGATGGCGATGTGGTGATCGTCGACCAGGCGATGAAAAATCCGATGGAAGGAGACATTATCGTTGCAGTTGTTGATGGCGTGGACACATTTACCGTCAAGTATTTCGCGAAAGATGCGCAGGGAAGAAAATATCTGCAGCCAGCAAACGATGATTTCGAACCAATCTATCCAAGACACAATATGGAAGTCGTTGGAAAAGTGGTTGGGACATTCAGAAGATACTTCTAAAAATATTCATCTAAATAAAACACTCACTAAAAAGCCCTGCATCGATGCAGGGCTTTTTAGTATATAATTCTTGTCACATATAATGATTACAGTCCTTACACCACCTTATCGACCTCTCTCATCTCTTTGATCACCTTGTAGACTTTGGTTTTCTTGAAGATAGTGAAGATGAATGTATTGATGGCGCTGATGATGAAGAGGGTGATTCTGAGAAGCGGAGAGATAACGAGGAACATCAATAAGATGACCGACACTCTGAATCCTGGCTTGGTATAGAGCTCTTTGATCTGGTCGATAAAGACCTGGCAGACTTTTTGATTGACATTAGTCTGGTTGGCGATCGTATCGTCGATCAGTTGCTGCTTATAGGTTTGTACAAGACTCGCAAAGGTTCGATCGTCACTTCATGTTAACGGCGTATAGATGCCGGTATTCACTTCGCTGTTGCTTCCTGTAAGTATCGGCTTAGTTACATTCAGGTGGAGCGTGTCTTCACTGTAACGAATCACTGCATGCGAGGCATCATAGATTTCCTCACACGAGAGCGTAAAGGTCTGGTTTCTGCCCATAAATGCGGTGATAAAGCTGAGAGTGAAGAAGACAGAAAACAATACTCATCCCGTACTGAAATACTCTTTCGTTCTAAACCTTCTGCGATTTGTCATCACCTCCTCAAGTGAGTAAACGACCGAACCGATGGCGATATGCCGGAGGAGCGAGCTGAGCGCAAGCCAGATATTGCCGGTGAAGTAGAGTACGGCTCCGGTGATGAGGATCACATAGACCATAATATATCGACCATGCTTATGGATAGTCTCACGCCATGACATGATCACATAGTGCATCATCATGTAGAGGAGGGCAGTCGCAAACATTCGTTGTCATCGAACGGGCGAAAAATAACCGGTGATCACTCACCGGATATACAAAAGAGCTCAGAGACAAATGACGGCGGTTCTTTTCATCTATGTTTCAAAAATATAATTATTATTTATTAATTTTTAATTATTAATGTGTTGTCTTTGTTCGATCACCTCTTTCTCTCGCTTCTCAAGATCATTAGAGACCATATTACCGCTTTTCGGAGCATTTTTCGTTCCTGGCGTCGACATGACCGACGACATGTTTTTACTGAGCTCCTGCGTCCCCGTCTTTCGAAATTCAGTGAGAGCACCAAAGAGCGCGTTGTTGCTACTGTCTGCCATGAGATTAGTGAGTGGTGAGCGATTAAAAATTATTCCGCGGTGACAATCATCCTATCGGTCGTAAATAAGAATACTTTGACCTTGCCGCTGATGCCGTACTTTTGCTTGAGCAAGTAGAGCGCGTTTTTCGCGTCGGCTACTCCTTTCGTATTCGGCAAGACGACTCATGATTTGTTAGAAGCATCGATCACGTAAAATCCGTACTGTTTGACCGACGTGGTAGGAATTTTGCTGATGTTGGTCTCTTCGAAGAGCGAGGTGACGACATCGATGGTGATCAGGCCGATCGATTTCAGCATGTCCTCAGCAAACCCTTTATAGAGTTTTTCAAGCACTGCGTCCAGGGTTTTATCGGTATGAAGCACTCCTTGGGATGTCAGTAAGTTTCATTTTTTATCGAAGACAGAAACGAAAACACCTTTGGTATCGTCAAGTTTATATCTGGTTGTTACGGTCTTTTTTATTTGTTCGAGCATGTATGGAAATGGGCTACCAAAAAAGTATAATCGTTGGACGTATTTATTATGAAGTTACCTATGTCCAAATTATCATTTCGCGTGCTAAAAACAAGATGAAATGCGAGAGTGGGTGAGATAGAGCTGAATGGCATGAAGCTGACGACCCCGGTTTTCATGCCCGTCGGGACTAAATGAACGGTGAAAGGGATCGTCCTCGACATGCTGCGCGACCCGCACTATATGGGAAGTTCGCTGCCGCCGATCAATATGATCCTTGCTAACACCTTTCATCTCTATCTGCGTCCGGGAGACCAGCTTATCAAAGAGGCTGGGGGAATTCACGCATTCGAAAATTGGAATCAGCTGATTCTGACCGACTCTGGCGGATTTCAGGCGTTCTCACTTGGTCAAGCAGGCAGAGATCAGAAAGGACTGAAGGGATGAAAGACAAGTAAACCGATGTCGAAGATCACCGCTGATGGGGTTAAATTTCGCAGTATTCACGATGGATCTCAGCATTTCTTTAGCCCGGAAGGTTGCGTGGATATCCAGATGAACTTTGGTTCAGACATCATGATGATGCTTGACGTCTGTTCGCCCCCTGGTATCACCGAAAAGAAATTTCAGCAACAGATGAACCTCACGCATAAGTGGGCAAAGATGCAGTACGAGTACTTTCAGACAAAATACGACCAGGCCAAATGAGTCCTCTTTCCTATCGTTCAGTGAGGTCTCTATGAGAAATTCCGTCAGGAGTCGATCGATGCGCTTACGCCATTTGCTACCGATGGAATAGCAGTCGGAGGAGTGAGCGTCGGTGAGTCACACGACGACGTTGCACGTATCGTCTCTTTTGTCGGTCCTAAGCTGCCTCCAGCCGTTCCGCACTACCTCATGGGAGTCGGTACTGAAGCGATGATCCGCCATGCGATCGAGAACGGATTCGATATGTTTGACTGCGTTATCCCGACAAGGCTTGGCCGTCACGGAGTTGCGATGACTAAAAATGGGAATATCAAACTTTCAAATGCACAATATAAAAACGATCACACACCACTTGATCCTGAAAGCGACTGTATCACATCACGTAACTATACAAAGGCTTACTTACACCATCTGGTGAGAGAAAATGAGATGTTAGCCGGAACGTTGTTGTCTCTGCACAATATATGGTATCTGCATAATTTAGTGGAGAGTATTAAGAAAGAGATTTTAGAGAGTTAAACGTTTCCTCTATGAAAAAGGAAAGAGAGTATGGTTTTCGGGAGAGTGCTGCAAAAATTTTTGCACCCTTGAAAAAATACAATAAAGGATATATCTACCTAGGTTTCATCTCTTTGCAGGGAGGGCTCAATGGGATGGTCTATGTGTGGACGATAAAACTTATTACTGAAGCATCGCAGTCGAGAGATATAAGCCTTCTATGGCGCATATCTGGTCTACTGCTCATATTATACCTCTTTGCATTTATAGCTAGATACTTTCGAAGACATCGGGGGCGTTTCGCAGATCTTGCAATAGTGAACTTGTTAAGGGAGAAATATTTAAAAACGTACTTATTGCTTGATAATAATTATGTGGAATCACAAGGGGTTGGTAGAATGCAAAGTATCGCTTACTCGGGTATTTCTTCTCGAGCAAATATTGTAGGCAGTACGGTTTCTTCAATTAGATGAATAGCCACTCTTATAGTCTCTATGATTTTATTGATTACTACTTCTCGAATCGCTTTTTGATATATCATCTTCATTTTTATTTTCACTGTTATTAATACCTATATATTTATACCTAAACAAACTATACGAAGAAGAAAGTTTGCTGAAAATAATACCGAACAGTCAAAATATGTTGTTAGATTCCTTATGTCGAAGACAGAGATTCTACAGAATTCCAAATATGAAGTAGAGATGGATAGATTCCGTGATTATAAAAGAAAAGCAGAAATTATCGTGAGAAAAATGTCGTGATATTCTTTCCCACTGTGGGAGGTGCCGTGATTCTTTGTTGATATGCTTAGATTCATTGTACCCGTGCTTGCTATATATGCTATCAGAGGATCTGCAATGACTCTGGCAGACATTGTCTTGGTGCTGGGTATGGTTTGAGTGATTGACGAAGTAGTACAAACTATCACCGGGACCTATCGTAATACTATTGAAAGCTTCAACGATGTTGAAAAACTATGGATGACATTTGATAAAGCTCCGTGTATCAGAGGGTATGATGATGGAAAGACGTTTCATTTTCACGAGGGAGATATTTCATTACAGAATGTGTATTTTGATTACGGTAAATGAGAGGTGCTACATGACTTCTCGTTGACGATAGAAGGAGGTAAAAAAACGGCATTTGTCGGAGTGTCAGGAAGTGGCAAGTCAACGCTTATTAAGCTGGTCGCCGGATATATCCATCCTCAGCGCGGAGAAGTGATGATTGTGGGACAGGCACTGCCCAATGAGACCAATAGTGACTACGTTTCTCTTAACTCTTACTATAAGCATATCGGCTATCTGACTCAGGAACCAAACGTGTTCGATGGAACGATTTATGAAAATCTTACGTATGCGCTTGATTATGAGCCAACGAAGGAAGCTGTGGACTCGGCTATCGAATGAGCGCAGTGTCAGTATATCTACGAGTTCCCCGACGGTGTGCAAACAGAGATTGGTGAGAAAGGTATTAAGTTGTCAGGCGGACAAAGACAGAGATTAGCCATCGCAAAAGTGATGCTAAAAAATCCGCAGATTATCCTGCTTGATGAGCCGACGTCGGCGCTGGACTCATTCTCGGAAGAGGAAGTAACCAAGGCATTTAACAATCTGTTCCAATGAAGAACCGTCATAGTCATCGCTCACAGACTGCAAACGGTGAAGAAAGCAGATAGAATTATCGTGCTCGATCACGGTAAGATCGTGGAAGAAGGAAATCATGAGTCGTTAGTAAAAAGTGGAGGAGTTTATGCGAAGATGTTGGAACTCCAGAGTGGATTTTAAAAAGTGTATAGTACATGGTGTATAGTACATGGTGTATAGTACACTTTGAGTCTAAAATATAATCAGCGAAATCTAATATAGACTTGTTGTCTGATAAATATATAATATTGTTATTCATTATTTGACCCGGAACGTTGATGCCAGTCTTCCCCAGAACGACATATGAGTCCCTTGATGACAAAGAGATCGTATTAAGCGGTGATATTTTTAGTGTTATTGAAATTTCTCGCTACCAGAAGGCGATCGAAGAGATTCTTCTTCTGCCACAAGATATGATTACTTTAGGTAAACATCCGTCGCTTAGAGAGAAACGCGATATCACGGAAGAACTTTCTAAGCAACTCCTTATAAGTGGAACTATAGAAGATAAAAGATGATACCGACATGTGAACACAGGTAAGTTCGCAGGAGAAGAACATCTTCCTGGCCGTAACCCCAGATTTGACGCGAAACTGGACTGGCTCGAACGAAATGGAAAGTATATGGCGGCAAATGGTAATAAGGTTCACTTCCGTGGCGCGTATGATTCACAGTGGACATCTCATAATTGTGGTGCGCTACTTGCTGAGATATTAGGTTTTAAGCCTCATCTTGGCGATGACCGGGATCAATTTGAAAAAGATCAGGAGTTTTTAGGTAAACAAATGGTGTTGGATGGTCTTGCAGAACATCACATGATGCCATCGTGATTTTGGCATGCAGGCACATGACTCTGTCTTGGCGGTAACACCTGATGAATGAGAGGAGACCTCTACTATAACTTTCTCCATGAGTTCCGTATCATCAATCGCAAACAACGCTAAATGACAAAAAATAAAACACATTTCTACAAAGTAACGAATACCAGCGACCTGCTTATCGTACCGGAGGCAGATTTTTCTATTCCGCACAAGTGAAAACGAAAAGAGATATTTGGATATAAGAAGATAGTATTGGAGCTTGCATGTGGGAAAGGGCACTATACCGTGGAGTTAGCGCCGCGCGATCAGGAAACATTATGTATTGGCGTTGATATCAAGTGAGATAGATTTTCGCGCGGTATCCAGAAAGCAAATGCGCAAGCCCTAAAGAATGTGAGGTTTATTCGCGGGATCATCCATCATCTCGATAGATGGTTTGCGGAAGGGGAGATCGATGAAATCCGGATCATCCATCCCGATCCAAGATCGAAGCCGGGCGATGCGAAGCGCCGTCTCACTAGCCCAAGATTTCTAAAAATGTACCGTTCGCTGCTCGTGCCGGGAGGTAAAGTAAGAGTGAAGACCGACGATCAGGACCTTTTTGCGTTCTCGCTGGAGAGCTTTGCGGGGGAGGGCCGAAAGCTGATCGCCGAGACGAGAGATCTGCATAGTTCGCCTTTACTGGCTGATCATATGGGGATAATCACCGACTACGAGCAACTGGCTCTGGATCA
>JAGOPC010000012.1 GCA_017992195.1 Patescibacteria group bacterium
ACAAACCTACTTCAGAGTACTGGAAATTGATCCGTTACACACTGATGTAAAACATATTCTTAAAAAGTTTTAATTATTCTTATGTATCGTACTATCTCATGGCTCGTAACAAAAGATATTTCGTTAAGCTTATAACTCGAATTATTATCATACTTATGGTGCTAGCTATATTTTCTCCATTTATCAGCTACATCTTTACGTCAGATACACCTGCCGAAACTCCAGTAGATAGTGCTAATTCTGCCGCGAGTATAGGATTTTAATTGTCTCTCATAATTCATTCCGATGAAATGTCCAAAGTGTGGTAATGCAGATACCAAAGTTGTTGACTCCAGAGTGGTGGAAGAAGGTTTTGCCATTAGGCGCAGACGTGAATGTGAATACTGTGAAGAAAGATTTACTACCTTTGAGAGAAGGGGAAGTACTGATTTGGTGGTTATTAAAAAAGACGGAACCAAAGAAATGTATGATAGACTTAAAATAAAAAAAGCTCTCTTACTTGCGTTTGCAAAAAGAGAGATTAGTAACGAAGCGATGGAGGAGATGATCAATTCGCTTGAGATGCAATGGACAAAACATACAGAGATAGACTCTCATGTTATCGGAAAAGATATTGTCGCATTACTGAAGGAAAAAGATCCTGTGGCTTATGTGAGATTTGCTTCTGTCTATCTTTCGTTTAATACTCTTGATGACTTTAAGGATCTGGTCTGAAAATAAACTAATTTCTTCTATTTCTTATGTTCCTTGTAAGGCTGCAGCATATACTTTCCTAGCTTGATGGTGCCTAGCTCATATATGCCTACTTTCACTCTTTTGAGATCTTTTACCATGTAGCCTAAGCCCTTTAGAAGGCGTCTGATGTGGCGTTTTTTTCATTCGGTCAGAGTTATGATCACAAAGTATTTTCCCTTTACTAACTGATAACGAATATTAAGTGCTTTCAGGAGCTCTCATGTCTGAGGGTTACCTAATCATCTTTCTGTATTTACTGCAACTCCCTGGTCATCGATAACAATGCCTTTCTTTGCTTTCTCTACGTGCTGACTTTTAATGGGCTTGTCTATTTCTACCTCATAGATTTTATGAATCTTGTTGGTTGGCTTCTCGTAATAGTCTACTAATCCAGGATCATTGGTGAGTAAGAGTAAACCATGTGAGTCCTTATCAAGTCTTCCTATGTAATAGAAGTCTTTCTGTCGGCTTGCAGGGAGGAGTTCATAAATAGTCTTATTGTGCTTATCTTCTTTTGCTACAGTGTAGCCTTTAGGCTTATTGAAAAGTACTATCATCTTCTTCTTTTTCTGCAGCTGAGCAATCTTTTCAGATAAAAGAATATTCTTTCATGATTGTACAGTAAGCATATCTCAGACATTAACCATGGCGTTCATAGACTCCACAAGAGTGTTATTGATCTTTACTGCATGTTCCTGAAGCATGCGCATATATTCTCTTCTGCTGATGCCTTGTTTTTCTTGAAGGTATGAAAATAATTTAATCATGGTCTGTCTTTAAAGAAGAAAGTAAATGTCTATCTGTGTCTATGATTGTCTACTATTCGACGAAACCTTGTGTTTGTTTTTTTATGACTATCTTTGGGAAGGTTGTAAGATCTATCTCATAGTAGAGAGCTGGATCAAGAGGAGTTATGGTTTTTAAATATTCCATTTGTGTCTTTATGCTTCTTTTGTGGTCAAATACTATTTTTTTATTTCATGAGATGATAATGCTTTTTTGTGTCCCTGCGAGAAAGAGAATATGATCAAGAGTCAGAGTGCGTTGTATGGTGGTAAAGTCGCTTTTTAGTTTTTCGGGACCGAGAAGCGATAAGTATCATGTTGTGTTCTGCTCGATCTCTGTGCCAGAGAAGTAGGCAGGGAGTTCAATAAAGATAGCTCCTGATGAGATCATATCGTTGTCTGTTACAGCAAAGAGATGTTTGTTGGTGTAGGCTATTGAAAGAGCATCATTTCTCATAACTAGTTCTGCGCTGTCGAATGTAAGTGAGACAGATATTTTATTATCTTCAACCTTTGCGATATTCATGTCAGCGATAAACGGGTAGGTAGTTCTGATTGCATCTTTAGCTCTTCAGCCATTTTTGATCTTTAGCATGACCATATTTTTGTTCGCAAGAGTTGCTCTGATCGTGTTGTACATTTCTTTGTTGCTATACATTTGGATGTCTGCGTCGGTGAATACCACCTCATGGATAATGTTTGATTCTTTGCCGATCGTATAGCCATAGATAAGCTTGGTGATGATTACCAAAAGGAGAATGATCACCATGACAAGAACGCTATTTTTGTGAACCTGAAGAAACTTTCTCGTATTACTTCGAAAATATGATTTGCGTCTTTTCTTGGGCAAACGACTTGCATTGCTGGACGCTATATATGCTGTTTTTTTTCGACGAGTCATTATCCGCTGATAAGAGAATTGATAATCGGTGTTACATAGAACACTATCCAGGTAATACCGCTTCCGACGAAGATTCCTCCTATAACCTCAACGAAGGTGTGTCAGAGTCTTTCCTTGAGGTCGTTAAGCTTGTAGTCGATGAATGAAAATGACTTTAATTCTTCTTTGATCTCGTTGATATATTGAGCGTGTTTGCCGGCCTCATATCTGACGTTCATTGCGTCGTACCGAAAAAGAAAAGAAAAACAGAGCGCGATCGCAAAGTAAGCACTTTCAATGCCGTAGGTGAGTCCCATAAGCGTGGTAATGCTACTGGATATTCCGCTATGTACTGACGGAAATCCTCCGGCTCTCCGGAGATAGTTAAGCTTAAGTCTCTTTCTTCCTTCAGCGAAAAAGTCTACGATGATTTTTATAGACTGGATCAGAATAGCCACGATGAGAGGAGTAACAAAAAGCGGTAGGTTCAACATATGGAAAGCCTATAAATAAGAGAATTACCTCATAGATATGGAATATCTGCGTGAAATCAAATCAAAATAATTATTGTATTTCTGGCTTTTTTCTCTATGGTAAGAACGTTTTTGTATTATATTTTTATATGCCATGCTAAGAGTTGGAGCACATACATCGATTGCCGGATGAATTCACCTTGCCTTTGAGAGATCTCATGAAATAGGGGCAAATACGTTGCAGATCTTTGCAAAATCTCCAAGGGGCTGGAATATGCCTCGCTATGACGAGGAAGAGTATAGACTCTGCGCAGAGAACAGAAAGAAATATGGTCAGGTCGGAGGCCTCATCCACGCAAATTACTTAGCGAATCTTTCGAAGCCTTTTGAGGAATGTCAGGCTGATATCAAAAGTATTCTCCATGATTTTGAGGTTGGACATCATACAGGTTTTGAAGCGATCAACGTGCACGTGGGTAAATGAAAAGGCCACGATGACGTTACCAATGCTTACAAAAACATGGCTCATAATGTTGCATATATTTTGAAAGAAGTTGAAAAACATAAATATACACCAAAGTTTCTCTTTGAGATCACCGCTGGGCAGGGTAGCGAGCTTGGCTATCTGATCGAAGATCTGGCAAAATTCTATCAGTGATATCTTAAAGATCTGCCTATCGCATTCTGCTTTGATACTGCACATGCGTGGTGAGGATGAAACGATCTACACCAATGGGACAAGCTCATGGAGACGCGAGACAAACATATAGGGATAGACAAACTCTACTGTTTTCATCTCAATGATAGCAAAGTTGCTCTGGGTTCTCATCTCGACAGACACGCGCCCCTGGGCAGAGGAGCTATCGGATTCCCAGCTATCCAGCATATTATCCAGTGGGCAGTGAAACATCATAAGCCTATTTTTCTGGAGACAACCGAACCAGATCTCTGGCCTGAGGAGATTGAGCTTATCAAAAAGATCTCGGTAAACGATACTGATCGGATAAACGCTTTCCATAAGACTCATTCGTGAACACATATGCTGAAAAAGTTTCAATGAGACCAATGATCGCTCTTTTAAAGATATTCATTCAATAAAAAATAATGAAAAAAAACTCTTCATCAAAAATTGTTTTAGCGATCGATCCGGGTGTTCGCAAACTATGATACGCATTAGTCCAGGATGACATGAAAATCATCGATGCGGGAATTCTGTTGCAAGAAAAAAAATCACCAACGAGGATGGATCAATTCGAAAGAGTACAAAAAATATATGAGTTTTTTTCACAAATGTTGACAGAAGTTGACATAGGTCTCTGCGTCCTTGAAAAACTCTTCTTTACTCATAGTAATCAAACAAATGCAGAGTTCGTCTACGGTATCAGATGAATGCTTATTGCGCTTATGCTCAGCAAATGAATAACTGTGAAAGAGTATTCTCCTATCGAACTGAAAAAATACATTACCGGTAATGGCAAAGCAGATAAAATGTTCGTCCAAAGAATGATTATGAAAATCTATAAGCTTGAAGAGCTGCCTGAGTATAACGATGCGGCGGATGCACTGGGATTAGCCTATATTGGAATTAAAGTTTCGAAATAAAAATATTGTATTGCTGAGCGATATAAATATACATAAGAAATTTACTTTTTCTGTAGACGAACGTGCCAATTTTGATCATAGGAGCGTTGCTCATCATCATAGGAATCCTGGCTATTTATAGTGTGAGTATACACGAATCTTTTACGTTGACGCTTACGAAAGTTGCTGCTGGCGTCATGGCTGATCCATCAAACTACTTCTATTTCAATAAGCATATCATCAATATTCTGGTCGCGCTTTGAGTGGCTCTTATCACCTATAAAATTCCTCTCAAGTTTTTCAAAAAATATAATCATATTATTTTCATACTTGCTTTCGTGTTTCAGATGCTTGTATTTACAAGACTCGGTCTGGCATTGCAGGGTGCGAAGGGGCGGCTCTATGTGTGATTTACCACTATCCAACCGTCGGAGTTCTTTAAGTTAGGATTTGTTATTTTCTTTGCCTCCTGGTTGGTAAGGAAGAAACATGTGTTGTGAACGCTGCCAGGTTACGTCGCTTTTCTTTCTATCCTTGGTATCAGTGCGTTGATATTTCTCGCGATCCCGGATCTTGGAACATTGCTCGTGCTTATTCCGCTTGCGTTTATCATGATGTGGTATGGCGGTGGAAAGCTCAAACATCTGCTATTGATTCTCGTAGGTTGTTCGGCTGTTGGAATCCTTGTCGGTATGCAATTTACCTATATCAAAAGCAGACTTGAATCGTTTGTCGATCCGGATACAGACAGGAGCGGTAAGGGAATTTCATATCAGATTAATCAGTCTCTGATCGCCGTTGGCGCTGGTGGAATATTTGGAAAAGGCTATGGGAAATGACTCCAGAAGTTCTGATATATTCCTGAAGCTCAGTCGGACTTTATTTTTGCAGCCTTCTCTGAGGAGATTGGGTTCCTCGGCAATATGGTTTTACTTGCATTATACTTCTTTCTTGCGTACAAGTTCATCAAGCGTCTGCCGGATATCAAGGACGAATACGCAAAGAATCTTGGTGCCGGGCTAATCTCGCTCATCATCATCCAGATGTTCGTTAACATGGGAGTGAATATCAAGCTGCTTCCGCTGACCGGTCTTACTTTGCCATTTATTAGTGCAGGATGATCCGCGCTTATGGTGAATGTCATCGAACTTATTCTTCTCTATAAGATCGCTTATAAACGTGAAACATTATAACAAATATTATCAACATGCTGACCCTTAACGACCGCAATATTCTCGCAGTATGAATGCCAATCGAGTGAAGAGAGTTCACCCGTTATTTTTCTGGGTTTCCTATTACTTCCTTAGATCAGGAAGTTGTTTGTTATCATAAAAAGAATTTCCATGTAAGAAATCGGAAGGATATTGGTTCGGGTATGGAGGTCTTTTTGTGCAGAAGAAAAATGACGAAAGAGGAGTTGCCAGCTCAGTTTTTGACTATTTGTAATACTTATGGACAGTTAATGATCCGTGACGAAGCCATCTATGGTATGCAGGTGCATGTGCCGCTGACTGCTGAGCGTATGGGAACAGAAAATGAGTACTCACAGATCGTTCAGGACCTCCGCCAAGCTGGCTATATCGTCGTCCAGTCGCTTATCCAGACAAAGGATTTTCCACTGATCCAATGGTCGATCACCGATCCGACGCTTTTGGCAATGATTGTCGAGGAGGTGAAACAGATTGAAAATACCCCAAAAACTGATATAGTGCAGACTATTGCGGCGACTGAACGCAGAGACTCTATTGTCGCTGAGTTGACGAATCGGTCTGAGGAAAACTGACACAAAACAGATATGCTGGACGAGTACGATATAGTACTCATCAGATGCGATTCGTAAGAATGCTTGCTGAATGCAGATTACTTATAGGGGGTTAGTGTAGCGGTAACACAACGGTCTTCGGAACCGTCATCGTCAGTTCGAACCTGGCACTCCCTGGTTTCCCTCTAAAACGGGGAAAGTGAAAAAAGAAAAAGGTGGATTTAATAGGTAGGAACTAATGTTTCTACGTGATATAGTAAGGTTCTCTGCTACTGTCAAAAGCACAGCATGCATGGGGACTTTTTCTTTTACCGATTCTAGTATTGATTCTTAAAGAAAAGTATATATAGTATATTCACACAAAAACATACTCTTATGACACGCATAAAAACAATAATTATACCAGTTAACAGTATCATGGATTACATCCGGGCCACGCGCTACGTAGGTAAAACTCTTGATATTGGCAATTACAGATGGAATTTGCTTGATCAGCGTTTCCTAAAAAGCTCTATGCAAAAAAAAGCAATTGTTATACAGATGGAAAATCTCAAGCATCCTTATTTAAAAGACATGCCGGATAGCACGTTGCCTGAAGAAAAAGTAATCGCAGTAAACCACATTTTTCAGGTTCTCCCTCCTTTATTGAGGAAACCAGAAGTGAAAATAAAAGTAAAGAAATCTAATCCTGCATTATTGAAGCAGCCTATAGAAGCACTTGGCCTTTCTGAGCGCGCCGCTAATGGATTGGAGGCGGCTAAAATAGCAAATATCGGGGAACTTGTGCAATACACCAGAGAAGAACTTCTCAAGTTCCGAAATTACGGTGAGACTACCGTAGATGAGATAGAACGGGCTCTTGAATTAGTAGGATTAGAATTGTCAAAGGTATAAGCTAAAATTACCTGCTGTTTAACTTATAGCCCTTTCGTTATACGAGAGGGTTTTTTTTATACGTATTCAGATATCAACTAAACTCAATATACTCTAGGTCAAGATAGGGTTCAAGTCAAAAGCAGGGTGATTAAGGAAGAAAGTTCTCGTTTCGTCTATGATGCCCTGAACTATTCACATTTCACAAAGCACAATTCATAATTAAATAAGAAGAATCATTAATAATTATAAGATAAAAAACAACTCTTGATGAGTCGCTTTTATGTTCCAAGTTTTTCTATCGCTTTATCATAGAGGTGTTTGTATTCGCTTGGAAGATTTCATTTTCCTCTTACGCGCTCGATATATCTTCTGTGTCAGTCTATAGAAAGTTTCACTTTCTTATAGATAAGCTGATTGTCCTTCCAATATTTTTTTGGTAAATTGGATGTTGTGTAGACAAAACAGTGTAGGAAGTCTATGTAGTTTTGCATCTTTGCCTTCGGGAGAGAGAGGTCTCATTTGGGATTGATGCTTATACCTGTGACTTCTCTTAGCTCTTTATGAGATCAAGGATGCCGTATGTGATCTTTGTTTTCTTGTATCTGTCGGCCATGATTGCTGAGGATTTTTCTGATATTCTCCTGTACTTTGTCTATAGATCATTTTCCTTTAGCGGTTGCTACTTTTGCCTCCATGGCAATAACATCGTCTAGTAGCTTTTTTATCCTTTCATATGCTCTTCCATCCAATCTTTTAAGATAGCTTGCTATAGCATTTTTGATGGCTTCGATCTTCGGCTGTATATGCTGTCTTGCATCAAATGAATTATATGAAAAACAATCATGAATAAGAGATCTTGTGTTCTCAACAACAGTCTTTATGTGATCTGAGCTATATATCTTTTGCTCGATGAGCTTATTAATCTCTCAGTGCTGGGCATCTATGCTTTTTATTTGCTCTTGATAGAGGGGAATGTCATTGTAGCTGATAACAAGATCATCGACATATCTGGTATATGTTGGCTCTATCAGCCCTAGTTCTTCTTTGTGTAAATACTGTATAATGTCCTTGTCCATTCCCGCCATGACAATATTAATAAGATTATTGCTGGTTGTTGATCACTGCGGAAGCTTATCTTTGTGCGTTACAAAATGTATTAATGTTGATACAAATGTCTCGTACTGCTGCTTGTCTAAATATGAATATGAGTAGGCAAATATCTTTTCTAGAGCGCTATACAGATTTGTATAAATTCTTTCAGCTGATACAGAAGGAAATGCGTCTTTAAGGTCTGTAGAGTACATATATTGGTTGTGTCTATGTGTCTCAGCGTTCTGTATATGGTCGTATCCTGCTTCGCCCCCTATGGCTGCAGTCGAAAGAGATATTTTGCTTATCCTTAGGCCTATTGCTTCCTGCATAGCTCTTATTCTTTTCTCTGGAATGCTTATCTCTCTAAACGTATTTTTCTTTTTTTTCTCTTGTCTAAAAGTATAGAACCCATGAGATAGATTTCTTTCTACATCTCTCGCTTTGTTGTCACTTTTTACCGTCACTATTCCTTTTCATTTTTCTTCTATGACAAGGCTTAGTGCTTCAAATATACTTTCTTTATTGCATAACAAAAAATTACTCATGGCGCTGCTGAGTTTGTTGTCTGCTTTCAAACTATCATACACTTCTTCGCGGCTCGCTATCATTATTGTTTTTTATCTGTACTATTGACAATGATAGTAATTGTGTGGCTTATATGCAACATCTTTCTTTAAAAAGCAAAAGCCTGTGTAAAATACCACAGACCAGAGTTTTCACCATCATTCCACACAATCGTTTTCACTAGTTAGTTCCTCCATTCTTGCTAATAATCTACACAGGGTTACCCCGTATACATTTGTATAAGCTGTTTGCTTTGGCACATTTGTAAGAAAATGCGAATTTCCTTAATTAAAAATGTGACAATATATGGCATTTTACCAACCCATAGAGCCGATATGCCAAGATCCCTTATATAGGAACTCTAGCAGAAATATATCCATTGATAGGGTAATTACAATATTAATTATCACCTCATAATGTATATAAAAAACCACTCTGACTAGAGTCGTTTTCTAATAGAATTATTATAATTTCTTTTTTAGCTCATCAATCTGCTCATCTTTATCTTTTTCTCATGCAGTTTGTTCTAGTTTTTCTTTAAGACGCATCATAGCATAAAGGAACTTTACGTCATCTTTATACTTTAGGCCGTTTCGTAACGTATCCTCGTCAATTCCTTTTGGTAGTGTATAGGTATGAGATAGATGTGCGATGTGGTTATTTTTTTCTAAAGGAAAATCAGATGGCTGGAAGCTATTATTGGTCACAGCTGTTTGAACTTTATTTTGCATATCTTGAAAGAGAGGCCATTTGACCTCTCAATGTGTTCTATCTCTCTCTGATCCGTTAGTTTTGTTCATATTACTTTTTACTTTCTCAACTGTCCAATTAAATTCTGTATCCATAATGCGAACTTGCCTCTCGTGACGTTTTCGTTGTATTTAAGAGCGGGATTGTACTCGAGTAACGGCTTGCGGTAGTATTTCAGTAGGTTGTTGCTGATCGTATAGACGTCGGCTAAAGTTATAGAACCGTTCATCGGATGTGGGCCGAATGTTGTGCTTTTCCAGAGTCCGATGTTGTCTCCGGCGTATCTGTACATGTCTCCCCGGTGCTTAGGGTGAAGTTGCTCATTGAAACCTAAGCCAGCGAGCCTTGCAAAGACCTTATAGGTTTCTCATCGTTTGAGATTGTTGTTCACGCCGAATGTTTGTCATTTGTTTTTATATCATTGGACAAGACAGTGATCGAGCATAGTGTCGACAGCAGACTTATAAATGGTATTCTGTACGTCTGTAAAAGTAGTTTTAAACTTTGAAAAGTCTCCATCCTGATAGATACAACCATCGTCGATTTCGTCGAGGATAGGTGCAGAACCTAAAAGATTGTCTGATGGGGGAGGAGTGTAATCGTAGCCGCCACCTCATGCATATCATCCGCCACCACCATTGTCTGTGGCGACTGGGGGAGTAACACCAAGAACAGTGATGGTTGCACTACCGGTGTTGTTTGTATTGTCGCTATCCAGGAGAATACCCGTGATGGTTGCGCTATTGACGATGATTGTCCCTGAAGCAACATCTGCGTCGATCTGACCTGTAATTACGACGCTGCCTACGCTGTTTGGTGCTAGGCCGCCAAGAGTCCAGCTAATAGAAGATCCGCTTACTGTAGGTGATCAAGACGCGGATAGATAGGTTATTCATGAAGGGAGTATGTCAGATATGATAACGGTATAGACAGTATCAGATCCGGTATTAGAAAAGGTGAGCGTATAAGTTATTATATCGCCAGTAGTAGGCGTTGCGTTATCGACTGCTTTGACGATAGCGATGTCAGAAGTTGGGACGAAATCAAGGATCGTGAAGTTTGCCGTTCATGAGTTGTTCGTGCTGTCGAGATCATCGACCTGTCCACTGATAGTCGCATTGTTTGTGATCACTGTTCCTGAAGCGAAGACATCTCCTACTAGTCCTGAAAGGACAATGGTTCCCGAGCTGCCTGCAGTAAGTGATCCGATATTCCATGTGTAAAGAGAACCTGTTAAGTCATCAGCTGCTGGAGATGAATAAATAGAGACCCAGCCAGTAGGAAATGTGTCCGTAATTGTAACGCCTGTTACATCCTGTGATCAGCTGTTTGTATAAGTGAGTGTATAGATGACAATGTCTCCGCTTGAGGCATAGGCGGTGTTTACTGACTTAGTGAGAATGAGATCAGAGCTAGAGACAAAATCAAAGATCGTAAAGTTGGCTGTGCCTGAGTTGTTTGCAGCATCGAGATCGTCGACTTGACCACTTATTATTGCATTATTTGTGATTACTGTTCCTGAGGCGAACACGTCTCCTACTAGTCCCGAAAGCACAATAGTTCCCGAGCTGCCCGCAGTAAGTGATCCGATATTCCATGTGTAAAGAGAACCTGTTATGTCGTCGGCGGATGGAGACGTATAGATAGAAACCCAGCCAGTAGGAAATGTGTCCGTAATTATGACGCCTGTTACATCCTGTGATCAGCTGTTTATATAGGTGAGTGTATAGATGATAGTGTCTCCGCTTGCAGCATAGGCAGTGTTTACTGACTTAGTGATGACGAGATCAGAGCTTGGGGTCCGGTCGCCACACAGAGTCTGTGTTAGTTTCCATCCTGTGCCTGCTCTGTCATCAACGAATGACGCAGGAGGTTCAGGCAGAGAGGTTGTTAAACAGTTATTGTCGAGATAGAGCTGACCGGTTACTATTGACTGCATTCCCGTCCAACTTGCTGGTATTTGTCCTGTAAGGAAGTTATCATTAACCGCTATTTGTGAGACGCCTGTCCATGAAAGTCACCGGAGTGTCGGTAGCGTTCAAACGAAGTTATTATTATTTACATTGAATGTCTCAATATTTGACCATGTTGACCAGCTCGTCGGCAGTGAACCGGTCAGTTCGTTTGTGTTGATGTGGAACTCATTGATGTTTGACCATGTCGACCAGCTCATTGGCAATGTCCCAACGAGGTCATTTGCATATACATAAAAACTATTAATGTTTGACCATGTCGACCACTCGGTTGGCAGTGTTCAGGTAATACTATTCAAAGAGACATTGAAATTTGTAATGCTTGTCCACGTCGACCATGCTGTTGGTAGTATGCCGATGAACTGATTTGAGGATGCAATAAAAGTTCCAATATTTGACCATGTCGACCACTCTGCAGGCAACGATCCGGTTATTCCATTTTCAAATGCTGTAAAATTACTGATACTTGTCCAGCCTGATCGGTTCGTCGGTAACACGCCTGTAAGAGAGTTTTGAGCGACGTTAAAGGTGTTGATGCTCGTCCATGTCGATCGTTCAGTGGGTAGTGTTCCATTGATATTATTAAAATTAGCTCTGAAGTCATTAATAGTCGTCCATGTCGACCATTCAGTCGGTAGTGTTCCTACAAGAGTGTTATTGTTGACTCTAAATGTCGAAATGCCTGTCCATGCAGATCGGTTTGTTGGTAGAGAACCGGTGATCTGATTTGAGTTTACCATGAAGTCATCTATTTGTGTTCGCCCGGACCATGCTGTTGGTAGAGTACCAACAAGTTGATTCTGGTACGCTCTAAACACTGAAACGCCTGTCCATGTCGACCATTCTGTTGGCAAAGTTCAGGTTAATTGGTTAACCTGTACTTGAAAATCATTGATGAACTTCCACCCTGACCAACTCGTAGGAAGTGTCCCAGAGAGCTGATTATTGTTTGCGAGGAACGTATCTATCCCTGTCCAGACTGACCATTCGGTCGGTAGTGTGCCAGTGAGTTGGTTATTTGACACCTGAAAATTCTCAATTCATCTCCACGCTGACCAGCTCACCGGAAGAGATCCTCAGATAGAATTGCTATAGATTTGAAGTGCTTGTATTCCTGTCATGGTTGACCACGAGCTTGGCAGCGTACCTGTCAAACCGTTTTGCGAGAGGTCCATCACCAACATGTGGGCTAATCCAGACATGCTTGCCGGTAATGTTCCCACGAGATTATTAGTGAGTAGATTCAATGTAGTCACACGCATCTCTCCTCCGATGAGGGTACAGTCAACTCCGAACCAATCACAGACGTTTGTGTCGGTGTCCCGATTCGTACTTGTGGTCCAGCTCGGACCATTCGTATTGTTATAGAGATCAACTAAACCTACACACTCCTGAACGGGAACGATAATGTTAACCGCGGTGCTACAGTCGAGGAGAAGTGCATTAGATTTATGCGGTCGCACAAAAACAGCGTTCAATGCAAAGAGCAAAATTCAAACGATTCATAGGTGGTGTCAGCGAAGTTTCATAAGGCTTACATAAGAAATAATAATCGGCTTCATCTCTAGTATAATTCTTTCTTCCCAATCATAAAATAACCCTCAGAATAAATGCTTTTGCTGTCAAATATAGATTGACATATAAGAAATAATATTTATACAAAACATTCAATAATCGCTTATACCGACGGATTTCCTCTTTTACACTGATTTTCCTTGCTATTTGGCGCTTGTTTACTATATTCGTGCAATGCACTTCGTGCATCATTTTGATCCCATCGTTCAATGGATAGGACACGACCCTGCGAAGGTCGTAATGCAGGTTCGATCCCTGCTGGGATCACCATTAATTAGTTCATAAATAGAGCGTAATGTACTCAGACGTCTGTGAGAAACTGATGGAGCAGAATGCGGCGAACTTTGTATCGCTTTTTAACGAGATCGATAAGTATCTTGATAAGCTGCTGCAGACAGAGAAATTTCTCCCGTACAATGAGAAGCTTAAACAAGTCATAGAAGGTGAATTTAATATCACACCATTTGTAAAAAAGCATCAAGCAAAACTAAAATATTTCGGAGAGTTAAGAAATCATATATCTCATGGACAGCAGTTGGAAGGCCAATATTATAGTGTTCCTACCTATCATGCAGTTGATGAAATGAGAAAATGCAAAGAGGAGATTCTGAAACCTGTTTCATGTATTGATCTCTTCAAGAAAGAGGTGTTCTCATGCAAGACGTGAGACCTGCTGCAAAATGTGATCATTGAAATGAGAAATCACAATGAGACCCATGTTCCGGTTTACGACGATACCTCAATGTTTGCCGGAGTATTGACTGAAACGACCCTTTCAAACTGGCTTGCTGATGCGGGCCAGAAGTGAGCGGTGAGTATGAATACGATCCGTGTTGGTGATCTCGATCTCACAAAAACTAACGATGCTTACGCATTTGTTCCGAAGGAAAAAAGCATCTATGAAGTGCAGGCACTCTTTGAAAGAGCACTCATGGGAAAGAAAAATCTGGGCGCTGTCTTTATCACGCAGACTGGTAGTGAAAGAGAAAAGATCGAATGAATGATCACGGCATTAGACCTTCCTAAAATAGCAAAGTACGACTTTATCGCATAACGTTTTTCTCACTCTATGGACAAGAAAAAGATCCTACAGGAGCTTGCAAAAATTGATTCAGAAAAGGCGCTAAGTACATGGTATGAAGCCTATCTCGGCAAGAAATGAGAGATCACTCTCGCTTATAAAAATCTTGCGAATCTTTCGCCTGAAGAAAAAAAAGAGCAGGGGATCAAGTTGGGAGAATTAAAAAATGAGACAACCATTGCTTATGAGATAAAGCTGCAGGAGTTTCAGGCGGAAGCGATCAACGCTCAACTCGCTGATGACATTGTTGATATCTCACTAGATAAGCCGCTTTCGGCAGTCGGTCACGCCCACCTTTTGCATAAAGAAAGAAGACTGATCGAGCAGATCTGCCAGGGCATGGGCTTTGTCATTGAGTATTGAAAAGATCTGGTAACAAAATACGAAAATTTCTATTCGGTAAATATCCCATCAACACATCCTGCAACTGAAATGCACGATACTTATTTCATCGAACAAAAAGACGATCAAGGCGACAATCTTGTGCTCCGCACACAAACATCTGCGATGCAAAATGAGCTCATGAAACGCTATGGTGTACCGCTGAAAGTGGTCGTTCCGGGTAAGGTCTACAGAAATGAAAGCACTGATGCTTCGCATGATACCGTCTTCCGGCAGTTAGAAGGAATGGTCATCGACAAGAACGTTAGCATCGGTCACTTCAAAGAGATGATGATGTCGCTGTTGTCAGCTATCTTCGGAAAGAGCACAGGAATCAGGATGAGACCGGCCTATTTTCCATTTGTCGAACCGGGCTTTGAGATCGATGCCAGCTGTCCAATCTGCGAACAAAAAGGTTGTTCGCTCTGTAAACATACGGGACGGATCGAAATCCTCTGAGCTGGTATGATCCATCCGAACGTGCTCAAAGAGGCCGGCGTCAACAGCGACGAGTACACAGGTTTCGCATTCTGACTGGGTATCAACAGAGTAGTCGCTATCAAATACGACATCAAAGATATCAGATATTTCACCAATGGGGACCTGAGATTCTTGCAGAGTTTCTAAGGGGAATCACCATCGAAGGTATTAAACTATAAAAAGAGCTAAGCTGTCATCGAGCGACGCTCTTTTTTAAACCCTGATTTTCTCTACTTTCCCCTTCCATTTTACCAATTTTTGGCTACATTAAAGCTATAAAGTGTTATATATTTACAACTTGTCAACGATTGCTTATGAGACCTGTATTAAAATTTCTGATTCAATTGGGAGTAATTATCTTTGTTATCTGGCTGCTCGCTAAATATACGACGCTGGATGACAGGATTATTTCATTTTTTCGCGCGAACAGTTCTACGAGTATAGTGCAGACAGGAAGCGTCAACAATGGTGGCGTAGACAATGGTTCTAACAATGGCAACAATAACTGAGGCGGCCAGGTTGCGGGAGCATCGTGTATAACTCCGTGGGGTGAGACACTCAATGATGGAGCGTATATTATCGCGTATGAAAGCACCTCTTCATGTAGATTTGAAAAAAGATATTGTGATGGTGGGATCTTGCAGGGTAGTTACTCAGCAGATCATTGTAATTCCAACGCAGGATGACAGTACGCGACGACAACACCACAGGCGGTGACAGTCAATTATGGTTATGTTCAGGCAATTCCGCAAGAGGGGCAGTATGAAGGGCCATCTCGTACAAGTGCGAACGGGATCACGACAGTGATTAGCTCTCGGAACAACCAGAAGAGCAATCCGACAACCATCTATGCGCATGATAGCAGCTATATCAAGCCTGTCCCATATAAGAATTATGATCTTACACAGCATGGTTGTACAACGCCATGGGGGACATATATGGACAGCTCTACATCGGTGATTGCCTATAAATCCTCAACTCCTGCCTATAAAGGAGCATCGTGTACTTATGAGAGAAGAACATGTTTCCAGGGGATGCTAGGTGGAAGCTATGTTTACCCATCTTGCTCTATCGCAGATAACTCTCACATCTACGATAATCATGGTCAAGACTATTTCTATCCGGTGAAATCTTATGCGAGATCATGTACAACGCCATGGTGACAAACCGTAAAAGATGGAGGATATGTCTACGCATATAAGAGTTCGAATTCGTCATATGGCTATGCGTGTCAGGGCGAGTACAGATATTGTAAAAACGGAGTTTTGCAGGGTTCGTACAGATATAGTTCATGTAATAATAATCACGATAATGGTAGAAATTGCTCTCTTCCATGGGGAGGAAGCATCAGTAACGGTTCGTCTGTAACTGCCTATAGCAATCAGTATGGTCCATGCTACAGCCAAACAAGAACATGTAACAATGGGTATCTGAATGGAAGCTATCAGTACTCATATTGTAATGCTTATCATGAGGATAATAGAAGATGTAACCTTCCATGGGGCGGAAGCATCGCAGACGGATCATCCGTAACAGCGTACAGCAGTTCGACTTCTCCATGTTCAAGTCAAACAAGAACATGTAATGACTGACATTTAAATGGTAGTTATCAGCACGCTTCCTGCGTGGACAAACCTGTTGAAAATAAGAGTTGTACAACGCCATGGTGACAGATTATCGCACATGGTGCAAAAGTAGAAGCATATCAGACAAGCTCAGCTCCATGTTATAAGGAGATCAGAAGCTGTAGTAACGGTTATCTGGGCGGAAGCTTCCAGTATAATTACTGTAACCCCGGCTCGACACAAGGTGGTACTGACACGTACGGAAGCTGGCAATCAGTCGGTGACCGTGAGGGAAATATCGACAGCCAGGACACCTGTAACGCTAATGCGACCTCGCCATATGTTTGCGGCTCGGAGAGTTCAAACAGCTGTACAGACTACGCAAAGATCAGCTGTAGCTCATTCTCGCCGATGATCTGTAGCTATCAGACAAGAAGCGTTAGCTGTGTGAAGTAGAGCATACGAGTAGTTATATATTACATATATGAAAACCCCCTTAAGGAGGGGTTTTTTTATTAGAGATTCTTTACAGCCGCTTCAAACTGCTCGCCGCGATCTTCAAAATTTTTGAAGAGATCGTAACTTGCGCATCCCGGGGACAGAAGAACGACGTCACCTTTGTCGGCAGTAGTAAAAGCTCATTTTACCGCGCTTTCCATGTCCTGCGTATCTAAGATGACGGGACGGATATTTGAAAACATTTTCATGATACGACTATTGTTTCTTCCAAGCGCAACCACTCACTTTAATTTGTCCTGCATGAGTGGAATGATATCTTCAGGTATCTCATCTTTAGAGTTTCATCAGGTTATTAAAATAATCGGCTTTTGAATACTCTCTAGTGCATACCGAACGCTATTTCGATTGGTGGCTCTACTATCATTGATAAACTCTATACCAGCCACCTGAGCGACTTTTTGAAGCCTATGTGATGTATGAGCCAATGTGATAAAAAGCTCAAGAATAGCAGGTTTTCTTATAGAGATGGGATCTGCTGCGACAATGTTGGAAAGAGTGTTGTCATACGTATTTAGTTTGGTCACTATGTTTCGTTTCCCTTTTCACTCTCCGAGATATTCGATGAGAAGCTTGAGGTGAGAGTATCCCACCTTTTGAATTTTTTCATTGAGTGAGACCGACAAGAGAGCTGTTCATAACAGATCCTCGATTTTTTCTTTACCCCGATCAAATATGTCCTGGTCCGTATAGATGTTTCTACGCATGAGTTCCCTTTGTACTGTGTTCAAAGCGTCGATCTGGATCTTATCAAAAGAAAATGTTTGAGCGATATCTTTGTTTGTTTTGAGGTCACGAATAGTTCTCCCGCTAAAGGGGTCCATAGAAAAGTTGCTTCCTGGATAGTGCATTATTTCGGGAGTAGAATCTAATAGAGTGATCTCTTTTACCTTTGCCATCTCCTTGTGCCTTCACAATTAAATTATCCTTCCTCGAGATTATAGAAAATGGAGAACTTATGTCAACGGAAGGAGAAAACTGATATCAATGAGTTATCAAGAAAGGGGGTATTTTGATATACAGAGAATATATCAGCATATATGTCAAGCGTCTATGTCACAATATGCCTACTAACCCTCACCCCTTTTGCGATCTACGATAAAATCCATAGTATATAGTTATCACATTGCCTAGGGAAAAGGTTGTAGCCTGTCCTTGGATGACGCGGTCGAGGTATCCCTCGTAAAACCAGTTATCACTCAGTCGAAAGCGAATGAGGATAGCATTATTGCCCTGGTTTGTTGAGGTTTTCTCTAAGATCAATAGATGGCTGTATTTCTTCTATCTATCTGATCTTGGCGAAAGCCACCTCAGCAGATCATGGCTGAGGAGGCTGTATTCAGTCTCTTCTTTTTTTATTGAAAAAAATCCCCGGTAGGCCGGGGAGGATAAGATAATGTTAGATGAAGATTTTTATTGTGGAATTTGTTCGTCCATATACTGGTATTTCCAGTAAAGAGGATAATCTTCCATCCTTTTTAGAAGCGCTTTCAGCTCTGCAACGTACTTTTCTTTATTCGGAACGGTGTATGTTCCATCTTCAATTTTATGCATATTTGCTTTTACTGTGATAATATCGAGATATTTTTGATAATGAGGGGAATATCTATCGAATCTACGCCAGAATTCTCTGTCGATAAAGAGCCATGCATTACGTCTGTATTCTTCTTTGTTCCAATACGTTGGTCCTTTAGTAAACATTTCCCTTACTTGTACATTGGAAAGTTTCCTCATACCTTTTTTACTGAAGAGAGGTGGTTTTTGGTAGACCTCTACATCAAACTCGGTATTTTTCCCTTCAAATAATTTTTCAGGGTCTGCTGGTTGCGCACTCCTTTCCAGAAGTAGTAGTCCTATGCCTTCTTTGAGGTATTTGGGGTCGCACGCAAGTAGTACATTAGACCAGGTAGGGACATTGAGATTGTTCCGCTTTCGGTGAATTCTCACCTTGTAGCTTCCGATCTTTTCATAGCCTGATACCTGTGTGACCTTATTGGAAAGCGTGTAGTTTTCCGAATAGAGGATAGGATCATTGATGACATGAAGCGGATCTGTTTTTTTTACCCGTAATTTTGCTGTCTTGGCCCATTCCATGATGAGATCTGCTGATTTGCCTTTTAATTTTGCAGGCAGTTTAGGCAAACGAATCAAGGGGACGATCAGTGTGTATAGTTGTTGGATGGTATACATAACTTTTATGTTTTAGATTTTCATTATAAGCGTTATCTATGTGAAATCAATCGACAATTGCTTTATTGGATAAGTCAACTTCCCAGTAGCTCATCTCCCTGATAGACAGCCACGATCTGGCCTGAAGCGACTGCTCTTTGCGGATCGCTGAATGAGATTCTCATGGCTGAGGTCGATGAAGAATTCGTCGAGTCGTCCTGCAGAGCAGCGACTTCGCATGCTTGATCCGCCTGACGGTAACGTATCTTCGCATTTGCTGCAAGCGGCAGAGCAGGCGCGACACCAATCCGGCGCCGATCAATAGCTGCCAGCTCCTTACTATACAAATCCGCTTCGCTTTCCGTTCCCACAATCAACGTATTTGAAACAACATCTTTTTTAATCACGAATAACGGCTCTGAGTGAGCAATTCCCAGGCCTTGCCTCTGTCAAATGGTATATCCTCGAGCACCTTGATGCGTACCTAAAATCTTTCATTCCATGTTTACAATATTCCCTTCTTTTGGCTCAATCTGTGACTTCAAAAATTCACGCATTTCAACCTTTCCTATAAAGCAGATACCCTGGCTATCCTTACGTGCTGCGTTCGGTAAGCCGGCTTCACGTGCTATCTTTCTTACCTCTGACTTTACCATTCATCCTAATGGAAAAATGGCAGAGGAGAGCTGCTCCTGGTTGAGGCGCGACAGAAAGTAACTCTGATCTTTTTCAGGGTCTACTCATTTTAATAGGTGATATGCTCATTGCGAATAGGTAACGCGCGCATAGTGACCAGTTGCAATAGCGTCGAATCCCATAGCACGTGCCTCGTCGAGAAAGAGCCTGAATTTTACGTCGCTGTTACACAGGACGTCGGGATTTGGAGTTATTCAGCTTTTATATCCATTGATAATATACTGGACTACGCTGGCCTCATACTCTTTCTGAAAGTCGAACGTGTAGAGTTTGATGCCGAGAAATGCTGCCACCTTTTTGGCCTCTTCGAGGTCGGCTTTCGTTGTACAGTCCGGACTGTCGGTGATGTAGTTGATCATAAACCCGGCCGTCACGTCGTAGCCTTGCTGCAGCAAAAGATACGCTGTTACAGCGCTATCGACTCATCCTGAAAGTCATACGAGAATGCGTTTTTTCTCCATCTATTCCAGCGATTAAAACAATACAGTGAGTATATTTTTTTATATGAAAAAAACAACGTACAATGCTGTACTTTATGGTGTTTATGAGACTGAGTATTGTAAGAAAATAGTTGTAAACGCGTTGTTGCTTTCGCTCTGAGACGTTTGATTTGTGGAGACGGACTGAAAATATGAGTTTTGGGATGGCTTCTGTATACACATTGTAGATGGCAGCACAAGGGGAAACAAGAAAGTGGAATTGACTTCTTTAGTCATGATGCTATAATAGCAAAATACCTAAACTAAACGCCATGAACATACTCGATATAATTCATAACAAAGATAAAAGATATACAGGAGACCTGGTGCATTACTATGGCCTTCTGCAAAACTGTCCAAACAAAGATCTTCTCTATCACAATATCCCTCATATCGAGGATGTGATCAGGGAGGTCTATGATGCGTGTATCTTCTATAATCTTGATCAGCTTCTTACGCGTATCCTGCTTATAGCCGCCCTTTTTCACGACTGGGATCACACGGGAAGCACTCGTGATGATGCGCTGAATATTGCTCGCGCGATTGATGGTTTGCATATACACTTGCTGGATCAAGACAGACCATATGAAGAACATATCGGAAAGTTGATCTACTGCACGCAGTATCCTTACAAGGATATACAACACTCGCTTGCACGTGACATCATCAGAGATGCGGATCTGTTCCAGCCGTGGGATGCAAGATGGATAGAACGCATCATTCACGGCCTTTCGCACGAGATGGGAATCTCTCCTCACGCTATGCTTGAGATGCAGGTCTCTTTCCTGACGGGTCTGAAATTTAATACTCAGTGGGCCGAAAAAAGATATGGTCAGCATATCGATGATAGACTCACAGAAGTAAAAAAAATGATCGAAAGCGGGAAGATGCTGGTCTAAATCATCACTTCCTGGAATCACCTATTTGAACGCCCCGACATATCGGGGCTTTTTTTGTCGCTTTTTCGTGGGTTTCAAGGTGGTTTTGGGGTCTGGAAACCTAGTAGGAAAGCCATAATAATAAAGATGGTTTTGAAAGTGTATTTTTTGCCTTTTTGGGCGTTTGTGAGTATACTGGATATATACGATTTTTTATGCGAAAACAGAACGTAAAACCGCTATGGCAACCGAAGTTATAAAAAAGATTTTAGAACAGGAAGACGTGAAGGCGCTCAAGCCAAATTTTACGTTCGTGAAATATCTGCCAAAAGACATTTCTGAAAAGGCGCAGACGATCGTTTTTGACGGAGAGAAAACTCGCCTGAAGTTGCTGACGACGAATGTAAATACACTTGCCGTTAAGAGTATTACCGATCAGCTTGCTGTGAAAGGATATAAGACAGAACTTTATTATACCGATGAGGATTCATTCAGAACGGCGCTTGCACGATATGATTCTATCAATGAGCAGGAGGCTAAAGATGCCGAGGAGCAAGCAGCCACGCAAAATGCGCTTGGCCAATCTGCGGAGGAGCTTCTCCAAAAGCTTTATGCTGAAAAGGCAAACTACGATGACGGTAATTTTCTTCATGAGATCATCAGACTTACCTTCCAGGCAGGCGCATCCGATCTTCACTTTCAGCCTGAACAGGATGTGATGCGTATGCGTTTGAGAAAGGACGGTATCATGAAAAACGTCCTCGAATTCACTGAGGCGGAGTTCAAGAAATACTCACTCAAACTGAAGTTTATGTCAGGTGCAAAGATGAATATCGACTATCTTCCGCAGGATGGCCGTTTTGACTTTCCTGTCGACATCAACGGTAAGAAGAAACAGATCGACGTGCGTGTGAGTTTCATGCCAGGTCTGAGATGAGAGGGGATAGTGATGAGATTTCTCGACGCTGACGAAGGTATTAGAACGTTCACGGATATCGGATTTCTCCCTGATACTATCGAAATTATTAAAAAACAACTTGCTGCTAACTACGGAATGATCCTTGTCACTGGTCCTACTGGTTCTGGTAAAACATCAACCCTGTACTCGATGCTGCAATACTTAAATAACTCAAGCAAGAAAATAATCACTCTCGAAGAGCCGGTCGAGTTTGAGATTCCTGGTATCGAACAGTCGCAAATCAATTCGCTGAAAGGATACACGTATGAAGAAGGTCTGAAGGCGATTCTGCGTCACGATCCTGACATCATTCTCGTGTGAGAAATCCGTACGAAGGAGACGGCTGAGATCGCTCTCAACGCTGCGTTGACCTGACATTTGGTCTTGTCTACGCTCCATACTAACTCAGCCGCCGAAGCTATTTCAAGACTGATGAATCTTGGTATCAAACCATATCAGCTCGCTCCTGCATTAAATCTGATCGTTGGTCAGAGGCTCGTTAGAAAGCTCCATACGTGTGCGACAAAGCGTGAAGCTACGCTCCCTGAATCGCAAGAGATCAAAGAAGCTGTCAGATCTATCAATGAGATCGCACCTACGCGCAAGGCTTCATTTGACGGCAATGTCCGAACAGCCGTAGGCTGTGAAGAGGATTCACATGACGGTTACCAGGGACGTATGGCGGTTGTTGAAACCCTCGAGGTAAACAACGACATTAAAGATATGATTTTGAACGATAAAAATACTCTCGATATCTACGCAGAACTCCGCAATCGTGGCTTTCTTACTATGAAAGAAGATGCGTATATCAAGATGCTCGATGGAAAGACAACGTTAGAGGAGATCAGAAGAGTATTGTAGTTTATATTACTTTCTTCCACAGTTTCATGACTAATAAAGAAGCTCTTTCGAAAGAAACCCGTGAAGGTTCGGAACACGAGGTCGTGAAAAACACGAAAGAGTCTTTGCAAAGTCTGAAAGATGACATTGAATGAATCGTAAGATGCACATCATGGCAGGATCTTATAAACCGCATCCCCAATAGTAAATCGCCCGATAAAAAGATCTACCAGGTAATGCTGGGTAGTAATAGAATGGAATTTTATGGAAATGGCCGTGTAAATACTATTTCACCCGACAAAACCAGTCGCATGGCCAGCTGGGAGAAGAAGAACACGACCATCTATATAAATGGTAGAGCAGTGGACTTGGAGAAGGGAAAATATATATGGAAAGATAAAGAGACGAATATATACATGCAGCGTCTTGCAGAGACATATATTCAGGCGTTTCGTGAGAAGAATCCTGCTGTGGATGTGAATGATGGCTGGCTGAGAGATAGGTTTTACAATATGTGTAAGAACCAAAACAAGACAGAGTATAAGATAAGGGATTTATCTGTCGATAAACCCTGAAAGATAGCACAGATAGCAACGACTCTTGTTAATAATGTTGACTATGCAAAAGGGGAGGTGCCGCATTATACAGGATGAACAGTATACGTGGATACTAAAAAGGAATGAAGTTTTTTTAATGATTTTATCTCAGAAATAAGCCATCATCTCAACCAGGATGCATGATTAACGTTTAATGTATCATATGGCGTAGATCTCATAAAATCATGATTTGATCAAAAAGAACTCTACCATAAGGCGGGCAGCAGAGAGTACTATGCACATAGTGTGAGCGAAAAGATTATTGAATCATACCTTATGCTAGATGAAAAATGAAAAGGTACAAAGAACGAGAGCTTTGAAACGGTACGGAATGCTTATTGGGATGCTTATACTCAGCTCTATCTGCTCAATGATGAATACAATTTAGATCTAGATGTCTCCCTCAGTGTCTTCAAAAGCCCTTATGAAACTATTAAGGATACTCAGAGATTAACGAGATTTGTCGATAAGCTGAAAAAGAATGTGCTGTCGATAAAAGATGGCTGAAGTATGCAGAGGACAAAAGTAAAGCAGCTTGTCATCGCATATCCGATGTATAGCGAAAAAGAGCTTGATGAGAAGATACAAGATGCTATAGAGAGGACAAATCGGTTCGCAGACTTAGCAAAAAGAAAAAGCTAAGTGAAAATAGGTTACTAAAACCATTGAGCAAAAAGGCTTCATCGTGTGTTAGTGCTTTGCAATTGCATGGTTATTTACTATACTTGCCCTATGACACACTTCATATTTAAAGAGAGATTAGAGGACTTTATCGTTGAGGAGATTCTCGAGCAGGATCCGCCAGGGGAGTGAGATTATCACTATATTTTCATAGAGAAGAAAAATATTGCGACGTTTGACCTGATCAATAAGCTGCAGGCCGAGTTTGGTTTCAGTAGAAATATGATCGGAATAGCAGGTTTGAAGGATAAGCAGGGGGTTACCCGCCAGTGGTTGAGCTTCCTCAAGCGTGATGTCCATAAGTGTTGTGGAGGAATTAATAATTTGCTCCTCTTTTTGAGAAAGATCACCAAAGTTATTACTGCGACCTACGGTTATCGTATGTTGAAGCTGGGGGTGAACAAAGGGAACAGATTTGAGGTTACCTTGCGTCTGGCGAATAAAAAGGACCATGAGAAGCTGGTAAAACGTATGGATGGCCTCATGAAACAGGTGGAGGAGTATGGTCTGCCGAACTATTTTGGTGAACAGCGCTTCGGACATAGAGGTAACAACCGGAAGACCGGGGAGAAGCTCATCTTAGGTGAGATCAAGTCGCTGAAATGAGACAATAATACGACCACAGAAAAGCGCTTTAAGGTGCAGGCTTTCGCCAGCTATCTGTTCAATAGGTATCTGGATCTGAGGGTTCAGATGAAGCAGCTGGACACATTGCTGCCTGGTGATGTCGTGATCCCGGCTGATGGACGTGCAAAGCACTATACATGAGAGAAAATGAAGAATACTGAACGTATGACCATCACTGGACCTGTGTTTGGTTATGATCTGACATATGCTAAGGATGCTGCTGCTAAGCTAGAGGAGGAGATCATGGAACGCTATAAGATCTCGAAGAAGTCTGAATCGGCATTCCAAAGATTTGGCCTTTTTGGTATCCGCCGTGCGTTGGTGATCTATCCGACCAATCTTACATGGCTCTGGACTAAGGACAAAAATTTCATCATAAGGTTTGATCTCCCATCGGGCGCATATGCGTCAGTTCTTGTTGAATGGATAGAACAAATGATTACATAAGAGGTATTATTCTTTGCATATATCTTTAGATACTTTACTCTATTTTTTATAATGGCGTTAAAAATCACATTTCGACCTTTAAGTATAGGAAACAAGTATATCTGAGGCTTTATCTTGCTTACTGTCGTCGTATTATTTATTGCGACTGTCAGCAACTCATACCTTTGGGATGAAACATTTAAGGATACAAGAAATTTCCGAATGTTTCTCAATGCTATTGGTATGATCATGGTCTCTATCGTTGCTACATTTGTACAAAATGACGATAAAGCACATAGAAGAAAGAATGCGAGGAGGATTGTTTATCTCGAATATGAGAAGAACGTTGATAAAGTGAAGCGTGGGGAAACTCTTGATCTGAAATATGACCTTGAAGGATGGGAGAAGTGGAAGTGGGAAATAGCTGTGGAGTATTATAAAACCTATCAAGAGATTCTAGAATTCTATAAAAAGACTGAAACGTTCTACAAACAACAGGGGCTTAAATTCTAGCCGACAAGGGAGAGGAGTGGGGTCTCTAAAAACGGCTTTTCACCTAATATAATATTATCACATCTTGATAAAGGGCAGTTAGCACCTATATTCTCGCTATATTATCATACAATAAATTTCTTAAAACAGAGGAGTTGACGTCCAGACAGAAGTCGACACCGCTCAATTGTTGAAAACTCGACTCCTCCGATTGTGTCACAAAAAAATATTATATCACGAATTGTTTTTTCACGTCGCAAGCACAAGGGATATTCTTTTAATTAGAGAGGACTTTTAGCTTGTTAATACCCCGAATCCCAACATCTGACAAAATGATTGTCAGGTTTGCACAAGATATATTGTGCAAGGCTGTGAAACATCAATTGCGAACTGGGCTTACTCAGCAAAAAGAAAATGACAAATATTGTTGCAAACCTGAAAGAGAAGATTAAGATAAAAAAAGACCCCATGTGAGGGGTAGAGAG
>JAGOPC010000003.1 GCA_017992195.1 Patescibacteria group bacterium
CATACATAAAACTCAACATCAATAATTCTACATCCCGCGTCTTCAGTATGAACGCTATCGGAACTACCGACTACGAAAACAAGAAAGCCGCTGCTATCTTACAAGAGTACAGCGCAAAGAAATACGGCCGCAAGAAAGAGTTTGTGGAGGCAGAGATAGAGGCGAGACTTGGTATATTAACAGGGGAGGAGCCGGCTGCTCCGGTAGCAGATGCGAATGCCGTGCCAGCTGCATGACCTGAACAATCTGTATCAAATCCTATTCCAAATGAAAGTGCTGCACCAACACCAGAAAGTCCTCAAACGGAAACATCTCAACCTACACCAACATCATAATCTTACCCCGCTTCAGCGGGGTTTTTTGTTGGTTGAGCCAAACAACAGAATCTTTGGCTCGGCTATTGTAATATGGCTGCAGAGAGTCATAATTGAAGACTAAATAAAAACCACGTTATGGAAAATAATGAAAAAATAATTTCGCTTATCATGCAGGCGGTGAACTATCTGATTGAAAAGAATCTGGATTCTCTTTGTCGCCGTTCTAAAATGTTCGTAAGAACAAAAAAGAATGCTCTTGTAAGGGAAGATAAGATGACTTTCCTATCTCTTACAGAGCCTAATCTCTTTATAAAGACCGCACAACAAACACATCTCGACGGGTATGCTCTTGATAAAGATGATTTTGAGAAAAATGCTTTTAAGGTACTTGATGGTGAAAGACAACTCGTAAAAGATGAAGATGAGTATCAGGTTGTCCTTCTAAAGAGCGATATTATTATCGGTTATGGTGGTATTAATAAGTCTGTACATCTCTTTACCGAATGTTTTACGCCTGACTTGTACTGGGAACCTACTAGGTTGCATCTCAAACAAAAGAATGGATTCCTACTACGTATTGGATCCGGCGGAAGAGATGGAACCGTATCCAAGGTTTCTATCGTCTCTCTTGCTGAGCTTGAGGCAATGCATAAGCTCCTAACTACTATGGTCTAACTATTCTATTCGTGTAATTACTTTGTGTCCTGTAGCAGGGCATTTTTTTATATGCTGGAAAATAGCCTCCTTATAGGTATTATTACTGTATGCAATTCGACGTCGTCATCCCCTCGACAGGACATATCGAACATATCCTCAGACTACTCTGAGCGATAGATAAGCAGACGGTTATGCCGGAGCATATTTTTTTGATTGTCGATAAGCGCTTTTCGACGGCTGAGGAGCGGCAGGAGTTTGCTATGCAAGCGTGCTGAGTATTCACTGATAACCTGACCTCAAGACTTGTGCCTGTGTGTAATATTACGAATGATTTCATCTCAGGGCAGTGAGCGTCGTATGTAAGAAATTACGGTATTAAGTTAGTCCAGTCGTCATATGTCTATCTGCTCGACCAGGATAATATGTTAGATGAAGATTTTTTTGAAAAGAGTATGAGTGAGTATGAGTCGGTGGGTCATCACGATACGGTATTGTATTCGCCGTTAATTGGCCGACGTGAAACTAACCGCATTCAGTCAGCGTGAATAAGAGCTTATCACTATTGGCTCGCTCGGCCGGAACCAATGATGGGAGGCTGGAAAGCAAAGTTCTTCACCTCTCTGTGTAAGCCTTTCAGAAAGGCTATACGTAATAACGATTTTTACTATCCGGAGATGATCGGAGGTAATTCGCTCCTCGGGAAGACGGCTCACTTTAAGCATTTGCAATTCGACGAGCGTACGCCATTTGTCTATGAGGATATCGATCTGACGCATCGCCGATATCGTACGATAGGCCCGATCATCGTCAGTAAGACAAACGTGATCCATCACATGGAAAGAGACAAGACGAAGCTTGATCACTCATTTTTAGCGACACCGGAAGCTGCCTATCAGAAGGCAAAAAATCGTATCTTATTCGTAAAGAATAATGCAACGCCATGGCAGAAAATACAGTTTTTTGGGCTAGGATTGCGGATTAATAATATCTGGTTTACGTTGTTTATTCTGTTTACTGCAAAGAAAAAATGAGCTACGTTAAGCTCATTTTGGAAGGGAACGATGAATGGTTTGAAAGATTAAATCTTTTTTACTAATTTTATACCTTCAATTATACTTTTTTCTAATGAAGAAAGTGTCTTGCCATACGCAAAGATAGTTTCCTTTTCTATGACGATCTTAGCGCCATAACTGCCATTCTTTTCAATGAAAAACTCAATCTGCATCTGCAAGAGAATATATTAAAGCACCCCCATTATAGAGGTTTTTAGAGGGAGTGCAAGATCTATTCTAATTTGACCTCAATAATCTCAGGTTTGGTTATATTATTATTCACCTCTTTCCATTGACTTATATCCTCTCTGTCTTATAATATTCGGACACCAAAAAAAACAAAATACAATGAAAAGGACATTAACAATTATTGTTGCGCTTATTGCGCTCAACATGACAGCGTCTGCACAGATAACTCCAGGGCAATGGTTCATTGTAGAGAACCTTAATAGGACTACCTATGAAATTATTGCGCGTGCGGCGTATCCCGGTTCACTTCTGTTCACCCTGGACAAGACGAAGGGTCAGGTGGTTATCCGGCATCCTTATTCACGGAGCCTGGAAATTAGCTACTATGAGAATGGACACGAGCAGTTTAACGTAGGAGTAGAGATTTCCTACGAGGGCGTTCTGCGGACGACCATAAATGAGCAATATGTATATATGGATGTAAGTAACATCCTGTATGATATCTGCTCGTATATGATCCAGAATTATCCTGCTCCGCCACTGAAGGTGAAGGACTATGCGAGCGAAGATAAGAATGATGCGTTCTGGACGTCGGTATCCGCTGACAAACAAAAGAGGGAAAGGCTGAAAACACTTCTGGAAACTGATGGGGCGTTGCGGACTATCAAAATTAGTCCATCTGAAACCTTGAAGATGGAAGGCAGCACTGTTTACCGTCATGGAAAACTCGTGTGGGAACCATATCCTAAGGGGTGGTATTACAAAGACGGTAAGAAACTGTTCGAGTTTGACATCAATGACGAATGGGAACAGCAACGTTTCGAGTTCAGGATCCACAATAAGGGTGCTATCACCTATGCTGAAGCAGCAGCCCTTATACAAAAATGGGCAGACAAAATTTAACATTATACATTACTACTATTTCCTATGAAGAGTGAGCGCCGTTTTATACGGTGCTTTTTTTATACATAAAATCATTAATCACTACTGATAGAAATCGTCATATTACTCTTGCTAAATGGCATAATCACCTCCAGCCAAAACCCGCCATGCACATTGTTCCATTCGATGATGCTTCTGTTGAGAAAAGGCTCTTCGTGACATGCCGCGGGGAGCTCCATCTCGGGATTAAAGAAAATATATTTCGCATGAGTTGCGCTCTCGACGTGCATGATAACTTGGCATGGAATCTCGTCTGGCAGGGTGGTTTCATCGACAAGTTTTAAGATTCCCATACGCTTAAATTCGACAATATCCTTTCGGGTCAGCGTATATTCGTCATTGCAAAATGTCAGCTTCTCCGCGAGCTGAGAAGAGTTCTTGTCGTATGCCAAGTCGATGAACATTCTCTCCAGTGATCTCATTATAAAATAGTCTTATCTTCTCTTTCCAAACAATCTTAGCAACTGCAGGAATAAATTGATGAAATCCAGATAGAGTCTCAATGCTCCCATGATAGAAAGCTTTGCTTCGTTCTCGCTTCATGCTTCGACCTGCCTGCTCATTGCTTTGAGCTTTTGCGTATCGTATGCGGTCAATCCCACAAATACCAATACTGCCACGATCGAGATAACGAAGTCGGTTGCAGGACTGCGGAGAAACATGTTGACCACACTTGCGATGATAATCCCGATCAGTCCCATGATCAAAATCTGGCCCATTTTCGATAGATCCGTTTTCGTGATCGCTCCATAGAGTGACATCACACCAAACGTTGCGGCTGTTATAAAAAAAGCACTAATAATTGATGCTGTTGTATACACGAGGAATATCGCCGAAATCGTCACGCCCGTCATAAAGCAATAAACCAAAAACATGAAGATCGCCACATTAGATGACATCTTGTGAATAAAGCTGGATAGTCCGATCACCAGGATCAGCTGCGCTATGACGATAATCAAAAACAGCCCGCTGTTTTCCAACAGCGCCGCCATGGTCGCCGGTGTTGTGGCTATGAAATACGCTGTTACTCCTGAGATCACTAGTCATCCAAACATCCATCCGTAAACCTGCTGGAAGAATGAGGTAGTGGTTGTAGCCTGGGCGTGTTCGATATGAGTTTCCATGAGATTTGATGATTATATATAAATCCCTTTCACTATAATTTCCTTTTCCTCCAATGCAAGAGATCACGAGGGGTCTCGTAAATTCCGTTGCAATTTACCTCCTTTTTTCTATCATCGCTGATACGTAATCAAACGAACAGCTACATGGGATTGTAGCTCAGTTGGTAGAGCAAGAGCCTCTTAAGCTCCTGGTCCGGGGTTCGAATCCCCGCAATCCCAGATTAATAAAATGGCTTCCAATGGCTATTTTTTTGTTTTTCACAATAATTTGGCGTATGAGAAACAACCTTTGATTTTCTGCATAAAATCTATACTATCTTGCAACTACCTCGGTATAGGGCCATAGCTCAGTGGTAGAGCGGGAGTCTCCAAAGCTCCGCGTCGGGAGTTCAATCCTCTCTGGCCCTGAATGCAAAAACTGCTTGTAAAAGCCGTTTTTTTGTTAGAAAAATACGTGTCGCAAAATTGCGTTACATGGCTTTATCTGTATAATTAAGATAGTCCTATTATTCCTTTCACACACCCATGCCACATTCATTAAATATTCATAAACACGACGATAAGTTTAAAGAAATTATTAATGGTATTGAGCAAGATGCTACGATTCTTGAAAGTTTTGTTATGGATGAAAATAATAAGTATTCGGCATTGTTAAAAAGTACTCAGCATTCAAAGCTTATCGGAAGATCTCTTTTTGATTGTCTTTCGGTAGACACAGATATCGCTAAAGTTGATGTGAAAAAGCTTCTTATAGAAAATGCTGATAAGATCGATGCTATCGCTTTTCTGGAGCAGTATTGTGCTTTCGCTATGCACTCGTCGCCAGAAGCATGAAGATCTGCTGAGATTAATTATATTCTCTTGGAAGTGCTTGCAATGAAGACAGAAGAGGTGAAAGCTCTCAAGCAGAAAAATAATATGCTGAATGAGAAGAATGCTGGGTTACAGCAGACACTTAATATTATAAGTCATGATCTAAAAACTCCATTTAACAATATCATCGCTACTCTGGGACTTATTAACTCTCCTAACTTTTCAGACACCGATCTGAAAGAATGTCTGGGGATGTTAAGTACTACTGCTGTGAACGCATCGGAGTTGTTGAAACATCTGGCAGAATGGGCTAACAGCAACAGTCAACTGACTCCTGCGCCAAAGAAATTTAATATGGCAGATCATGTAGATCAAGAGATTGGTTTATTGAATACTGGTGCTTTGGAGAAGCATATCAAACTGGAGAATGCTATAGAAAAAAATATAGAAATCACTGCTGACCCAAACATGGTGGACCTTATCGTGAGAAATCTTATCAACAACGCGATAAAATTTACCCCTAATGATGGTAAAGAGAGCAAGAGAAAGATCATCGTATCTTCTCAGTATGCCGAAGGTGGTGAAAAAGACTTTCTTGAGATATCTGTTTCTGATAATGGCGTAGGAATGAGTCCAGACGTTCAGCAAAAAATATTTGCCGGTACTCACTTCACCAGCAAAGGGACCAAAGGAGAAAAAGGGACAGGACTATGACTAGCTATGTGTAAGAAATTCGTAGAAAAACACGGATGAAAGATCTGGGTAGAAAGCGAGCCAGGAAAGTGAACTACGTTTACGTTTACACTGCCTTTGTCTTTGGCGGAGACTCACGCATAATGTTTATTATAAACAGGGGGCGCTTCAGAGAGTAGCAGAGCAGATTTTCAAATAATAATTTCTTTATGTTAATTTAACCCAAAATCGCTACACTGGTGATAACTATTTTACCAGTTTTCTTTTGCATGAAGAAATTAATTGTGACTGCTCATCCTAACTCGCATGGTTTCACCCACCAGATCGCACGCAGATTCATCGAGGTTTCAGAAGAGAAAGGTCATGAGACCTTTCTGATGAATCTCTACGACCCTGAACGAAAGCAGGATTACTTAATGCTTGATGATCATGGCAAGCAAATGGGCGACGATAAGAGAGAGGCGATTCATGCAAAAATTACTCGAGCAGACGAACTCGTATTTGTCTTCCCGTTACGATGGTTCGATGCACCGGCAATCATGAAAAATTGGTTTGACGTGAATGTTTCAACGGGCTTTGCATACCGTTTTAAAAAGGACTCCCTGCTTCCGCACAGATATCTGAAAGGAAAGAGTGCAAGAATTATTTTCACTGCATGATCACCGTGGTTTGTTATCCGGACGGCGGGCATCGGTATTTTGATTAATTGGGCTATTGCAAGATTGTATTACGTTGGCATCATCTTAAAATCGTATACTGTTTTTGGCAAGGTGCCTCAAAAGAAAACACCGGAGGAGAGAGAAAAAATGCTTGCAAAAGTCGCAAATATAGCTAGAAGATAGGAGTTTTATCACTTATCTTTCTCTATCAATGTTTAGATTTCATAAAGGGTGTTTCGGTACACTTATTTTACGTCTCGTTGTTGGCGCTATCTTCCTTCAGTGGGGGCTCGTCAAACTCATGATGAATGGCGACGCGATCAATGCGCTTATTAGCGGTACAGCGATCACACCTACATGGTTTTGGATCGCAGCAGTTGTTCAAACAGTAGGTGGAGTGCTTCTTATTCTCGGTCTCGCAACCCGCTTTGCGGCAGTTATCCTGGGGCTTCTTATGCTTATGATCCTCAACTCACAGGGGCGAACATTCGGACCAAGCCAGCTCGAATACCTTATGCTCGGTACTCTCGTTTCTCTCGTTTTCATGGGCGGCAAAAGATATAGCTTCGATCGTCTCATTTGCGGAAGTCGCTGTGAAACTGATCACAAACATACTCACTAAAAATTATTCATCCAATATTTTCATTCATTTCCCGTTCTCCCGAGCGGGATTTTTTTCATATGGACAAAGAGTCTGCTACGACTATATTATAAATACACAACAATGAATTTTATTACCCTTACAAGTAACTCATGAAAAAGCTTCGATTTAAAAATAAAACATATGGCTACGGTCGGATTCCTGCAACCTGGCAGGGCCGGGTGATTATAGCTGTGTATGTTATCGTCCTTGCTGCATTAGGATTGTCTCTGGATGAAAACTCACCTATGCGCGAAGTAGCTTTCATGTTTATACTCCCATGCATCCTACTCACTATCGCGCTTCTTCGTATTGCCTACAAGACAGGAGAGAAACCGGAGCGGAGATGGGGAAAGAAAGATGTGAACAATAAGAATTAACTATTTGGCATATAAAAAAACCGGCAGTGTAATACTGCCGATCAATTGTAGAAGATTGTTCTGTTATGCTATCTTTGTCACGCGGTAATCCGTGGACGATAGGTGCTGTTGGCCGCTATAGGCTGGCCATTGCTACTCCAGATAGAAGGTACTATAAGGTTCATCAGGCTAGGAGTCTTGACTTTCGAACTCTCTTCCTTTTTCTCATACAGCGCCAGGATGAAGGCACGTATGCTGTGACTATTGAGCTCTGTGCGGGGAATTTCTTCCCTCCACCTTTGCAGCTCATTGCCGCTTTCAGCAGTGATGAATATCAGACGCAGCGAGATAGTTTCTGCTGATTCATCATCTATGCTCACAACGATATAGCAGTCGTTAGGCTGGCGCTTTGCTCTTATTATCTCTTTGCGGTTTGCTACCGCTAGCCCCATAAACAATTTGAGCTCATTTGAGAACGGTTGTTTGATAAGCTCCCTCTTCCCCCAGGAGATGCGTGTGAAGACACGGTGCTGGTGCGAAGCATATAAACCATAGTAGATATAGAGGTCGTCTCCTTCAATATCTACATTGTTCTCATAAGCCTCCTTGAAGTTGAGGCTGGTGAACAAGAGAGCCAATAGCCCTCCTGCGGCACTAATGTGTTTTGTGTACATAATCGTTAATGTTAGTTTTAGTGTTTATGATGTTTTTAACCTCTTTATTTTAGAGAATAGCTGAAATAAGTCAACACCTACGCTGACAAGATGTTCAAGCCAATTAAGGATTGTAAAAGAGATAAGAATCGTTTAAATGAAGCCATTATTTCTTGATATTATATGCTATGGAGCAGATTCAATATGCTGATTTTGAAAAAGTGGAGCTGAGAGTTGGAACTATTCTTGAGGCTTATGAATTTCCGGAGGCGAGAAAGCCCGCGTACAAGCTCGTGATTGACTTTGGGCCGGAGATTGGTATAAAAAAATCGTCGGCACAGATTACGTATTATTACAAGCCGGCAGATTTGGTTGGTAAGCAGGTCGTGGGTGTGGTGAATTTTCCGCCGAAGCAGATCGGACCGTGGATCTCGGAGTGTTTAGTAACGGGGTTTCCGGAAGATGGACAGGTGGTGTTGATTAGTCTCGATAGACCAGTACAAAATGGAGTGAAATTATTTTAAATGATATAGATGAAAATGGTGTTAACGAAGAGAGAGGAAGATTTTTCAGCGTGGTATAATGAGCTCGTAGAGCAGGCGCAGCTTGCGCAAGGTTCTGCCGTGCGTGGATGTATGGTGATCAGGCCGTATGGGTACGCGATTCGGGAGAACATGCAACAGACATTGGATAAGATGTTTAAGAAGACCGGCCATGTGAATGCGTACTTTCCGTTGTTTATTCCGAAGTCGTTTTTCGCGAAAGAGGCGAAGCATGTCGATGGATTTGCGAAGGAGGCTGCGGTTGTGACTCATTACCGTTTGCGTAATGACGGCAAAGGTGGGATCGAAGTTGATCCAGAAGCAAAGTTGGAAGAGGAGCTGATCATTCGCCCGACCTCAGAGACGATCATATGGAATACCTATAAGGATCGGATTCAGTCGTATCGCGATCTGCCATTGCTGATAAATCAGCGGGCAAATGTGGTCAGATGGGAGATGAGAACTCGTTTGTTTTTACGTACTGCAGAGTTTTTGTGGCAGGAAGGACATACGGCGCATGCGAGTGCTGAGGAGGCTATCGTTGAAGCGAAGAAGATGCGAAATGTCTATAAGGATTTCTTTGAAAATTTCTTAGCACTCTCAGGAGTGCCTGGTGAAAAATCGGAAAATGAACGCTTTGCCGGAGCTGAAGTTACTTATACGATCGAGTGTTTTATGCAGGATGGAAAAGCGTTGCAGAATTGTACGTCGCACTATTTAGGACAGAATTTTGCTAAGGCGTTCGATGTTACATTTATGAATAAAGAAAATCAGTCGGAGTATGTCTATGCAACTTCGCGAGGAGTAAGTACACGTATGATGGGAGGTTTGATCATGTCACACTCAGACGATAAAGGATTGGTGTTGCCTCCTGCGATAGCTCCGATCCATGTCGTTATCGTTCCTATCCGGAAGACAGAGGATGAGAAAGCGAGCGTACAGACATTTATTGACAAGAAAATTATGCCCCAGATACAGGCGGCGCAGTTCGTTGTGCATTCTGAATACCTTGGGGATGTGCAGATACCATTGAATGTGAAAATAGATCGGGACGATCAGAAAAGTCCAGGCTGGAAGTATAATCAGTATGAACTTCAGGGTGTACCGTTGCGCATCGCCGTCGGTCCAAGAGACGTTGCAAATGGCAGTGTCGAACTCGTTCGCAGAGATACCGGCGTGAAACATAGCATGACTATTATCGAGCTGCAGAAACATATCGACATCATGCTGCCGTCTATCCAGCAGGCGCTTCTCGAAAAAAACAAAGCGCTCAGAGAGCAAAATACAGTCGTGCTCGACACGTATGATGAGTTTAAAAAAGCGCTTGATGAGGGCAAATTCGTTATGGCTCACCGAGATGGAACCGTCGCGACGGAGGAGCTTATCAAAGAGGAGACGAAAGGAACAATAAGATGTATACCAGTTGATGGCAAAGAGGAGAAAGGCGTTTGTATTCGTACAGGCGCACCGAGTAAGATGAGAGTGCTGTTTGCGAGAGCGTATTAATGAACTTACAGAACTTATAAAATAGTTTACATAGAAGAAGCCCGCGCCGTGTGCCGGGTTTTTCTTTATGTAAAACTTTTGAATATTGGAATATTCTCCTAAGATGAGATTATATGGACGTTTTTAAAATTATGATTGAAAGATTTGGAGAAGGAGGTATATAGTGAAAATTCGCCCTTCTAAAAAGGTATTACTATTCTCGAAAAAGTATTACCATTTGGTGTTTAAGAGTATTACTTATTGGTCTATGGTATTACCTTTTTTATCCCCCTTTTCCCTGGACATATATGACTCCCAAGCCTCACGCAAAAAAAACATGTGTTTCCATCAAATCATGCTATCGAGAAAGAATGCAAAACCTTGAACTCAAAAGTAAGTCTGCACTCATAAATCAAGCACTTAAACTCTATTTCGAAAGACTTGATTATATAGAGATGGCAGAAGAAAATCGGGTTGTTGAGCAACTTGCTGAGCTGCGTAAAAAAGAGTCGAAAAAAGAACCTGCGGAAATAGCAAAAGAAATTAAAGAAATTACTGAGAATTCGCCATCTAAAAACGTAGAACTGCCTACCGAAGATTATTCTGAATACTTCCAGGATGACTGGCTTGAAAAACACCTATCTAGCCTTTAAAAAATTCATCTAACCTCTTTTACTCGCCTTCGGCTATTATATAATTTTCTCCGCTCGCCTGATCAACGACACCATCATGCGTGATTCCTCTCATCACCTTTTTCAAAGGTTTATAACTAACCAATAATATCAAACCATTCATCACAACTAACCAGATCGCTAACCATAGATAGTCGTTATAGGCAAATGGTCTTACATAATTTGTATACCACCATGCAGTTCCGGCAATTACGATCACCGATCCGATAAGGAGAGTGAAATACTTCCGTGAAAAAACGAGTGAAACGCGCTTCCACTTGGCAACAATTATTCAGCCAAGGAGATAGAGGAGCTCCATGAGCATCTGGGTCGCGATACCTCCGACGATGCCATATGTGGGGATCATGTAGATACCGACCGCCATGCCTATGATGACACCGATGGCGTTTACTTTGAGTAGGTGATTATTGAGACCAGTCGAGACGAACATGAAATTGTAGACCTGTTTGGCGAAGCTGAGGAGCATCGTTACGGCGAGCCGGGGCAGAATGAAATCCGAGCCAAACCCTCACGCGACAAACTGCGATAGGAACTCTTTTCAACTGACGAGATAGATGATGTTGCTATCGAATACCCGGAAGTTCGCTACAAAAACCATTCCTATTCGCAGGACAAAGAGTAGAAGACTTCCGTAGCTCTTACGTTTCAAGAGGTCTGAATATGCAGTCACCTTGTGGACGATACTGTTTCCTAGTGATGACGGAACTATCAGTAATATCTCCATCAGTGCTGAGGCGACAGCCCGCATACCAACGTAGGCGAAGCCCGTGGCAGTGGGAAAGAAGATACCGAGCAGGATCATCACACCTAGTGTGTGCAAACTACTCAGACAATACGCCAGTCCATACTGCCGGTTATCTTTGATGATCTGCCAGGTAAATCACCAGTCGGGCTTCAAGCGCAGCTTAATATATTTGTTACTTACTCTTCGGACATACCATCATTGCACGGCGGCGCTGGCCAATACAGAGCCAATCATTAGGAGAAACGCTCAAATAGAGTGGTTCGATGCGACGCTGAAATCAGGATTCTTATAGAGCCAGACGATTCCGACTAATACAATAATTTGCATAATTCTTGCGAGCGACAAGCCGATGCTCACATGTTTCATTCCCCGGAAAAGTTGAAGAGGAAGTTGTAGTATACCCGCGGCCATGAAGCTTGCCGAGAAGAGCATACCGAGCGGGAGTCCCCGGATAAGATATGGATTGTTTGTATATGCAGGTATTAAGTACGCGATGATCAATGCTACGGCGTATACAATGGTGATAGTGACATACCTCGACATGACGAACTTGCCGTAGTAGCTTTCCATCTCGGTTTTGGCCGGTCCTTCAGGTGGCATCTCATGTTTATCGAGATTGAGTTTCATCTTATCCTTGAGGCTACCGAGTTTTTTGAGCGCGATCACGTACAATCCGAAGTCCGCAAATGCAGACCGGATCGCAAAGTATTTCAAAATCGTCGAATAATCTCCGAATCTGAGAGGTCACAGGTATGGCGTCATTAATTTAACAACGAGAAAACCTCCGATGGCGGAGATGATTCTTCCCAGGATCTGCCGAAAGGCGTCTTTGACTACGAGTTTATATGAGGATGTCATAATCTTTTTTTACGGGTATAGTAGAGAATGCCTGCGAACGAGAGCGATGCCGCGACTATCATCATATAGATTAGTACGTGAAATCATAGATAGATAACTGCTAATCCTCCGATGATCGCTGCGAGTCCATTGACGATATCCTGGCTTCATTCATAAAGACCCCGCTTAAATACTTCGCTTTCTTTTGCGGTGTTCTCTTCAAGTTCTTCGTCAAATACAGGGTTTGCCATAGCATTACCTAGGCCAATAACGATCTGCGTGATTAAGAGCATTCCTACCGATGCTACGGCTAGATACATGGCAATACCTATGAGCCGAATGAGCCGGCCACCGATCAGCAAGGCTTTCTTATGTTTCGCTGATCGCTGCATGCGGTGAATCAAGATCGTCGCCAGCCCACAGGTTATCAGGAATATTCCCATCGCTCCTGAAGCATCAAGGATGTCGCCACCGATATTCTGTACGAAGATCGCATAGATGGGAAGTAGAATTCCTTCCGCAAAACATGAGCAGCTATACGCATAGATCAGCAGCTTATACATTCTCATGGGACGACGTGTTTTCATGGAGATCAAATCGGAAATAAACACTAACTCAGAATAGAGAAATGCGAATAAAAAAAAAGAGCTTTACGCAGCTCTTTTTTCAGACAGTTCCTCTTCTGTGGATAAGAGTGGCCCCCCTCCATATCATTTTACTTTTTTCTTTTTTCAGGCAAGCGTTTCATAGGTCTCAGGAGGTGTGATTTCCTTGATAAGATCATTATATTCATGAGGGAAAAGAATTGTTTTGTTCAGTGAGCTTGCTTCGATTCTCTTAACTAGTTGTCTTATAGGATGATTATCGGAGGTTGCAATTCGTGATCTCTCATCCGGTGTCATAAGACTATACAGATAGACTCATAACTCTCTCATTTCTTTCTTCCTCGATCTCTCTTTTATAAGTCTATCTTCGCCATAGAATCTTTCGCCATACTGCCAACAAATACGGTCGAATAATCCACGCTTATCCTGAAAACGACGCAGTGCTTTTTTCTTTTCTACGAGGGGAGTTTTCTCGCTCAGTATACGACGAGCTACGATGTTCTCGGTGAAAATAGTCTCAGGATCTCTTGGGTCGATCTCATCGTGGACGTGATCTAACTTCCCAAGCATTTGTCCTACGTCTTTCATCATCCATTCCAGGATGTTATCTTTTGATTCTCAGTTTTCATAACTTTTTATCCTATTGCCGACGCTGTCATGGCCATTCTTGCGATACTTTAACTTGGTATTAAGTTTCTGCATTTGAAGCTCCGCTTTTAGTTTTGCATCTTCCGCCTGATACAATGCAGACCAATTTGCATCCTGCTTCATCTTCTCATAGACAGGATACAACAGCTCATAAAGCTCCTTCTTGCTTTCGTCTCCTGCAAGATTATCAAATGCACCCGCCAATATCCAGGTAGCCACTGTCTTTGCCTTCTTCCGCGTTGCAAAAATAGTTTTTCCTGCCTGATCGTTTCCATATTTCGCTTCCAGTTCCTCAAGCGCTTTTCTAATCGTTCCATTGGCTGCTGTTATTTTCTCTTTTTCGGCACTTATTTGTTGTTCCAGTTTTCTCTTTTCCTCGTAAAGTTTCACAAGCTCTGCTTTGATATATGAGTCCAGATCAGCGTGCTTATAACGGTCTTGTGTAACCTTAGAAAGACACTCTGCGATGAATTGCTTAAAAGCGGAGTTGATTTTTCCTGCCTGTGAAAAATTGCCCTCCAGAAACTCATTCATTGGTAGATGAGTATTCTGAAAATTGCTTATAGCATTATACTCATGATATCTGAGCTGAACATATTCGTCGAACATGATTTTCTCATGAAAAAGTAAGTGTCAGTGATTATATATAGATAGGGAGAGATAGCAATAGTTGGTTGTGGTTACTTAATAAGCTCATGACTCTTGATTTTACCCTCTTCTGAGAAGTGAAAGATGTATTCAAAGTACTCGCCAGCAAGCATCCTCGGCATCCGGTAGATGTCGTCATCCCGCATGTTTTCGTAGGGGATGTCTTTGATGTCGAACCACTTTAGGATCAATTCATCACTATCTTGAGGATCTCACACGAAATCCTTCGTTACAAAAACGTGAGCTTCCTGATCTCGATCAGGCTTATTTTCGTAATATAATTTATTGATCCCTAAGTGCGTGAAAGCTTCTTCAGGCAGTTTAATGCCTGTCTCTTCTTCAAGCTCTCTTACAACACTTTGTAGAAGTGTTTCACCCTCATTAATCTTTCCTCCAGCTCCGTTTCGTTTGCCAATCGCTGCAGTAAATTGTCGATTCGTTTTCTTTTTTGCGCCGAGGAGGACCTGTCCTTGCGGATTGAAAAGATAGATGAGTGAGGTTGTCTTCATGTTAGATGGATATTTTTAATGTTTGTTAAAGTATTCGTGATCTACTTCATCGAAGCTTTGTACCGGTATATATTCAATAAGCTTGCCATCATCTTCATGGTAAACTACTGCAAGAATATTGCCGCCTTCAATAATTTTAGGAACTCGGATTTTATCGCTCGGTCGCATCTCGTCTTCTGGTAACTTGTCACTATCGTACCACTTTGGATCTCTCATCTCGTCGCTTTCGCCATATGGCCTTGTATAATTTGTAACGAAATAGATATCGCATTCTTGGTTGTGTTTTGTCTTAGTTCTGAAGTAGAAGCGAATAGTTCATACCTTTTGCAGATCATCTGTTGTTATGTCGACTTTTCATTCATCTTGGGATTCTCTTACTGCCGATTCTTCATTCGTTCTATCTTTTGCCGGATCTAACTTGCCACCGAGGCCATTACGCCTTTGGAGTGAAGCATCAAATTGGTTCTGAGTAGTGACTTTCTTGTAGAGCAGTACCTGTCACTGTGGATTGAAAATAAAGACAAGATTGCTTTTCCTGAACGGGAGTTCCTCTACGCGTTTTTCCAATGATGAATAGTCGCTGCCGGGTGTGTTCATAAGCGTCACGTTACTAGATAAACTACTTATGACTCTTTATCCATATATTTTTTATTCGTCTGAGTCACATTGATCCTATGACAAAGCCGACCGTAGGAACGATTGCATTAAGATATCGTCTCTGGTCTCCGATGGCATACATATAGAGCCCGAGAAGTATATAGGTAATAACAGCTATTCGAAGTTTTCTTGCCAGACTAATCTCCCGAGTTTTCTCAAGTTCAACGCGGTGATTTCTGGCTTTGATAGCTTCTACATCTTTGATGAGAGAGTCGAGGTCATGGGTCATTATGTGCCTGTAGATTATAAACTATTAGTTAGTAACTTTTGCTTCCACCTTCTTCAGCTCCTCATGATACTCATCAAGTAATTTCTTCATGAAGATCTCTGCATCGTGTGGCTCTTTCATGAAGCTTTCGAACTCTTCTCTGGTGAGGTACTCTTTTTCGCTGAGTACCTTCGCCATCTTCTCCATCAGCTCTTTAGAGTCGAGGAGGATCGCTTTTGATTTTTGGTAAGCTGCGTTGATGAGTTCTTTTACTTTGAGATCGATCAGCTCAGCAGTCTTTTCTGAATATGGTTTAAACATCTCATACTCTCACATATTCTTGTTAATGTAGACAACCTGTCCGAGCTCTTCGTCCATTCCATATTTGATGATCATATCAGTAGCGATCTTTGTCACTCTTTCAAAGTCGTTCGACGCTCCGGTTGTAATATGTTTTTCTCCGAAGAAGATCTCTTCAGCAGCGCGTCCGCCGAGGAGTGAAACCATCTGGTCGAGGAATTTCGCCTTGCTGTATAAGTAGCTGTCTACTTCTGGCATCATCCAGGTAACACCAAGCGCCATACCACGTGATACGATAGAGATCTTTTCCACCGGATCAGACTCAGGCGTATGAAATGCAGTAACCGCATGTCCAAGTTCGTGGAACGCTATGATCTCTTTTTCTCTTCCCTGCAATGACTTGATCTTCTTCTCCGGTCACATGACCATCTTTTCGAGACCATAGTCGAGATCTCTGTTCGTCATCACTATTCTATTTTCTTTCGCTGCTTTGAGAGCGGCTTCATTTAAAATATTTTCTATATCTGCTCCGACAAAACCACTTGTCTTACGAGCAAGGGCATCAAGATTAACACTCTTATCTATCTTCTTGTTCTTCAAGTGATACTTGATGATCAACACTCTCTCTTCGAGCGTCGGACGGTTTACCATCACCTTACGGTCAAATCTTCCTGAACGGAGGAGCGCTGGATCTAAGGTATCAGGCCTATTTGTTGCTGCGATAACAATCAGACGAGTGCCTTGTTCAAATCCGTCCATTTCTGTCAATATCTGGTTGAGCGTCTGCTCCTGCTCCTGATGTCCGCCAGTGAAACCTGAGCCACGTCTCTTACCGATCGCATCGATCTCATCGATGAAGATGATCGCAGGAGCAGCAGCTTTTGCCTTATTGAAAAGCTCTCTGACCTTCGCAGCACCCATACCTACGAGCATTTCCATAAATTCAGAACCGCTCGCTGAGAAGAACGGCACATTCGCTTCGCCGGCAACAGCTCTCGCGAGTAATGTCTTTCCGCTTCCTGGCTCTCCGAAGAGGAGTACGCCTTTCGGTACACGCGCACCGGCTTTTGAAAATTTATCAGGATTTTTCAGGAACTCAACAATCTCTACGAGCTCTTCTTTCACCTCGTCCATACCTGCAACATCTGAAAATCTTGTCGTAATATCTTTCTTTGTCTTAAGTTTTCCTGCCTGGATGTTGAATGGCATACCACCTCATTTTGGTCCAAAGAATCTCAATAGGAAAAATGCGGCGATCAGGAAAAAGAGCAGCGGAAGAATATCTTCCATGAATATTTTTGATAATGTATTGCCTTCTTCTGTAGTCGCCGTAATAGGCGTACTTCCTGTAAGAGAAACACCGAGATCCTTCAGCGTCGTATTTTCCGGCTTCTCTGAGGTGAACACATTATAGTAGACTACGGGATAGTCGGCAGGAAAAAAGCTCCCTCCAGTCTTCTCCGACTTCTGGTAGCCTTCGATCAGGGTATCATTGATCACCGTCACCTTCTCGAACGTTCCGCTCTGATAGAGTGCAAGCCGCGCCGTCAGATCACTAGCGCGAGTATTGTCGACCTTTGCGATAATTTTCTCTCCTTTCTCATCGGTGCTTATATCATAATTACTATTCACAAAATACAAAAGTGCTGTAACAACTACGGCAAATATAATAAACCAACGTACTCCCTTTTTCATCCTTGATCGAGCAAAACAACTAAAATCTCACGATATTATCGTAGGAGCATAATATAGGCAAATAGTAGATCATTGCAAGGGAGTGAAACCCATACTGTTATTGGAATCGTGCCTTCTTTGCCTTATCAAGAAGATATCTTGTAGATCTTCACAATCCTGCTGAGCGATATCCTTTCAATGATTGACCTACACTGGCATCTTTCACTATAGATGTAATAGCTTTTTTTATCTGTTCCTGCATGATCGTTCTATCGTTAAATCTCGTTACTTCTCATGCTACCTCACGAAGATGGCTAGGAAGACTATAATAAAGATTCGCGGTCTCTCTTGGCTCAAATGTTTGTTGTATCTTATCGCCATTAAGTGCTTGAAGAATATCTTTTTTTGAGTTAATAATAGGTGCATAGATATTCTCAAATCCTTCCCGGCTCCCTTTCACGATTCTTCCTACTTTGTCTTTAGGTTCCCCTCTCAGCATTTTTCTGGAATCTCCCATATACGACAGGTTAGCAATCTTCATATAAAGATCCATCTTTGAGAACTCTTCTGGCAGGAACAAGAGAGCAGTATTGACTGCACTATTTCGGTTATTTCTCATAGCCTCATCGATCTTTTCATTTTCCAGAATGGTCGCCATTGGCTTATGCGCTCTTCCTGCTACGTATAGATGCGATCGCTCATTGAGATCTCTGATCATATCATCTACTGAAATGACGCCATACTTTATCGTCTGTCCCTCGAATGGAACATAGGGATGATAGTAGATCTTCGCACACGTTTCTTGTAATGCGTCGATGATCTCAAGCCCATGCTTCCTCGCATATTTTGAGTAATCATTCGCATTGTTTTCGAGATTTGCCTTATGCCACTCGTGCGTATTCTCTACCGGAAAAATTAAGTCTATCATATTCTTCTTACTGACATTTCACTCTTGAGTAAAAAGTCCTGAACCATATCCGTAAACTCCGTCCTTCCCTTTTTGCAAATTATACTTTGTCGTCAATATGTCCGGATCGAAAGATAGTTGTTTATTCATTATTCTAGCTTTTATCCTATATAAAAACACCAATGTCGATACTTTACCCAATACGATATAAGAGTCAATGGTTGATTTTTGCCGCTTAATCCCTATAGTTTGCTCTATGACCTACAATCCTTACGACCATTACTTTAAACAAGCGAAAAAATCCTGATATAAAGCCAGGAGTGCTTTCAAGTTGGAGGAGATTGATAAAAAGTACAAGATTTTTGATAGAAATGTGAAGACAGTGATGGACATCGGTTGTTCGCCCGGCTCACGAATGCAGTATGTTAATGAAAACATGAAGAAAAATTCTATTAAAAATCCCGTTATCATCGGTTTGGATATTAAACCCTCGACGGTTGAGATTCCCGGCGTTCATCGATATGTGCAGGATATTCAGGATACAGCAGCGGTTGGTAAGATAATTGGAAAACATGGAGTGGAGAAATTTGATGCGATTATTTCTGATATGGCGCCGAATACGATCGGATTTAAGGATGTGGACGCTATAAGGAGTATCGAGCTTTTACGTACGACATTGCCGTTGTATGCGCAGTTTCTGAAAGCCGGAGGCAAGGCTGTCATTAAAATTTTCATGGGTCCAGGCTTCGAAGAGTTTGTGAAAGAGTTTAAAGCGATCGTCGGTGACAAAAATGTGAAGGTCTTTAAGCCGAGCGCGTGCAGAAAGGAGAGTAAGGAGACGTATATTGTGAAGTTTTAAAAAAAGATCCCGAGGGATCTTTTTTAGTAGTCGTCTTCTTGCTGAGTAGCAAATTTATTTCGGACCTCCTGATCAGTCGCATCCCATACGGCTTCTACTGTTTCTGGGTAGTACTTTGCTGTACCCGCATGAAAGTACTGATGCATAAGAAAGTCAAACTTTCTTCTTGGTCGTCCTTTGATGACTATCATTATTGCGTTTGGCCTTTTCTTGTGAAGATCTTCAGTCGCGTTAACCATAGCAAATTTTCCTGAGTTTGGATCACCAAACGCCCCCGGAAAATCTATATAGTCTTCTATTCAACCATTGCCTTCGTCATCTCGCATATCGATATTATTTTCCGCATTGATTTTGTCTCCAAAGTCTGGATTCATGCCTATCCCGTGAAGATCTTTATTGTAGAAAAAGAGAACTCTATCTACTGGCAAACCTCATCTCGACGTCGCATTCTCTTTCCCATTTTTAATAAACGCAAGAAGTTTTTTCTTTACATGTTTTCTGTGAGGCTCGCCTCCAGAAAAGAGAGGTAATAGATTGTCGAAGTAGTCAGAAAGTCATTGCTCATCATCTATCGCAATAGTATGAAATGGCTTCGCATGATTTTCGCTATAGATGCCTTCATATACCTGCTGAAGCGTAGCTTTTAAAGCTGCTTTTTGTGCTGGCGTATATGATTCTAGGGCAAAGAGGAGTCATTGCTTAATATCATTTGTATCAGCAGTAGTAATGTCTGCTGGCGACTCTCAGGGTTTATTAGTAAGTGACATGACTATAATATGGTATATAAATATCCCGGATATGATATCCTTTCCGTAAACTAAGTCAATAGTGCTTTAAGTCTAGCTCTATGCTAAAACCTATTTGCAAATATTGTATAATTGCATATACTTTAACTATGCCGTCAACTAACGACAAACTTTTTCAAGAGACACTTCCACACTTTCTCACGCTTGGTTATAATGAGCTTGATTGTTTGGTGTATATGACAACATTGCCATATGGATCTGTCTCTATGGTGACTATTGCGAGATTGACCAATAAGGCCAGATCGACGATCTATGAGTCGGTGAAGAGGCTTGTTGCTAAAGGAATCTTGGTGGAGGAGCCACAGGCAAAGACGACTCATTATAGAGCGATTAGTATAGAACAATTCTTGGTGCTTATTCAGGAACAGTCGAAAGAGCTCCACTCAGTCCAAGAGTTTTTTGCCCAGTATAAGGACCAATTTGATACACTTAAATCAGGAGTCACTGCCGCTCCATTAGTGAAATTCTATGGTACAGCTGAGATTACGAGCGTGATGTGGAAACAGATCAAAAAATCAGAGTTCGTTCGCAGCATCCGGGATATAGATCGATGTATGGAATACTTTGCGCTTAATATAGAGCAGACGACTGAACTAGCTAATACTTCGCTCTGAATTACACATCGTATACTCTACGATTCTCCCGCTGCCAGAGCCTATAAGAAGAAGCATCAGTCGAAGACGTATCGCATTAAACTCTGTAAGGAACCGTCTATCAAAAAGGCGGACGTGATGATCATGGATGGAAGCTATTTTCATACATCTTATGATAAACAGCTGGTAGGCATGCAGATCAATGATAAGCAGATCTTCGATCTTCAAGCTATGCTTTTTGATCAATTACGATCTAATTTATCATAATTGCCGTCGAATAACGGCGCCATGAAACGCAGGTAAGAACTTGTGTTTTTTCTTTTTCGTTTTATAATATTGACATGTTTATATTCTGATCTAAAAAAATGAAGCAATCAATTAATGCCTCATGGCGTCAAAAAATCACCTCTACTATTATGTCATTTTTCGGAAAATCTAACGATGAAACAGTGAAAGCGCTTGTAACTGAAATGACGTACGAAGACCTTTTGGAGGCTTATATTAGTAGATGATTTGATATAACTGTAGCTGAGTCTTTTGCTAAAAGAGATGTTTTGAAGCAGCGCTTGCAAAGTAAGCAGGGAAAAGAAGAGCTGATCGCATCAAAGAGAAAAGAAGAAAAGAGGAAACAAGAAGAAGAACAAAAAATGCTTGAAGATAAAGAAAGATATAATTCTCATGTGCTTTCCAAGGAGAAGAGTGATGAGTACATGCAGCAATTCTTACAGATACATGAGCTTTTACAAAACGCTTATCTTATTGATAATCGTACTAGTGGACAGAGGTCTTACGATAAGATTATTTTTGAGACGATGATAAGAGACAAGAATATACAGGTGGATATACTATTTGATGCCAACTTCTCCACGTTCGAAGGAAATCAAGTATATAAACGTAGAAAATGAATCAATTATGGTATTGATGCTCAAAACTATTCTGTCAAGAATTATATTGATATTGAACATTCTTTGATGAATAAGGTTTATGAGAACGTTGGACTTTTCGCTATAGGTAGTCTCCCTAGCTCGGGTGAAATTATTCTCGATCGTGTATGTCTGGAACAGGATGGAAGAGGAGATGTCTATGGAAGAGTGAATAAAATGAAGTATGTGAATGCAAACGGTAACAATAGACAGGAGCAGTATAGATGACTCTATCCTGAAGAGCTTGTGATGCTACTGATTATGGATGGAACGTTGACGCTTGAAAATGTGAAAAAGAAATTAGAAGAGCTGATGCAAAAGCAGTTAGATGATTTACAGAGAACCCTTGACGAGACCGATGAAAAAATAAAAAAGCTCTCAGGAGAGATCTCATAAATAAAAAAAGCCCCGGTAAGCCGGGGCTTATATGCATTCACTGAAGACGACCATCAGTCATCAAGCTCTTCGAACCTACACTTCAATACGTGTAAGAAATAGTAATTATGTATTATCCAAATGTTGCGTAGGCGATTGGTATCCCAGTAGCCATCTTTCGTTATGCAGTCTGTTAGCTGTGACTTAACAACTGTGAGAAAACGATCCATGTGATCTTCTCCCCCAAGTAGCCGCCCGCATAATGCGAAGATAACGATAGCTCCTAACAACATGGGTATCGCCTGGTCGTTGATGTTATCAACGATGGCGTACACATCGCCCAAATCAATCCCACCCCTATGCTCTGGGTGTTTATATAAAAAGGGGACATATTCCTCGCCTTTTGCCACAAACAGCTCGTTGAATGTCTTGCAGCCGTCTTCTCCTAATGAGATCGACCAGCGATAGGATTTTTTTGTAAGAACATCTTCATTGTATCGCCCTGCGTATGCTTTTGTTAATACCAAAATATCGGTATCATCCAGTGGCACTCTACGAGACGAAAAGGAGCAAATAATTACTGTGCCGTCGGGAAGTGTTATTTTCAGTTTTTTCATAAGTATGTCTTTTAATGATCCGTGAATAGTTTTGTTTGAAAATATATTGTATGCTTATTGGTTATTAAGTCAATCCCTTGAAAATCACTAGGTAATAACTATACTCTAGCTCTATTATCTCCTGAAATAAGCATTTTTCTATGAAAATTTGATTTATCTGAGCTACCAATGTCGGCAAGTCGACTCTGTTTAACCGTTTACTCGGGAGTTTTCGTGCGATCGTAACCGACATTCACGGAACGACAAGAGAGCTTCTCAGGGATCGTTCGATCTTGCGTGAACTTGAGGGTGTTGAACTCATCGACAGTCCGGGACTTGATAATTTCGACCAGGAGTTACCATATATTCAGACGATTATTGACGATGCTGATATTCTTCTGTTCATTGTCGACGGCAAGAAAGGAATGACTGCAAAAGAGGAGAAGATCCATGACATGATTATGTCGAGCGGCAAAAAAGAGAGAACCATCTTTGTCGTGAATAAACTTGAAGGACATCTTTTCGACAAAAAATACACACTTGCTCTTTCTGACTACTACACGTTAGGCTATAAGGAGGTGGTGGGAATCGCTGCAAAACACGGTGAAAACCTTGATGTTCTTATGGAAGAGGTGCATACGCTTGCAAAGAAATACTCACTCAGGGAGAAAAAATCTTCAGATAATCTCGAAGAGAGTGTTATCAATATCGCTATCGTGGGAAAACCAAATGCAGGAAAATCTTCATTACTTAACTATCTTGCTAAGGCAGAACTTGCACACGTGGACGAAAAACCGGGAACGACGCTCGACTATATTGTTACCGATCTGACGATCGGAAACCAACTTTTCAGGATGTACGATACCGCAGGTATCCGTCGTGGAGCGAGAGCCGTCCAGTTAGAGAAGATCGCATGGGAAAAGACTTTCAAGATGATTCAGTTTATGAAACCGATGATCATCATGATGATCGATATCACTGAATCTATCACCCATATGGACATGAAAATCATCGGTGATATGATCCGTTTTCATGTGCCGATTATCATCGTTCTCAACAAGGTCGATCTCGTAACAGCAAAAGAGCTTGAGCAGAAACAGGCACTGATCGTGAAATTTCTCGAGATGGCAAAGTGGATTCCTATCATCCCGATCTCAGCACAGAACGGTAAAGGAGTGACACAGCTCTTCAAATTCATTACAAAGATTCACAGTGAGATGGGTCAGCGTATCACGACCTCACAGCTCAATAAAGTGCTTGGAGAAGCTATGGTCAAAAACCCTCCACGTTTCCCCAAAAACAAAATCTGTAGAATGTACTACGCGTCACAAGTTTCAGCCCACCCGCCGCGCTTTGTGCTATTCATCAATTCGATGGCCAAGACCAACTTTGCTTACACGAGATGGGTCGACAACGTACTCCGTCGTGCTTTCTGATTTGTCGGAGTGCCACTCGTTATTGAGTTCAAAGAGAAAGGTGACAGACATGCGTGGGACGATAAGTCACACAGAAGTGACAGAAGTGCTCACAATAAAGAGGAAGATACTGAGGCTTGAAATGTTACGCCGAATGTACGTCCTGTTAACGATGCAGACGCAGACGAGGGCGACGATGAAAGTCCATATGCGTAAGAACGTTATTAATAAATAGATAATAGAAAAAAGCTCCCGAAATCGGGGGCTTTTGTGTTATATGTTCTGTCGTATAAGAGATTGCAATTTGTATCGGAGCTCATATATTGCAGGTATTTATTTGTTTTTTTTATAGCCAAAATGGATAAGCAGCAAAGTTTTTATGGCATCTTTAGACACGAGGGATTGAAGTTTGGATGGAAACATGCGAAGAAGGATTTTTGGTTTTTCTTTCAGATGTTCGTCCTGATCGCAGTAGTGAGCTATATTCCTGCGCTTGTTCAGCTGATCGTGTGAGATAGTCAAGAAGTGTTGGTTATTGCGATTTCTTTCGTATGTCAGGTGCTGGCGATTATCTTCACCTTTGGTATGATCAAGATCTTTTTGCATTTTGTGCATGAAAAAGCACACAAGCTTTCTGATCTCTGGGATCATAAATGGGTTCGTGTCGGACGATGGATCGTGACGAAATTCCTCGCAGGTATTCTTATCGCTATAGGATTCGTGCTGTTGATCATCCCTGGTATCTATGTCGCTGCAAGACTCTATCTCGCAGAGTACTTCGTTGTGGACCAAAATATGAATGCCATCGAAGCTATTAGTGCAAGCCGGGAGATCACAAAGTGACACGTTCGGGAGATTATTGGTATCTGGCTGCTTACACTCGGTATCACCATCTTAGGTGTCATCCCAGCTTTCATTGGACTTCTCTGGACTGTTCCAACTGTCAAACTTGCACAGGCAACACTCTATAAAAAACTTACTGCTCATGCAAAACATATTGAATAACATTACAACAACTAACATCCGCGCATTGAGTCGAAAAGAGCCTTTCGGCTCTCTCATGCTGTACGGCAAAATAGAAACAAGGACCTGGTCGACGAACTATCGTTGACTGGTCCTTTTATGTTGTAGCCAAAAATGATACTCAGAAGCGGAGCTTTTGCGCGGGGCAAGAGAGAAACAATTTCAGCGCATAAAAAAGCTCCTTGCAGGAAAGGAGCTCCACCACTGACACGCTATCGCTGTGGGCCTATTAGTTGACTGTAGACCAATGAGGCCAGAGGACGCAGACGCATGCTTTGTAGCATTCGACCCGACGCTCCGATGCCACATCTACGAGGATGTCAGACCGATTAAACCATTTGCGTTTAAGTGAGCGCAGGGGTGGAAAAAATTAACTGTTCAGGAAATTTCTCAAATAAATAAGAAATAAAAAAATCGGCGGGATGCCGATTTTTTTGTCATAGACTCTCTAATGGCTTATTTGTAAAAGCTCAATTACCATCTTCACTATCGGATCAGCTTCTGTTCCGTAGACCATCGCGCCGCCAAGTGCTCCTGTTATGGTCAGCGTGACGAGTCCTATTATTCACAGTATGATAGATAATCAAAGTCTCCTATACAAAACAACAATGTTCTGTATTCGTGTATGGAGTATAGTGCTGATTACTTTTTTTCACCGACGGGTTGTGATTCCATCGTAGAGAAACCGTTGTAGCACATAGCCAATAGCAGATATCCCATACAGCCATACCGATATATTAGCAAAGTTCTCATGTCGTTCCATGATATCTCTTACGCCAAACCCTGCATCTCCTGCCGCTTCACCAGTTGTGAGTGCTGCTTGTATTGAAATCAATCCTACGAGTAGCAGAAAGAGTTTGATATACCATACAGTTCTATTGTGGCGCACCTTGCGAAAAAGAGAGGCGATTTCAAGTAGGCTGTAGATTGTGAGTAGGGCGATAGGGAAGTGGACCATGATTGGATGAAGATTTTCAATATTCATGTGAAAGAGTGAACTAATAAAATTATTCATTCAATATAATTATTAAGGGTATATACATTCAATCTGTATTTACTATAAAATTTTTACAAAAAAAATAGTATGCCCGTTTGTGTGGAGACATACTATTTCTGAGTGTTTAGTTTTGGGGTGTTTTATCCTTATGGAACGTATTCCATACTAACTTAATCCAGGGATGTTTGGCATTCCACCACCTGATCCTCCAAGCATACTTCCCATTTGAGAGGGGTCAAAACCAAGGATCTCTTTCGTCTTTTCAGTCGCGATCTCCTGTGCTTTTGCTTGTCCTTTTTCAAAGGCTATTTGTATGGCTTGTTCGAGCTCTGATTTGCGCTCTACTGATAATACGCTTTCATCTACGATGTCTACTTTCTTGATCTTCATCTCTCACGAAATCTCTACGATCACTTTCGGATTCTCCGTATTATCTTTTGCTCTGATTATGACACTTTTCAAAGCCTCTTGTAGCTTCTTATATTTGTCATACATTTTCTTCATTTCTCCGAGCTGTCCAAACATAGTAATCTGCGTAATAATGTAAAGGCTAATTTATTGCTTTGTGTTGACATATTGACACAATATTACTCTTCTTTTTTCTTTTTTGCTGCCGTCTTCTTCGGCTTCTCACCTGTGCTTTCGTCCTTTTTTGTTGATTTAGATGCGGGTTTTTTTGGAGCTTTTTCTGTGTTGTCGTGATCATGATGATCATGTGTTTTTGTGCCACCCGCACTCAACTTTTCATAGATCTTCTCTTCAGCATCGAGATTCTTGTTTCGGTCGATATTATCGATACCGAGGAGCTCCACGAGCTTTCTGAGGATGAAGAATTTCTCAAGAGATGTTCTTGCAGAGAGTTCTATATCATTATAGACTTTCGTTGTTCCTTCTTCACCGATCTGTTCAAAATACTGTTTCATGCCAGCCTCTCCGCCCATGCGGTCGCCAAGCTGTTTGATGCGGGCTCCCATCTCTTCTCTGAGGATAGTCTGCGGGATGCTGACGCTCATTGATGCGCTTGCCTGTTCAACTACGTGCTCAACTGCCTGATGTAACTCATTTTCACGCTTCTGTTGTCCCAGCACCTCGTGGATCTTATTTTTCAGTGACTCTTCTGACGTGATCTCTTCGCTCTGGAAGAGCTTCTTCAATACCTCAACATCACTGAGATCAGGCAGGATCACATTTTTGATATCAACGATCGTTGCCGAAACTGTTGCAGGCTTAAGATCTTTCTTCTCATCATCCTTGCGGATATGCAGCACATGAGGCAACTTCTTCTCATCATACGCGAGTTCAACAACCGCATCTTTCTTCTGTCCGACAAACTCCTTCTTTACGAGAGCGAACTCTTCGTATTCTTCCTTTCCGAGGAATGCAGACCCTTTGTCGATCTCATTACCGTCTTTATCATTTATGACAAACTTCAGTTTTGAAACACTTTCTTCCGTAATGGTGTCCGTATCCTGATAGTCGGCATACTGGCGGCGAAGATTATTGAGCGCGTTTGCCTCTTCCTCAGCCGTTGGAGTAGTTGTGATAGCGTGAACGTGAATTGTCTCCCGCTTTTTGTCCTTCACTTCAACCTCAGGATAGACATCAAGTTTAAATGTGATCGTTCGGTTATTTTCTTCCTTTTTATCCTGCAGATCGTATGGCTGTCCGATGAACTTGATCTTCTCGTTCTCTTCGACCACCTTTTGCAGCGCCTTATTCATAACCTCTTCGTACATAGCCATCTGCATATATTCGGGCTTAATGTTCTTTTCCACAATATCCAAAGGCACATGTCCCTGTCTAAATCCTGCAAACGAAAAATCTTTTTGTGCTAATTTCAACGCACCTTCTTTCATCTCTTCCTGGGTTTTCCCATCAACGCTCACCTTTACCTCATAATTCCCGTTGCCTTTTGTTAATTCATATTTCATCTACGTTCCTTCATAATAAAATAAAGTAGTCCCTCGTTTATAGTGATCCGGACTACTTTTTCAATTGCTGATATATCTCGTTATACAAAGGCTTTCCCTATCTTTTCTTTCATGGTTTTTGCGTGCTGAGGAGAGTGGATGAGCTTGAGCGTGCAGGGAGTCTTCATCTTGATCAGCTGATAGAAGAACTCTTTTTTATATCATTCTAGATTCAGGATCGTCTGAAAGAAGAGCGTGAAGTTTTCTGTGATAATCTTCGGGAAACTGCATTCGATAATATAGTCGCCGATAATATCGACCATGTAACCTTCCTCAGGAAAGGGTGAGTTGTCGGTGCAGACGGTTGTATAGAGTTTGTTATTTAAAATTTGTGATCCATATCTATCCAGATAATGAGTATTGCCGATAAGCATATAGGCATGCTCAAGTCAGCGCGCGATCTCCTCCATCGTTGCTTGCTCTTTTTGCGGAGCGCTGAGCAGATAGTAAGGATGCGATGAGTAGTGGTAGCTCACAGAGCATGGGTATATTTTGACGAGCTGACCGAGAAGATCACTACGAATAATATTCAGATCGTGCAGATTGGCCTCAGTCCAGCTTTCCTGCTGGCCGACGGCAAGCTTTGCAATCGGGCTGTCCTGGTTCTCATTGAGATGTCTTTGTATCCCATCAACCAGTCCCGCTATGTAGCGACTGAAGATCGAATGGATCTGTAGCTTGCCGTGTGGTCTTATTAGTATCTGGTCGTCGACCATGTGTGCCACTATTTTATAAAAATTCGGTAAAGATACCGAAATTCATTTTGTGCAGACCTGTTGGTACAGCTCTTGCACGGACAAATTTTTGTACTTTGCAACTACGTCAATAATGGCGTAATTCACGCTTGTGTGGAACATTTTATTTTTGTTTTTAGAAGATAAATTTTTGTATTTTTTGTGTAACTCTATCAATTACTCTTTAGAAATTAATTTGCAAGTGATAGATTTTTTTTGTGGAGATATTAGAAAAATATGAGAATGAATGATGTGTGTATATGATACGTCGTGCGCCTAAGAGAAGAACTTTTTGATTTTTTGTTTCATCTTTTTCGCGTGTTCAGGGGAGTGGATTACTTTGATACTGCACGTGTCTTTCATCTTGATAATATGTCCGAACATCTGGACGTTGAAAGTATCAAGAGAGTTCACCGTATCAAAGAAGATCTGATAATGCTGGGCCACGCTTTGAGGTAGCGTACATTCGATAATATAATCTCCGATGATATTGATAAAGTAGCCTTCTTCCGGAAATGGAACATCATCGCTGCACTTTATCGTGTAGCCTTTCATGCTGTAGAGTGTGCTGCCGTACTGGTCCAGAAAGGTTGTATTTCCAAAGAGAAAGTATGATTTTTTTAGGCCGCTTCCTATCTCTTCCATGTTGGCCTTTTCTTTGTCGGTGATACTGAGAACATGATACGGGTGAGAGTTATAGTAGAATCCTTCAGCATCAGGATATTTTTTTATCAGCTGCGTAAGAATATCCATCCAGATAACATCAAGATCGTACAAGCTTGACGCGCTAAAGGTTTGCTGGTCGCCCGCCTGCAGGGTCTCGACATTGTGTGTGGCGTTTGAAAAATAAGTCTTTTGCACATTCTCTGCGAGTTTGACGATGAAGTGAAGATACATCGTGTGGATATGAAGTCTTCCTTTTGTTTTCACAAGTACCTGACTGTCAATCATACGTCCTACTATCTTATAGAAGTTAGGGAGGGAGACTTTCAGGTTTTTGCCGTTAGTGACGGAGGCATACAACTCCTGCACAGTGATGTCTTTTTGCTCGGCGAGCGCTGCGATAATGGCGTACTCAATACGGATACTAAACATAATGCATATTATACAGATAAAACGGGTATTATCAAAACTTGATAAAAATATTATATTTTTTATCAAATCTGTTGCAAGGCGAAATATATTAGCTATAGTACTGATGGCCCAAATATAAATCTCAAAAACTTTACAAAAAAATTATCATGGAGAAAGATAAACTGGTGCATCACCACTTTCTTTACTATTGCGTCGTAGGACGTGACATGAATACGTGAGGAACAACAAGACAGCTATTGGAAGAATATCTTTCGAGTCTTGTTGTTTTTCTAAATATGAGAAAAAACAAGAAGATAGCTCTCACACACAATACTCGCTCTCATATATGGACGGGGAAGATTTTCGATGGAGGAGTGCATGCGATCGTTCATTACTTTGCTGGCGATAATACTGTGCAGGTTGATGTCTATAGTGCTTCTTCTTACTGCAAAGATCGTCTCAGACAGCTTTGCAATCTTTTCCGAAAGCCGCAGAAAGAAGATTTTTTTTCGTTATGCAAGCATACACCGGAAATTCTATAATACAGCTATTATCCATACTTGATAAAAAATGGCTATAGTTTGCTAAATAAATTGCAAACCACTCATGAAAACATAGACTCGCTGAACAAACAAAAAGACTGTGATGAAAACAAAAACACTATTTACGCACTATTATACTATCTTCTCGTCTATTGATATGGGGAGGAAGGATGTATTCCAGGACAATGAGTCCCCGGATGGTCAGCGTCGAAATTCTAAGATCCTGCAACAATTTGCGCGAGATCTTGTGGCAAGCATCGGCATGACTGAATTTATGGCTCCCATCGCTGAGATTAGCACCGGCGTTAACGAAGCATGGACGGTATTTATCGGCCTCTATGAGTCGTGTATCACAATGCACGTCTACCCGTGGGGGCAGATCGAGATTAACATTTCATCGTGTAAAAACATGAGCCCCGATGAGATGAAGGCCACAAAAAAACTTGTAACAGAGTTTTGGCTCATGAAAGAATATGATCTTATGACTTACTCTAAAACGCCCGGTAAACAATGTAATAACTTTAAAGAAGAACACGTCATTGTTCTCCAGGCAAACTAATCCTAACCCACCTTGAACTTACCTCCCTTATCACCACATGTATCTCATATAGTGGTGTTTTTTTATGCAAAAATTGCGATCCAAAAGAAATAAAAAAAGTCCCGGCATGCCGGGACTGTAACTTTAATACAATGTTTGATTGTTCTTATTTAGCGATAGCAACGAGTTCGTAGATGTCTTCCTGTACTGCCTCATTGCTTATAGCGCCCAGCGGATCGATACGCACACTATCTACTGCCAAAATCAAAGAGTAGTTAGCGGCCTTACAAATAATGCTCCCGTCCTTAATAGAGAGCTCGTACTTGTCTCCATCTCCTAGTTTCACGTTTCTGCCTCCGGGGTTGTTGATTATGTAGTCTTGAATACTTTTGACATACACTTCCGGCATCAGTATGTCCCTTCTTTTTTTAGGCGGAGTAGTCTTTGCTGTTTCGCTGTCTTCTGCCCAAAGTTCTGGGTGTGACTTGGATGCATTGTCGCATGATATCATGCATATGCAGCCGATGATTATTAATAATGTCTTTTTCATAGATTATTGTGTCAGTTTTTTGTGTTCAGACATTATAGTGTCGTTGCTTTATAAGTCAATGGTTTTCTAATAATGATACTCCTTCCCTTCAATAATACTCTTACTCCTATAGACTTGCTCTAGCAGCGTGAGTTTTGCCAACCCATGCGGGAGGGTGATGTTTCAGAAAGCGATCTTGTTGTTTATGACGTTGTCGAGTTTTTCTTCATTAAGACCATAAGGTCAGCCGATGATGAAGGTGACAGTGTTTTCGTCCTGGACGATCTTGGTCATGTCTGGCGTGTCGCATTGTTTGCCGTCCTTGGATAGCAGGACTTTATAGTTTTGATCTTTTTGAAGCTTTTCGATGAGTTTATCGGTCTCTTTGTCGATGATCTGGTCGCGATTTCCGTTCTTTTCTGGTTTTACGGAAATAATCTCGAGATCTCTCCCCAGTCTTTTGACGTATTCTTCGATAGCTGTCGAGAAATGTTTGTCGCTATCGGAAATGCATAAAATCTTTATTTTCATAAGGAGATAACTATACTCTGATAAATATCTTCATTATATAGTTTGTGCCATGAAATTCTACGACAAAGTAAAAGTGACATTCCAGTCTGGTAAATGAGGAGACGGAGTAGTTTCCGCGCGCCGCGAATCAGGCGTGCCATTCGGTGGGCCATCAGGTGGAAACTGAGGAACAGGAGGTTCCGTTGTTTTGCGTTGATCAAAAGATGTGAACACATTGATAGATTTCAGGTACCTGAAAACCTTTGCTGCCGATAAGGGAGAGCCGGGCAGAACGAAGGATCAGTATGGAAAAAATGCCGAAAATCTCGTGCTTTTACTACCGGTGGGAACTATCGTTCGTGATGTCCAGAGTGGACACGTACTGTACCAGTTTTTGAAAGACGGCGATGAGTTTGAGGTCTGCCATGGTGGACAGTGAGGTATCGGTAACATGCATTTTAAGAATGCCTCAAATCAGTATCCCCAATTTGCCCTCGTCGGTGAGCCGGGCGAAGCCAGAGAAGTTGAGCTTGAACTACAGCTCCTTGGAGACGTTGCGCTGATCGGAACGCCAAGCGTCGGAAAGTCCTCGCTCATCAACGCTATCAGCAATGTAAAGGCGAAAGTCGCTGACTATCCGTTTACGACGCTGATCCCAAATTTAGGGTCTGTAAAACATCGTGACTTTACGTTTAACGTCGTCGATGTGCCGGGTCTGATCGAAGGAGCGAGCGAATGAAAAGGTCTTGGTAACGACTTTCTGCGCCACATATTAAAAGCGTCCGTTTTCGCATTCGTGATCGATGCATCACGTTACGAACAGGGAATAGAGGAGTTCGGCAAGCTATGCGATGAGATCACTCACTATATGCGTGAGACGTTTATGCAAAGCCGCGACTTCGGTAGCGAGATCACAGGTGTCAAATTTCAACTGAAGAAAGAGAACGGAAAATTATTCCTACAGGTTCACGCAACGATAGGCGGGGAGCAGAAGATACTGATGGAAAAGATGATGATGGTCTTGCTCAATAAGGCCGACATTCTTGATGATGCTGAGGTGATTGCTGAATACACAACTCACTTTATGAAACATGCTCAGGAGTATCTCAAGGGAGCTTTCGGTGTCAAGATCGATAAAGATGAGATGCCCATATTCATCGTCTCTGCCATCGCGCAAACAGGGCTTACAGAGTGGCTAGATTTGATCCAGCACTACTTACAATACGACAGAGATCATACATCTCTGCTTCTTTTCGATATCGTTCCCATCGCGGATAAACCGGTTGGCCACATTCGCGAGGTGACCGCTGAAACACTCCCATGGCTGGTTGAAAACCTCTATGTAGAGCAGCTCGATGTCAAATATGCCAAGGTCCGAGAGGTCGCAGATGCAGAGTTCTGCCGCTTAGCGTACATGCTGCCATGGGGAAATGACGAGGCCGAACTTCGGTTCCGAAATGTCATGTCGAAAAAACGTTTTGTCGCAAAGCTCGAGACAGCCGGCCTCGTCAAAGGCGACATCATCAAGATTAAGTCGTTGTATAATGGCTTGCCTGACAGATTTATTAGATATTAAGAAACAATTAATCTTGTATTCTCAGAATATTTTTATAGAATGACGGTTCTCAAACAAAACACATCACTACAACAAAAAAGTATACCACTCATGGAAGAACTAAAGAATGTAGTCTACATTGTTATAGATCAAGGAATACCTTGCGACGTGAATTATGAAGAACTCTACTGGGATTCTGAAATAATATACGTTTATTGCAGGGATGTCTCTGTAACAATTAAATCATTTAGCGGAGATACAAAACAGTGCCAACTGTTTTCCTTCACAAAGTTGCCTCAAGCGATTACTAGTGGTAAAAACTATCACAGTAAGATCAAAAAGATGAGCGCTATGATGTCTAAAGTGCTGGCGAATCTACGCAATAAGTTCATTATTTGGACTTTTGCAATTAAAGTAGATCATATCGGTACCTACATACAATTCATGCACTCTCTTGAGACGCGAGGTAAAAAACTTATTTTTCATCTTTCGGCAGCTGATGTGGAAACACTCACTAACGATGCGCTCTTCGCTTCTATCAGTCGGCGGTATGTGAATGAAGGTACAGTAAAATTTCAACAACTGGAAGCACCTTCCGTTAATTAGATTTGGCAAATTTGGTAAAATTTATTACTAACATCAACCGGAAGCAGAATCTGCTTCCTTTTTTTTACGCAAAAAAAATCCTCAGCAGACGCCGAGGAGCTTTTTAAGGGAAAGAGGTATACATCGTCAACATACATGGACAATAACGTTCATATATCTTCATATAATCATCGTGTATTGTTGTGATATATCGCTTGTGTGGTCTGATTGCTCAGAGCAACTTGCAGATATAATATCTGTGGTTTAGACAGATATAACGTTGTGGTGCATATCCTTCTCCCTAGGAGAGACACTGTCACACAGAGCCAAGCTCGCAGATCTGAATGAGGGGTTTGATCCTCAGGGTCAAAAGTGGTTTGATAGAGGGCTTAACACGGCCTATAGACAACTCTATGGCTTAATGTATTAAGTTTTTCTTTATCATATATGTGGCAATGTCTGTCTTAGGCAGAAAGACGCTAACTCCTTTTAATGACCTTATTGTATGTCTTATTATATCTCATCTCTCGCTTTTTGTCAAATTTTCACCCCAAAATCATTCATTTAACGTCAAATGACATCAAAACGGCTTAAAATCAATATTTTTTTACAAAAAATTCCCCCTTATTTGGGGGAATTACAAAAACAAGAACATTGCTAATTAGGGGCTGGTGGACTTGTGAGTCATCTTATAAGTGCCCGGAATTTCCGAATGCTTATCAAGGTGTCTGAGGAAAAGTCCTCCACCCAAACCCACAATGAGCATACCGCATGTACAGCTTGTAAACTGATGGGAGCCTATAAGGTTGAAGAGCCATAGTAATACTATGCTTGCCATCATTGATGAGAAGGCGCTCAGCCAGATAATCTGCCAGGTCTTCTTGCCTATGCCAGTAAGGCAGAGGGCGGCAAGGCAAAATGCTCCGATGATTGAGCCGCCGCTCGTCCATTTCTCGGCTGGAGTGTAAAGAGTTGGGTGTTGACCATACATGTGAGCGTTAGTCTGGGTCCACCATGGGCCGGCTGCGTAGCTGATGTTGCTAATGATCGTGAGCATTATAATGCTCGTGAATGAGATAAGTTTTTTCATATTTTTTTCTTTTAGTAGTCAGATTGTAGTGGGAAGAAGGGGAAAGTCAATATTTAACCAATAAAAAAAGAGTGCTTATTTCTTCAGCACTCTCAAATTTTTCCCTGTCGACTTGATCTCTTCGCGATGCTCGTAGACCTTTTCGTAGCCCAGTTGACCGCAGGCTCATTTGACGCCGCGACCGAGAGTGTCTCTGACGGTGACGGTGACGCCACCTGCTTCGAGGATGTCTTTAAATCTCATGATTTGATTGCGGCTTGGTTCTTCGAGGTCGATGGCAGGATTTTCGTTGTAGGGGATGAGGTTTATATGTGAATGGGCTGGTCTTGCCTTCAATAGATCTATTAATTCATATGCTAGTTCTGGCTTATCTGTCTTCCCTTTGATCATGATATACTCGTAGAAAACTGTCTTGCCGGTCTTGGTAGTATACTCATCTATCTGGGCCATAAGTTTGTCGAGCGTATACATTTTGGTGATGGTTGGAATGAGTTCAGCACGGAGCTCCTGGTTTGGTGCGTGAAGTGATAATGCGAGCATGACGTCGAGGTTGTCATCAATCATCTTTTGGATTCATGGAATAATTCCACTTGTAGAGATAGTAACGTGGCGGCGTGAAAGTGAGAAGCCGTTTTGGTCGAGGAGGTAGTGGACGGTTTTTTTGACGTTATCGTAGTTGAGAAGTGGCTCACCCATACCCATGAAGACGATATTACGGATAGAGTATCGTGAGTTGTCTTCTTTTTTGCCGAGTTTTTTCTTGAGGTAGGCGTTTGCGTAGAGGACCTGGCCGACGATCGTTTGGACGTCGAGGTTTTTGAGAAGTCATAATTTGCCCGTAACGCAGAAGATACATCCGACGGAACACCCGACTTGTGACGAGATACATAAGGTGAGACGGTTCAATTTTTTGCCGTCAACGAGGGTAGTGAATCATTTCTTATATTCCTCAGAGTCTTCGATAATTTCGTGATAATGGAACATTATTACAGACTCAATAACGTTGCCATCCGGGAGTTCAAAAAGGAACTTTGTGGTGTCCTCAGACTCCTGCATCTCTTTGAGGGCGAATGGGATGATAGAAAAATTATCCTCAAGCGACTGCCTGAGGTCTTTGCTGAGCGCTGTCATCTCCTGAAAGTCGACCACTGCGTTTTTGAAGATCTCATGAAAGATCTGCTTAATACGGAATGGTTGGACCTTGTTGGCTGCTCTTCGCTCTTCGAGTTTCTCTGTATCAAAAATAGAGGCTTTCATTAGCCTCTACTATAGTGATTGAATCGTCTAAATCAAGCTTGTTACAGCTGTTTTTCTATCTCTGTATTGATCTCAGCGGCGAGCTTTGGGAGTTGTGCGATGAAGTCTGCTTCGAGATTTGTCTTGCAGCCGGCTGCAAACATATGTCCGCCGCCGCCAAAATGTAGCGCCAGCTTTTGGACGTCGATTCTTTTGCCGTTTGACATGAAGCCTGATCTGAGAGAGATACCTATTTTGTCATCAGTTCATTTTCTGAGGATCGCTATCACGGGGATAGCTTTTAGGGGTCTCAGATATGAGAGGAGAATGATATCAGCCTCGTCTTTATCAAATCATAATTTCTCTATCTCTTCGACAGTATACCGAGCGTAGCATACATGCTTATCACGAGTTATCCTCGGTATCATCATCTTCGAAAGTTCTATCGACGATCGTTCGCTGTTGTTGAAAATGTTCTGTATGATCCATGGCTTATTTGCACCGAGTTTGATCATGCCCATGGCATTGCTCATCGTTCTGATAGAGTCTTTTTCATACTGAAAGTTTCCTGTATCTGTCGTAAGACCGAGATACCAGTAGGTCGCTATTTCAGCATCGATCAGCTCTGGCCGGATCTCTTTCGAGATCTCATAAAGAAGTTCTGCACAACTTGCTGCGTCTGCGTCCTTGAGCATAAGAGTATTAACGGGTGTTTCATCACCTAGATGATGATCGATCGTCAGCTTGTCCTTTGCATTGAAATACTCCTCATGTCATGATGTAATCTTTCCTATGCGATGATAGCCAGTGAAGTCGACAAAGATGATGAGATCCCAGCTGTCAGCATAGTCAAAATCAATTCTGATCTTTCCGATTTCCGGTAAAAACTGATACGATCTGCCTGGTGTAGACGTGGTAAACAGTCCAACATTCTTCCCAAGTTTCTCGCATATTTTTCCCCATCAGAGCAGGCATCCTACCGCATCGCCGTCGACGCTTTCATGGCTGAAGATAGCAATGTTCTTTGCTCCATTCATCTTTTCTTTACATGCGTTGAGTAGTTCGTTTGAAAACATGAGATGAATATTTTTTGATAAAATTATTTTGTGATGAGTCCTTTTTCGATGAGGAATTTTGCCAAGTCTCCAAAGAGTCTTCCTGCTGTATACTCACCGTACTGGCTTGATCTTGGTCTGCGGACGTGGATAACGACGATGTATTTGAGATCGTCTCTGGTGACCATGCCGACGAATGAGCCGTCTGTCCAGCCTGGTCCGCTCATATATTTTCCTTTGAAGGCGATCTGCGATGTTCCTGTTTTTCCTCATAATGTATAACCTGGCACTCCGTATTTTTTTGTCAGCCCTCTGTACACAACCTGGAAGAGGAGATCTCTGATCTTGTCGCTTGTCTCGGGTTTGATGATCTGGCTGCCGATCTTTGGCTGATTGATCACGAACTCTTTGGTCGCAGGGTCGTAAATTTTGTCGATGATGGTTGGTTTCACCATGTGACCGCCATTGACCAGAGCGCTGTATCCGGCCGCGACCTGAACCGGTGTTGCAAGCATACCCTGACCGAACGCATTATTATAGAACTGTGCAACAGGGATATTGTTTGGTCATTCGATCCTTCCTTTTTCTTCGCCGGCAAGCTCGATGCCTGTTGGTTTTCCAAATCAAAATTTATCCATATAATTATAGAAGATTTCCTTTCCTATTTTTTTCGCGATACCAACCATACCTACGTTACATGAAAATATTACGGCATTTATCAGCGGGTGGGTGCCGCCGCAGTTTTTCTTGTCGGCGTTGTTGATAAGCTGAATAAGGCCATTTCCGATGTCTAGTTTGAGCTGGTTATTGTCTGTATAATAATCGTATAAACTGACTTCATCACTATCGAGTCCCATTGCCATGGTGAATGGTTTGATGATCGATCCCGGTTCGTATGACTGCGCGATATTCTTATCGATAAATACCTGTGCCCCCATTTTATTGACAGCAATATACTTTTCGAGTGATGCGTCTTTCCTCTGTTCGTAGGTCGTGGGAACGATCTTTTCACCGGAAAGATAAAAGACAGGCACGTCTCTATAGGTGTCGTTGTCGACGATGATACTTTCCGTAAGACTTAAGGGTTTGAGCTGATATGCGGTCTGGTAGTTGTTCGGGTCGAATGACGGGTAGTTTGCTGAGGCGATGATCTTACCATTGTAGGGATCCATAATCACTGCTGAGATGCCGTCTGCGTCGAACTCCTTCGTGTAGTACTCTTCGAGCTGTTCAAGCTTCTTTTGGATCATGGGGTCGATCGTCAGATAGATGTCGCGACCATCCGTTGGCTGTGTTATAGCTATGTCATTCGATGCGATCTGACCGAGCAGAGGAGTCGAAAGCCCTCTGATCTCACCAGCTTTTCATTTAAGAACCTGATCAAAGTACTGTTCAACGCCGTAGAGGGCGTAACCGTCTTTCGTATAAAAACCTAAGAGATTCGCTGCGAAATTTCAGTAGGGGTAATATCTGGTCTCATTTTTTTCCAGACCTACGCCATGGAGTAGCGGAATACCTGCCACGCATCCATTTCCCTGTTTGTCACAGGTGCTCTTAATAGTATAGTTTGTATTGATCAGGTCGTTCACCTCTTTTGCCAGCGTCGCATTGAGTCCATCTCCCAGTTTTACGTATCTGTTCTCCTGTTGGGTGAACAGGTTGCTGATCTGCTGCTCGGAGTATGCATATCCATATTTCATCAATATGTCTGAGATCTGCTGTCTCGCTGCGACGATATTTCAGACCCTCGCAGGGATAACATAGACGTAATGCTTGTTTTCTATCGTCACATAAGGCAGATCAAGTCACGAGAATTCGCTGAGAAATGCATCGTTCTCAAAGTATCCTATATAATTCTTTTCTTTGATTCCGATCGAGATCTTATTGTCTAATGTGCTTTTGATCAGGTTCATCGCTTGCTCACCTGAGAAGGCCTGCATGATCTTGATCCTTTCCTGATCAATCTCGCTGTTCTGGACAATGATCTGCTGTTGCATCAGATTGATGCCAGTAGTCGATCCGTAGTTATCGCCGAGAGTTTCTCTGGTATAGAAGACCATCTTGGGTTTCGGTAATATCTGCATTTGTGCAAAACGTTCTATATTTTCAACACAGCCGAGTTTATCAACATGATTCAGGCCGTTTGTTTCACAAAGGTGTTTATAGAGGATAGGGGCGAGGATGTCGATCACTCTGGGTTTATCTCGGACAAATTTCGGATCGACGAAGAGGTTGTAGACCTCGACATTTTGCGTCAGTGCGATCGGTTTGTTGCTCTGGTCGGTCACATACACGTTTCCTCTTTTTGCTTTGATGTTCACCGCATTGAAATGCTGGGCGGTTAGTACGTCACTATATGTTCTGGCTTGCAGAACCTGTAAGTAGAAAAGTCTGACCACCACGATCACGAATAACGCAGAAAGAACCCAAAGGAGCTGTGCTTCTCTGGTTACTTTTCTTTTGCCGAGGCCAAACTTTTCGCGTATTTTCTGAGTGAGTGCGTGTCTTTTCTTGAGGATCATATTTACTAGAGGGGTTGCAAAGACGAAATGAGGAAAACCTATAATTCTCTTTATATGAAAACCTCCATCCAGTGCAACCAAACATTGCTCACTTATAAAAAAATCCCCTCCCGATTTTAGCGAGAAAGGATTTTATATTGAGAGTGTCGACTCGTAAGGATATTCATACGAATATAATTACGGAGCGATAGACTGGATAACGAAGAAGATAAGACTTACGAACAACCACGCAAGACCGATGAACAATAGTCCAACTCCTGCCTGCTTGAGGATCTTGAAACCTGCTTTGTATTTTCCATCGTCACCTGCGGCAGTAACCATCTGGAAACCTCCCCAGAGAAGAACGATAAGAGCGATAAGACCAAGTAATCCGAGAAGCCAGTTGATACCATTCTTTATAGTAAGGATCAAACTATCTCCTTGAAGACCTGCCTGTGCACCTGGAACGTCAGGGTTGTATGTCGAATTTTGTGAACCAAATCCACCCGGAGTAGTACTTACGGCAAATGCACTTCCTACCATTAGCAACATTCCTCCGACACCTGCAACGATAGCATAACCTGCTTTTTTCAGCATAGTAATCTCATGATTTAAAATATAAATTTAACGATATAGTTAGAGAAAATAGCGCTGAATGCAAGGGGAAAATGAAATGAACTCTCTGATATCACTTTACTTTTTTGTAAAACATTACAGTTGCAACGTAAAGCATAATGCATATACACGATAGTATGAAAGAAAAATTCCGTTTACGATGTGATCTCAATGCCATAACTGATATCGCTGATATGGACCAGGTTGCAGAGCTCATAGAAAAATTTCCACGCATAGCGCCTCATCATAGGTATAGCTATCTTTTTTCATGATATCATGATCTTACTCACGGAAAGCTAGACGAGGAAGTATTCTTTACTCTCGGTGACATCTCGTCGACCACACAACTATTTTCTTCGCATACCAACAAGGCATGACTCGAAACGCTCTTCGCGATAGAGGATTCGATAACAGACAACACATTATACTTAGTCGAACAGAGCGCTCGGGCATACTATCTTGGAAAGGTCTGACATGACAGAAGCGGAGCATTCCGTAACGACGTTACTAACCATTGATCACATCTACTCGTTATATAATTTTTACTACTATTTTTTCGTTTTTAATTTGTAATCTTTGATTGTAATGTATCGTCCGTGATGATTTCCGGAGTTTAATCCGAAACAACAAAAAGTATTTGATGGAATATTAGCAGTTATTACAAAAGTTTTTGAACAACAGAACTTTTCACATATCTGGACGCCAGCCGTGGAACCGGTAGAGATCTTGAAGAAAGGAGGAGATATCAACGATAAACAAGTATTTGGTCTGTATGGTCTTGCTCAGTGAGTTGAAGATGTAAAGGACTACGCACTACATTTCGATCTCACCATTCCTCTCGCAAGATATATTCTCGATCACAGGAACGATCTGACCTTCCCATTTAAGCGCTATCAGATGCAGCCGGTATGGCGTGGCGAAAGAACAAAGCGTGGAAGATTTAAAGAGTTCCGGCAGTTCGACGCCGATGTAACCCGGCCGTCCGACTCAAACGTAGGAGTTCGGTACGATGTCGAAACAGTAGCAGTGATGTCAAAGGTGATGGCTGCGGTCTGTCGTGAGTTCAACGTTACTATTAACACCGTATTGAAGATCTCGCATATTGGTTTGACGAAATCTTTTCTTGCAAGTTTCAAACTTGATGAGGAAACAATAAACCAAGTATTAAATCTGCTTGATAATTACTATAAGGCAGACCATGCAACATTCGTTGAAAAGCTTTCAGCCGTTGTCCCAAATAATGTGTGCGATGCAATCTACAAACTTATTGAGACCAAGGATATTGATCTTATGAAGGGCTATGAGCGTTATGAAGATATGAACGCTATATTAAATGGTTTGAAAGGCCTCAACGTGCCATACGAGTACGATATCTGTATCGTCAGAGGACATAACTACTATAGAGGAATGGTCTGCGAGTGGTTCGAAAAAGAGGACGTCTCATTCGGGTCACTTGCTGCAGGAGGAAGATATGACAATATCACTGACTTCATAGACAAGAAACAATCATTCAGCGGAGTAGGAACGAGCCTCGGAAGATTTATGTACCTCGCGATCGAAAAGATCGGAGAACTTCTGCCTCAAGAGTCATATATGTTCGTCAACTTTGAAGACACACTGCCTGATGTGTTGGCTCTTTATAATAGATTTCTCTCTGCAGGAAAGATCGTCGATCTCTACCCAACCGCCGCAAAGATCGGAAAGCAGTTTGAGTATGCCGATAAGAAGGGGGTGACTCATGTAGTTGTATTATGAGCGGGAGAGAAAGAGAAATGAGAGTTTAAGATGAAGAATTTAAAGACATGAGATGAAAGAGTTTATACAATAGTTGATTGTTATGGAGCTATTGTATTTCATGATCATAAAGTGCTCTTAGTCCAAAATCATCCTGGAGGCTGGGGATTTCCAAAGTGAAAGTGAGAGAAAGGAGAAAGCATTGATGATGCGCTTCATAGGGAACTCGAAGAGGAGACTGGTATCAAGAAAGTAAAAGCGCTTTCGGATATGACCTACCAGACAAGTTACTTCTATGATAATGGAGAACCAATATTCAAAACTATTCAATATAAAGTATTTAACATAGAGAGTGACAAAGTGAAACTACAAACGGAGGAGCTTGCTAAATACGCGTGGGCAACACAAGAGGAGGCACTGAGGCTGCTACCTCGTGATATGCATCACCTCATAGCTTCAGTCAAAGAATATTTCAAATAAAAAAAAGGCCCCGGAGATTCCGGGGCTTCTTGTTTGATGTTAGTTGAGTAGTTAGCGTTTTAGTATGGCGGTAAGTGTTACCGCTTTTTTACCGCTGCCGCTTAGCGGTACAACAGTGGCGGTGAGCCATGCGGGATGCGTATCGTTGAAGCGATAATCGTTGGTTAATAGGAGATAGGTGTATGAATTCCCGGTTTGAGTTTCGGAGTGCTTTGTCGTTAATAACGTAGAATGGTTTGCACCATCATATAAAGCTATCTCTATCGCTACCTCTTTATATCCGGTCGGCAATGTCCCCCAATTGAGGACAATAGTAGTGCTGCCTGCGATACCTGTGTAATTTGTCGCATCTATCCAGGTCTTCCCATTAATGCTTCCGGTTAGATTCAGAAACGAACTTGTTCCTGTCGTATTGCCAGTAGTGTCGTTGGGATCGGTCCCTGGTGGATTGGTGATAACTGTGGTTGTCTGGGTCTGCTTTATGCAGCCGCTGTAGGTGGCAAGTGTGCCAGCGATTAATAATGCTGAGATTAGTTTTTTCATAATTCTTCGTTTTAGCTTTTGTTTTTTAATTTAGATTCAAGATTTTAGATATTTCGAATTGCATTGAGGTGAAAATGCTTTGACATACTACTGCTTGTGTATATCTCACTGTTGTCGATTTAAGATGTGGTTCAAGCATACCGTCTACGTTTACAACAATAAATTTATCATGAGGGATGTGTGTAAGATGCTCCTCAATGTTAGGAGATAGCATGTCGCGATCCGCAATGTATAAATCGTATTGTGTCGTACCATAGGCTGAAGCGAACTCTTCTTTGGTCCTACAGAGAGTACATATATGAGTGGGCAGATCTAGTTTTCTTAACCACTCCTGTACTTTTGATGCGTTGTCGGTCATCTCGTCTTTGAGAAATCCGAGTAATATATTTTTTTGTGTCATAAGTTTTATTTTTGTGCCACAACTATAGGTATTTCTTCGCCCTAAGTCAACCTTTTCATCCTCGACTCTTTTGGGGAAAACTGTAGGGAATGTGTTGAGAAAGTGTTGGAAGAACGGCTTGCAAAAGCGCTGTCTCTTTCTATTATGATAGTTCGATTTATTCCGTGAAAAGATCAGTAGATATGGTTTCTCTCGATGATATTAAGTTGCCGCCGCACAATATAGACGCGGAAAAGTGATTCCTGTGTTGTATTCTCCTCGATAATGAGGTGATGTTTATTTGAGATGGATTATTTTTGTCGCCGGAGGATTACTATCAGAAGGAGCATCAGATGATCTTTGATGCGATGAAGGAGCTATGGATCAACCGTAAGACGATCGACGTGGTGACTTTGGCGGATATGCTGGTGAAGAAGCAGACGTTTGATCTGATCGGAGGAAATGATTACTTATACGAGCTTTCGACTGCTGTGTTGACGACGTCGGTGGCTGGTGAGTATGCGAAGCTGGTGAAGGAGAAGTCTATTTTGAGGAGTATCCTGAAGGCGTCGCAGGCGATTATTGGTGATGTCTATGAGCAGAGAGATACGGTCGAGATTGTGGATACTATCCAGAAGCGTATTTTCGACCTGACACAGTACGATATGTCAGACTCGACCAAGCATATTAAGGAGATCCTGGAGCAGCGTGTGGAGGAGCATATGGAGTTGGTGGACAATCCGGAAAAGATCAATGAGCATAAGATTATGTCTGGATATGCGAAATTGGACGATCTGACAGGTGGATTTAAGCCGGGTGAGCTTATTGTGCTCGGAGCCCGTCCTTCGATGGGTAAGACGGCTTTTGCGCTGAATTTGCTGCTCAATGCGGCTTTGAAGCATGGTAAGTCGGTGGCATTCTTTTCGCTGGAAATGGGTGGCGAGCAGATCGTGGACAGACTTTTGTCTGCCGTTTCGGAGATCCATATGAGCAGGATGCAGAGAGGACAGCTCAATGAGTCCGACTTTGCCGAGCTCGGAGAGGCTATGGAAAAGCTAGGTGATACCAGTATTTACATCGATGATCAGGGTGGTGCGACTATTCCAACCCTCAAGTCAAAGCTCAGAAAAGTGAAAATAGAGCGCGGAAGTCTCGATATGGTCATTATTGACTACCTACAGCTGATGAGCGGGGCAGGAAGTAAGTTCGCCGGGAACAGAGTGCAAGAGATTTCGGAGATCTCTCGTGGGCTAAAAGAGCTTGCAAGGGAGCTAAAAATACCTATTATTGCACTCTCGCAACTTGCGCGTAATGTAGAAGCTCGTGTCGACAAAAAGCCCCAACTTGCTGACCTCAGAGAGTCGGGAGCGATCGAGCAGGACGCAGACAGTGTGATCATGCTTTACAGAGATGAGTATTACGACCCGGATACTGATAGAAAAGGTACTGCGGACGTGCTTGTCAGGAAGAACAGAAATGGCCAGGTTGGCGATGTAGAGCTGGTTTTCAAAGGAGAAATACAAAAATTTTACGATATTGCCAAATCTTAATGAGGAGGTGAAATGTAACAATAGTCGTTTTGCTTCTTATGGTAGCTTCGGGGCTCTTAGCCTTGTTGACCTTACAGTTTGTGAAGCACTTTCTTACTAGCAGTAGTGTGCTAGATAACTACTATAAGGCCTACTATATGGCTCGCGGAGGGATGGAAGCTCTGTTGACCGAGGCAAATGCCCGTGGCTATGGGTTTGAACACGACCTGGCGGTCACCCCGTCAGTTGGTGGTAACTATTACAATGATTGCCAGGGCAAGGCCCTGTGCAAGCTCCAGGGACGTATCCACTCTCATGGGGTGGCTATCTATAATAGCCCGGACAGTCTGACAAACCCGTCATGCTGATCAGGCGCTATGATCACTCTTGCTCCCGGAGCGAGCAGTGCATATCCGCTATTCTACGACAAATGAGTGGGTGCTAACCTTTCGTTTGCACCCGTGCAAACTGCTGATTATATGAAACTCGGCGACTTTGGATTCGATGTGACCCTGAAAGGGGGAAACCTCGAATCCTATCTGTATGATGCCGGCGGCGGCTCATTCGGACGTATCACCGCGACGAACACCCTGACACCACCCAGTGTCTCAAATCTCTTCAGTACGCAGCCTCTGGTTTATACCCACCGGCTCATACTGAGTAATCCAACCAGTTCTACCACTGCTGTATCATATTGCCTCAAAAGCGATGAGACGGCACAGTTACTTGTGGGTAACTACACGTTAATAAGCTCGCAAGCAACCTACAACGATAAAACCGTGGGTGTGACAGCAATAAAGAAATTTGTCTTCCCTAGTGCGTTTATCCAGTAGCATTTTATTACTGTTACGGTTACATGTATAACTCCCGGAAAATTGTCTTAACAACATGATTACTATTTACTGCTTTTTGCTCGTATGCTATCGGCTACGACATGACATCACACGATACCAATCTCGTCTGGCAGCTTAACGGTCAGGTAGATAAAGCTATCGCTGATACCAACAGATCTCCTGAATTCTTGGAGAAAGCAGCAACAAGATTTAGTACCCTGGTGGATAGCCTTCAATCCGATCCTAGAAAACAGGCAATTATGAAGAATGTCTTTGAACACGCACACAATCAACTCGCATTGCTTACAGATACAGCAACTCGCAGCTTCAAGCAGCAGTTTGTCTCTACCTATATTAATGATCTGCAAGGTGATTCATTTGAGCTGAGATTACAACGGTGTGTCCAGAAATTTGACATGGTCAATACCATTGCAAAGAAACATAATGTTCCAACAGCCCTTATCCTTGCTACATGGTTTATGGAGTCGAGCTGTAGGATGGCTAATCCGGACAACGGAGATGGACTCTTCCAGATCGTTTCAAGCCACTATGAGCCGGGACCGATCAACGATGCTCAGCTTGAGCAAGAAATCATTGATTTCATCATGTTCTCTCGCAAAAAATGGGACCGATATCATAAAAGTAACCCAGACCGCAGAATAACTCTTACATATAAAAAATGGGATCTTGAAAGTCTCGAATCCCAGGGTGCGCTCTATAACAGCGTCGGCAGTACTATCAACGCATGGCCTCTAAGAGCAACCAACGAATATTACAACCGGTGAAACTTCAATCCTGAACGAAAATCAAGTGTCAAAGACGGGTTGATCACTGCGTTTGTTAGACTTGCCAACCGAGAACTACAAAATAGATAACATATGCACGATAAGAAAAACTCCCACGTAGGGAGTTTTTTTGTTTACAATGCTTTGACTGCATCGACGAAATGGTGGGCACGGTCGAGGTAGTCTTTGAACATGTCGAAGCTGGCACAGCCGGGACTCATGAGGATGATGTTGATTCAGTTTGCTTTTGCATAATCGTAGGCAAGTTGAACCGCCTGTTCGAGGGTCTCTCATTTAGCATGCTCGATTCCCATCTGTTCTGCGATGGTCGTAAACTGTGGACCGGTAGTTCCGATGAAGACTCAGTAGCCTATTTTTTGCTTCATTAATTCAGCGAGTGAACTGAAGTTGTCGCCTTTGTCTGATCCACCAGCTATTAAGACAATCGGGCCAGGGAAAGCTTCTAAGGCGACCCTCAGAGCCTGTGAGCTGGTCGCTTTGTTATCATCATAAAACCTGATGCCTTGTTTCTCAGCGATAAACTCGATCCTATGTGAGAGTGGTTTGATGCTCTTCATAACGGCATGAATTGTCTCATCTGCAATGTCGATTCCATAATCAGCAAGCATCGCTTGTACGACGAGGTAGCAGACTTGTAGATTTCACGAATTATGTCCTCCGACAAACTGTGTCCCCTCGAGAGGATAATCGTTCCCATAAACAGTTAATGGGGCAGTATGATCGAGGGGTAGTCCAAGTTCCTCCATCGCATCCAAAACGCCCTTCGTTGTAAAAACATGCATGGTGGTATGCGTGAAAAGTCTGTATTTTGTTGAAGTATAATCTTTCATATCAGTATGTCGATTGAGATGATCCGGAGAAATATTTGTCCAAACGCTATAATCAAAGAGGAGGTCATTCAATCCGTAGAGGAGGAACGACGAAAGCTCAGTGACGATGATATGCTTCTCATCGGTCAGGCCGCCATCAATAATATGATTCAAAGTCGTCGCGATAGACTCGTCAAAATTGCCGCTCAGCCGGATGTGATGGCTTGTATTCAACCCCTTGAGCAGCTCATACAGTACGTAGCAGGTCGTAGACTTCCCATCTGTCCCGGTAACTCCAACGAAATGGAGGTTGCTTCCCCGAGCTTGATTCTTCAGAAGCTGACCAATGAAATTGAGCTCTGAGATACATTTCGGGCCATATTTCATATAGATCTCGCTATCCGGTTTCATCGCCTGATGAACGATGATCTGTTCTGCGTTGCTGAATAACTCTTCGTCCCGTTCCTTATAGTCGATCGACTTTGCCTCGACACCAAAATGAGCGAGCAGTTTCTCGAGCGGTTCTCCGATCTTTCACTTTCCGAATATAGCGATCATGGCTTATTTATTAAGCGTGCTAAATATATAAACAGTATAAAAAAACACTCCTACGAGGCAAGCAATAAATAAGGTTGCATGCTCCCTCCAGATCAGTACATAGAACTCGTTTAGTATTTATCAAAGCAGATGTGTTTTTCAGCAGAGGCGAGTTTTACAGCAGGAGCAGTCCTGTCGGTGGTTGGGGTCTATTCACTTATAGTTAATAAAAAACCGAAATATATTCCGCTTGCGATCATACCGTTGTTCTTCGGTGTTCAGCAGCTGGCAGAGGGAGGAGTGTGGCTTTCTTTGACTCATCAGTGGGAGGTTCGGGCAAAAACGTTCACGTATATTTTTCTATTCTTTTCGCAAATATTCCGGGAGACCCGGGTTCCTTTTGCATTCCGGCGTGCGGAGGCCCCATGATTGCGTAAGAAATTGCTTTGAGCGCTGACGATCATAGGATCGATAGCCTCTATCTATCTCATATTTAGTGTGATCGTCTTCGGAGGAGCAGCAACGATAGTTGACCATCATATCGTCTATGATGTGTATCTGGATCCTTCTACTACAGCTATTAAACCGCTTATGACTGTCTGTTATTTACTCTCTATCCTCGGTGCGCCGTTTATATCGAGTCTCCGTAGGATAAAGATGCTCTGAGTCATCCTTGTCGCGACTGCGATCGTTGCGTATGTGTCGTACGCCTACTATTTCATCTCTGTCCGGTGCTTCTTTGCAGCTTTGGTGAGTATTTTCCTGGTACATATTCTCTTGTACAATAAGAAAAAAGACGCAGCGCTCATCAAGTAGCTATTTCATATCTATAAAAAAAGACCCGCCAGACGGGTCTTTTTCTTATTATAATCTTTTACTCATCATCACTCTCATCTTCTTTGTCTGCTTTCTTCTCGGCCTTCGTTGCTTCTTTTCTTTCTTCTTTCCACGCTGTGTTTTCTGACTTTTCTTCCCATGGTCTGTAGATGCGTTCGATCGTTCCGGTAACGATCTTCTCCATCGGAGTGTCCGGCATATCGAGAAGAACCTTATCTGAGTGAACAGTCTTGAGTTCTCCGGTAGTGAGTTTGATCCTGATAGATCCTTCTACCATCGCGATAGCTCCGGTGATCTTATCTTTTCCGTCAACCTCAGCGACCTGTACCACCTTACCACCGCGCTTACCGAACTGTGACTTACCAAATCTCAGATCTTCGAGCGCTACCATCTTTGCAGCGTTCGTACCATTGAGAAGGATGAACGGCTCTGTCTTGTAGATGAACATAGCAGCTGGTGCATCTGTCGCATCTTCCAATGTGATAGCTTTCACACCTGCAGCAGTCTTACCCATAGGGCGGCATTGCTCTTCAGGGAAGAGCGAGATGTATCCTTTCTGTGAAAGCACTCCGATCTTATCCTGATCTCTGACTGCTTCTACAGCGATGATCTTTTCTTTGTCGGCAAGTGCCATCACGGTCGTAGGGAACTTCTTGAATGAGAGGAGTACGTCTTTCTTGATCTTCTTTAAGTTGTTTTGATTTGAAAGGAATACGAGCTCTTTGTAATCGTGGAGCATAGAGCTACAGAATACGATGTTCCCCTTGAGATTCCGCTGTTCTTTCGGATCGATAGCAGGGGATTTCATATTGTGAGAACCGATATCTTTGAGTCTCTGGATGACGAGCTCTCCCTTGTCGGTGATGACAATGAGTTTGTCCTGATTGTGCGTGTAGACGAGCTCGATCGTGTCCTCAGGCAGTACATTCACTCTTGACTGGTAGAGGATTCTAAATGAGTGATCCGCTCCGATCCAGAGGATTACGTCCTCCTTCTTTGCATCTTCCTGCTTGAGAAGCTCTTTCATGCTTCCCGCAAGGTTTGCTGAATCGCCACCACCTACGAGTTCTGTTCTTCTAGCATCACCGTATGTCTTCTTGATATATTTCATCTCATCAGTAACTACCTTGTCGAGTTTTTTCTTGTCGTTGATGATTCCTTCAAGGTACTCGATAAGCTCTTTCTTTTCTTTCATTTCATCGATAATCTTCTGGATCTCGAGACCAACCAACGACTGAAGTCTCATCTGGAGGATATACTCAGCCTGTACATCGGTGAAATCAAACTTCTTACCCATCAATTTCTCCTTTGCCTGTTGCTTATCATCCGAATGTCTAATAGCATAGATTACATCATCAAGGATGTCGATCGCGCGCTTCAAACCTTCGAGGATGTGCATTCTATCCTTTGCTTTCCCGAGTTGGAATACTGATCTTCTGTACACTACCTGTCTTCTAAACTCTACGAACTCAACGAGCAGATCCTTGATATTCAGCAATCTTGGCTGCATACCTTTCTCCACGAGAGTCACGTTGTTGATGTTGAAGTTTGACTGGAGCTCTGTGTACTTGAAGATCTTCGTCAGGATCGCATTTGCTTCCACACCTTTTCTGAGCGTGATAGCAACTCTCATCCTTACTCTGTTCGACTCGTCACGGATATCGGTCACGCCTTCCAGTTTCTTATCAACAGTGAGCTCTCCGATCTTTGCTACGAGCGTAGACTTATTTACCTGATAAGGTATCTCATCGATAACAATAATCTTTCCATTTTTCCCGTCTTCAATGTGCGTCTTTCCTCTCACGGTAATACCACCTTTCCCGGTTTCATATACTTTCTTAATATTTTCTTTATCATACATCAAGCCTCCAGTAGGGAAGTCAGGTCCCTGGATGATCTCCATGATCTCATCGATCGTTGCTTCAGCATTTCCCATGAGGAGAAGTGACGCGTCTATAACTTCAGTAAGATTATGTGGAGCCATATTTGTCGCCATACCGACGGCGATACCCATCGTACCATTACACAAATGGTTTGGAAATTTCGTTGGCATCATGATAGGTTCCTGGCGCGACTGATCGTAATTTTCTCTTCGGTCAACAGTATCCTGGTCGATATCCTCGAGCATCTCTTCAGCGATCTTTGTCAGTCTTGCTTCCGTATATCTCATCGCAGCAGCCCCGTCTCCATCGATAGAACCGAAGTTACCCTGTCCATCAACAAGCGGATATCTGAGTGAAAATGGCTGAGCAAGTCTTACCATAGCGTCGTACACAGACGAGTCTCCATGTGGATGGTACTTTGCAAGCACCTCTCAGACTACAGCCGCAGACTTTCTATATTTGGCATTATGCAAGAGTCCGATGTCGTACATAGCATAGAGGATACGTCTGATAACCGGTTTCATACCGTCTCTTGTGTCCGGAAGAGCGCGTGAAACGATCACCGACATCGCATAGTCGATATATGATTGAGTGATCTCTTTTTCTATCGAATGAGGAGTTGTCTGATCGAAAATTTCCTTTTGTTCTGGGTTCTTTTCTGCCATTTGTGCGTATATGACCTAATAACTAAAAAACCTGTTGCATAGTCTCTTCACTATAGAGATTTGAGAGGTGTTTGCAAGTGAGTATAAAGCTGGAAAGTCTCTCATTGGACGGTCATTATAAATTGACTTCTACTCGGCATTCTTGTATAGTGCGAGCTAGATATCTCGAGAAAATTTTATCATTTTTTCTCATTAAAAATGGAAGCAAACACACCCGAGTTTTTTGCTGAGTTATATGCGAAAGGGTCGTACGATGAGCTGATAGAAAAAGGTGAACTCTTTCTGGAAAAGAGTGATTCGGCTGATGTTCGTCAGTATCTCGTTTTGGCCTATCAGACGAAAGGAGATTTTCTCAAAGCGTTAAAACATAGTCAACTGATCGCTGAACAATCGACAGATGAGATAGACTGGTTTTCATATGCGGTCAATGCGATCAAAACAAAGCAGATCGACCTTGGTCTGGAGGCATTCGAAAAAGCGCTACGTCTCAATAAAGAACACGCTCCTCAGAAGGAGAAGGCAGATGTGTGGCGATCGGAAGCCTGGATGTGCTATCGTATCGTGGGAGCCTTATTTGTGGAGGGGGCCTACGAGAAAGCATTTCAGTGGCTGACGGTTTTGAAGAACGTCTATGCGCAATACAAGATTACTGATACAACCTTTTTGATCATCAGATGAGTGCCGAACTTTGAGCAGTTTATAGAAGCTGCGAGCAAGATTCTGCCTCATCAAACGAAAGCAGATGCGCTTAAACGGCTTGATGATCTCTATCCGGAGGTCGACGAAGAGGGGCAAAAGGCTATAAAGGAGTTACAGAAACTCTTCTACTAAAAAACTCTCCAACAGGAGAGCTTTTCTTATCTTATGAAATGAGTATTCTTCTTAGAGCTGATTGTATAAGTCGCCAAGTTTTTCTTCTTTCTCAGCCTCCGCTTTTTGAGAAGCGACGTGAGTTTCTTCTTGTGTGACGACGAGTTTTCGTCTGTTCATTCTGGCTTCGCGCTGAGAGAGGATGGCTTCTTTTTCTTTCTCGTCCTCGTGGATGAGGATCTGGAGGTTCATCTGTTCTTCGATGTAGATCTCGAAGAGTCTGAGGATCTGGAAGCCCCGGAGTTCTGAGACTTTCTTGACTACCACCTGGTCTCCGCTTTGTACAGAGATGACGAAGTCAGGAAGCTCTTTTTCGTTTTGCGGATCGAAGACACCATCCGAGCTGAACGAAGCGGCAACTAACTGGATCAGGACATCCCGATCAAAATCTTCCTTGATCTCTTCAGGAACGAGGTAGGGCATAGGAGGAAACTTATTGACGTACTCCTCATACCGGCTCTGATCTTTGATATCTCACTGGATAGGACCGAAAAGTTTTTCGTACTTTTCCACTGTCTCTTTCTTCTCGTCCTTTTCCCTGAGTTCAGCGACGTATGATTGAAAATCAAAAAGCATGGTAGTTATTTACGCGATGACAATATAAAATTATTTTACTAACTGTTTTTTCAACTGTTCATAATGCTTGTGGAGTGCTTTCACTTTTTCTTCAACCTGATATTTCTCATTTACATCGTTCCACTTGCCGGTTAATTTCTCCTGTACGTCACTGAAGCGATCGTGGAGCATAGTGCTGAGTTCTTCGGCTTTCTGATGAGCCATATCGTTCGCTTTCTCTTTCCACTCAGCTACTTTCTCTTCGAACTCTGCCAACTTATCTTCGATCATCTTTACCTCTTTCTGGAAAAACGATTTTACATCTTCCCGAGTTCCCTCATAGTCGAAACTTTTTACGTCATCTATCATTTCTTTATTCGTATCGAGCCAGCTATCAAAAAAAGTCTTTACTTTTTTCCCAAAGGTAGGAGCTTTCGCTACACTTTTTTGTAAGTTCTTGTCCTTATACCAAAGAACTGCAGCCTGTCCGAGCGCAAATCCTACAATTCCCCATTTTAATTTTCTGAGCGTCATGTTCGTTGGGTAAGAAAATAAATCTACCGCTTACAGTAAAATACTATTCAATATATCACTATTTGCAAGTGGATTACAAGACGAACTGTTTGAAGCACTCGTAGAGGATTCCTAAGGAGAAAACGATGATTATGAGGTATGAGAAAAATGTGTTATAGGGCAAAATATGTACTTCAGTCTTGCCGTGTTTTCTGTGTAGAATAAGATTCATGGCACCAACAGTGATGCAGATGAAGCCGGTAAAAACGGCTCACGAAAAGCCAATGGTGCCAATGAAGTTGGTTTGGAGGTAGATATAAGCGATCAGGGGAAGAAGGGTGACCGTCATTCGCGCGTCGAATGTGTGAAAACGGAACGATTGTTTTAATGTGTCGATAAAGTGTTCGCCTATAAGTAGGTGAGGAGAGATGATAGCAAGGATCCCTATGAGTCCGCTGAGTTTCATGAGTCGGCCGGGGAGAAAATGTGTAAGGCCAGAGAGAGCATCTTCTGAGGTTGCGATGCCTGAAACGCCGACCACCGATCGTCATCGCAGTAATACTAAAGACATACAGATGATTCCACCGATGATGATAATATAGGGCATATCTTTTTTCTCTCTGTTGAGTACCTCTTCGAGAACAGGAATAACGGTAACGCTATTGAGTGCGTAGATGAGTACGCCGTAGGGAAGAAATCGTTGCGCTTTATCGCCGAGCAGAAAGTGTTCGGGCGTTCCGACGCCAAATCCGTAACAGATTAAGAAGACCAGCGCGCCGATAAAAATTGTCACTACTGTTCTTTGGTATTTTTCTATGCCAAGATTTCACTTATAGAGGATCCGGCTTATGACGGCTGTATATATTGCTGCACCGATCATGGGATCTAAGGTAAGATGCGGGGCAAGAAAGGTATTGATAAATGCGCCCACGAGCGACGTATAGGCAAAAATAGCGATGAAAAACTGCATACAGGTGATGAAGATCCCTAAGAATCCCAGGCGTTTCGGAAAGAGTTTCTGGATCTGACCGGCAAGGCGCAGATGCGGCGGCATGCTGAGTGAGACCTCCGCCTGGAGCAGATTCAATATGATCAAAATCGCGCCTATAATCACCGTCCAAATCGTTCACTGTAGTACGCCAGCTTGTGCAAACACATAGGGGACCCCAAAAAGTCCGGCGCCGATGGTGCCTCCGATAACAGTCGTTAAACCAAGTCGACCTCTTTTTGTTACCATACCTTATATTTCAAATGGGATTTAATACGACAGTAAGCTGCGAAGTCTTTCTATTCACATGGGATTCAACTGTCTTTCGATGTTTCCGATCTTCACCGTGTGTTCTCCTGGGTGATCTTTGATAACCTGTGCGATCGACTGAAACAGTCATGGGTTGTCGGGCAGCGCAAAGTGGAGCGGTCCGCCGATCTCTTCGTTGTTCATGTCGCTTGTTCCAATATTGCTTCATGAGGATTTCTCATTATTTCAGCCTGTATCTGTATCTGAATCCTCATCTTCTTCGCTCAGTCCATCCGGGATCTTTTCAGTAAGCTCGATCTTGATCACCTCACCGGTTTCAGTATCGACAAGTTCGTCTTCGATGTCGGTTCCCATACTCAAAATATTCATTCAAAGTCTTGTCACCTTCACTTCACTTACTGACTCATCATTGTACTTATTGGCTTTCTTCGCGTCTTCAACAACTTTCTCCAGAGAGGTCTTGACGATCTTGCTGACTTTAAGGGACTTATTTTTCCATCCTTCTATAATCAAAATATCAAACTTCTGAATATCCAGGGTCTCCTTCATAAATATTTCTATCTCGTCCGAGATATCTTCCACCGCCATAAAAAATCATTTCTTTTTTGCTCTCTGGATGTTCTTCACGTAGCAGAGGATTTTCACATTTCCAAATGGTTGCTCTTTATCGTAGTTCTTGAACATGCTGATCAATGAGAACGATCACTTGATGAACGGATAGAGACCGTCAAATGGGTGACCTGAGACGAAGGTCTTGAAGACCTCGTATTCAGTCAGCAATCTTTCCATCTTAGAACTCTCTTCTGTTTTGTCCAGAGTGAGCGCGGGCTTGACCGCAGCCATGGCGAACAGGCTGTTTGCTGAGCTTTCCGCATTCGACATTTTGGTCCGGTCGATGATGCGGGACACATTATGCAAGATCGTTTTACGATCCATGAAACCGTTGAATGCTCACGCTTTGGCAAGAGACTCGAGGGTCTTTTTGTTGATGATAGTTTGGCATCTTGTAAGAAAATCTTCGAGTGAAGTGTATGGTCAGTTTTTGCTTCTTTCGGTTTCGATGAGTTCGCTCACATCAGCACCGACTCCTTTAATACACTGGAAGCCGAGTCTGATAGTATCGTCGACCGCGGCCACGTGCGAAAATGATTCGTTCACATGGGGAGGAAGAACCTTGTATCACTGGAGTTTTAATTCGTTAATGAATTTACTGAGTTTCTCAGTGTCTTCTTCCACAGACCTTAACAGCGCCGCATTAAACTCGATAGGGTAGTTCGCTTTGAGGTACGCTGTCTGATACGAGAGCATTCCATAGGTGACTGAATGGGATTTGTTGAACGAGTAGAACGCTGCAGGTTCGATCATCTTCTCGTAGACCCACGTTGAGGTCTCCGCCTTGTACTCTCTGAAGGTAGCAGCCTTTTCGATGAACTGTCATTTGATCTGTTCGATGACCTCTTTAATTTTCTTTCCGATACCACGTCTGAGATTGTCCGCTTCGGCGAGCGAGAATCCGGCCATCGCCTGTACGAGGAACATCAGCTGCTCCTGGTAGACGGCGATACCATACGTCAGTCCCAGGATCGGATCGAGATCCTCTCTGAGTTTTCTTTTTTCATCTTCCGCTGTCGCCTCATCGTACTTCGCAACTAATATTTGATAGAGCTCCGGCAGCATATATTCGATCGCCTCCTTGCCGTGCTTTCTGTCGATATATCTCGGAATGAACTCCATCGGTCCTGGACGGTAGAGCGCACCCATCGCTATGATATCGTTCACATTATTCGGTTTCAGTTTTACCAAGAAATTTCTAATACCATCTCCTTCAAACTGAAATACTCCTGATGTATCTCCCTTCTGTAAAACTCTTTCAAAAGTGTTCTTGTCGTCGAGCGCTGGTTCAAACACCATCGTCGCAAAATAGTCGGCAAACAGTTTTGGCAATTTCTTTCCTGACTTGGCATATTTTGCTCTCACGATCTTCATCGTGTTCTTGATGAGCGTTAGCGTCCTAAGTCCCAGAAAGTCCATCTTCAGAAGACCGATATCTTCGAGATCGTGTCATTCATATTGCGTCACCAGCTCCTTATGCACTTCTTCAGCGCCGGCTTTCCCTTGCGGCTTAGGCGGATGCTGCACAGGAGTATAGTGTGTAATTACTTCAGGAGCGATGATGATTCCACACGCATGGACGCCAGTTCCTCTCACTGTTCCTTCAAGCTTGATCGCCTCATCAAATGTCTTTTTGAGGATCGGATCGTTCTCATAAAGGTTGCGTAAATCTTCAGTCGCCTTCATAGACTCTTCGATACTTTTTTCGTTGATGAGCGAAGCGATAAAGTTCGACCTGTCGAACGGTATACCCATGGTTCTCGCAACGTCCTTGAATGCAGCACGCGCAGCCATGGTCATATAAGTCCCTACGTGGGCAACTTTATCTTTTCCATATTTCAGCGATACATATTCAACTACTTTATCTCTCTGTACATCTTCAAAGTCGACGTCGATATCGGGCATCGATACACGGGCAGGATTCAAGAATCTTTCAAATAGCAGGCCGTATGGAAACGGATCCACATCCGTAATGCGCACAAAATACGCCATCAGCGAACCAGCAACCGAACCACGTCCTGGCCCCACCGCGATATTGTTCGCTTTCGACCGGTTGATGAAATCCTGTACGATCAGGAAGTAGGTATTATAACCCATCTCTTTCACCACCTTCAACTCGTACTCCAGACGCTCAATATAGTCAGCCACAGAGATCTCACCGTGCATCACATTCTTGTTATTTTCAATCAATTTCTTCTTGGTATCTGTATATGTTAATGTCGTGATCTCCTTCAACTCTGCAGGCGTCGTCTCCGTCAACTTTTTCGTCAATTGCCCCTGATCCGTAATCTGCACCATCCTCAAAATATCCTCGTCGGACCATCTATCCAGATCGAGTCTTCTCTTCATTCCTGTATACGACAAATAGCGCAGCTCAAACTCAAAAATATCCATTCAACGTTTCCAAATTACATTAAACAAAAATTATGACGGACTTAACTAGGATTTATTGACGGACTTTGTTTTGGTTTGGCCCCTTTATAAAAAAATGATAATGGAAGTCTATGGATAAATAAAAAAATCTCCCGAAAAGAGAGATTTGTTATGAGAGAGGTTGGTTATTTCGTTTGTAGTTCACTTTCTTTAATATCTATCTCGCTGTAGTCATGAGTAGATTGTACTCTCTGTCCGTTAGTCGCTGATCGTGTTGCTCGTGTGCTCAATCCATTGTTTATTTTAAGATACAGAGATCCGTCTGAAGAAATCCCTCATCTTGAATAGAGAAGAAGGTTAATCTGCTGTTGTTCATTAGTAGGAAGTGTTTCAATGTGATCTATATATACATATGCTCTTTTTCAGCTCTCTTTGAGTATCTTTCCCATGACGCGTACAGCGACATCTATTTCAAATTTCTTAACAGTCTTTTTTTGATCATCATTCTCATACTTTTGAAGTAACTGATCAAACATCGCATAATAATGAGGTAGTATATCTCCTGATATCGTTTTAAGTTGAGCTTTCTGGTCGTCATCAAGCATGCTTGATTGCGCAATAACTTTCCTCACTATCTCATCAGCGTTCTCAGGTTTCTGTCTTCCTAGAAGTTGCTCCATAAGGAAGAACATGATTTCTTTCTCTCCTTTGATAGAACAGTCAGCGTAGACGATAGGCGATATATCTGTTAATGCGCCTTGAAGTTGTTGCTGATAATTATTCACCATCACTTTAGAGATTGTTTTTTCGAGGATATCTAAATTGCCTGGCTGTCGAGGCACTTTGCTATTATCAATGCTTCCTCCGGTATACTTGCCGTATTCATATCTTGGGCCAATCATCGTACACGTCTGATAGGGCAGTACGAGTCATACGTGAATTTCAGCGGCTGAGGGTTTATTGTTCATAAGAAAGGAGGGAATAATATAAGGCAATCAATAAAGGATTTTATACTTATTCCAGATGAGAAGTCAATTAAGTATTGTGGTTCCGGAGAATGGCTAGTGTCATCATCTTGAAATCACATCTCCGTTTCCTATAGTGGGGCATAAACGACTTTATTTTTGAAATAGAATACGACATATGGCAGACAAAAAACCGCAGGAGTATGACGCATCCCAGATTAAGGTTCTCGAAGGTTTGGAGCCGGTGAGACAGAGACCTGGTATGTATATCGGTTCAACGGATATCAGAGGATTGCATCACTTAGTATATGAAATTGTTGATAATGGTGTTGACGAGGCTCTCGGTGGACACTGTAAAAATATTTCTCTTGTCCTCAAAAAAAATGGATGGGTCGTCGTAAAAGATGACGGACGTGGTATCCCAGTCGGTATTGTAGGAAAGACAGGGAAGTCAGGTGTTGAAACTATTCTTACAGTATTGCATGCCGGAGGTAAGTTTGAAAAAGGTGCATATAAAGTTTCGGGAGGTCTTCACGGTGTGGGTGCTTCAGTAGTGAACGCGCTTTCAAAAGATCTCAAGGCAACAGTCTATAAAGACGGGCAAGAACATGTTATCACCTTCAAACGCGGTGTTGCAACGGGACCACTTGCAGTCGTTGGTAAGACAGACGTTCGTGGAACAACTATCGAGTTTCTTGCTGATGATACGATTTTCGAGACAACAAAATACGTCTATGAAACCCTCGCAACGAGAATGAAATACGCAGCGTATCTTACGCCAGGTGTGACATTCACTATTACTGAAGAAGCAACTGGTAGAGCAGAAAGATTCTACTATGAAGGCGGTATCAAGACATGGCTGAGAAATCTTGTTGATGATCAAAAGCCACTTTCAGCACTTCACTACATCAACAAAGAAGGAAATGACGCTCTCGTAGAGATCTCATTCCAGTATGTGAACTCAAGCAACGATAATGTCTTATCGTTCGTTAACAATATTAATACGACAGACGCTGGTACGCACGTTGTTGGTTTCAAGAATGCGCTCGTCAGTGTGATCAATGAGATTGCAAAAGCGAAAGGAAAGATCGACGGTAAGATCGGTGAGTTCCAGCCTTCTGATATTATCGAAGGTCTCTATGCGATCGTGACAGTGAAGATCCCTGAGCCTCAGTTTGAAGGACAGACAAAGGGTAGACTTGGTAACAGTTATGTAAGAAAAGAAGTTGAAGATATCGTGACCGCCTACCTCAAGAAAAATTTTGCAGAGAACGAAGAGGAGTTCAATTCGATCCTTGAAAGAATTACTCTTTCAGCGAGAGCAAGACTTGCTGCTAAGTTCGCGCGTGAAACGGTTCTGAGAAAAAATGTACTTGCCGGAGGAGTTCTCCCAGGTAAACTTTCTGACTGTTCAAGACGTGGAAAGAACGGTACGGAGATGTATATTGTCGAGGGAGATTCAGCGGGTGGTACAGCGAAACAAGGTCGTGATAGTGAATTCCAGGCGATCCTTCCACTCAAAGGTAAGATCCTCAATACTGAGCAGGCGATGGTACAGCGTATCATGGCAAACGATGAAGTGAAGGCGCTTATCACTGCTATCGGAGCTGGACTTAAGGATATGTACGATGAGGAAAAATTACGTTACGATAAGATCGTGATCATGACGGATGCCGACGTTGACGGTGCGCATATTAGAACATTGCTCTTAACATTCTTCTTCAGATATATGAGACCGCTCATCGAGAATGGTCACCTGTTCATCGCTGTGTCTCCTCTCTATAAGATAAAGCAAGGAAAGAAAGAGGAGTATATTTATCCGATGGATGTTGAAGGTGGTGAGCTTACACATGCGCTGAAGAAGGCGGGTTTCAAGACAGAAGAAAAATATGAGATCCAACGTTATAAGGGTCTTGGAGAAATGAATGCAGAACAGCTCTGGGATACGACAATGGATCCTGCTAAGAGAAAAATGCTTCAGGTTACTGTAGACGATGCAGAGGAGGCTGATAAATTATTCAGAATTCTTATGGGCGAAGATGTGATGAGTAGAAAGCATTTCATCCTCACACATGCGAAGAATGTAAAAGATCTCGATATCTAAAACCATATTTAACTTTCCCACTATTCGATGTTTCATATATTCAAAGGGCAGTTAGAGGTACACGGAGGCAGAAACTTCCTTACCAATGAGCTTTTTGGTATAGACGTTCAATATAATGGGACCCCTGCCTCAATGGCGGGGAAAAACGAAAAAGGAAAAGGAACCTGGTTCCTTTTTCCGTATATGGATGAAAATAATAAGACCATCCACTACTTTGCATTTGATACGATCGAGCAGAAGCAGGTCTTCGAGCAGATGATGAAGATCTCTGGGATCGGACCAAAGACGGCATTTGCTATTGCCGCGATCGACAAAAAAGAGCTTCAGAATGCAATTGATACCTTTGATGTGAAGGCTGTACAGAAGATTCCTGGTGTCGGACCGAAAACTGCCAAGAGACTCCTTGTTGAGCTTAAGGCGACGCTTCGTACGTCTGACATCAAAAAACTTGATATTGATGATAAGCTCTTCAAAAGCATCGTCGCTACCATGAAAAACATGGGTCGGAATGCTAATACCGTCAGAAAGAAACTTTCAGAGTGTCCTATCCAGTTGGACAAAGAGCATGTGCAGGAGATCGTCAAGTGGCTGATCGGGCAGGTCTAAGCTACTATCCATATCATACATTAATTAATTATATACAAAAAACACGCTCGGAAGAGCGTGTTTTTTATCTATTCGTAAGCGGATGATTACTCACCAGCTTCTTCAGTAGTTTCTTCAGCGGCAACGTCAGCGTCAGTCGCGTCAGTACCTGTAGTTTCTTCAGCGTTAACTTCAGTTGCAGAAACCTCTGCATTCTCGTCAACTACTACCTCTTCTGTATTATTCATGGTAGACGGGGGTAAGGGGATAAAAAAGCTACTACCCAGTAGTAACAGGGAAAGGGTACAAAAACTCTCCTTTAAGTCAAGGGAATTGTCCGGAGCCGCAAAAGTAGACTATGCCCGGCTTTTATTGTCCTCATTTTCCTCGCTGTTGTCCTCTTCGTCTGCATACATTTGTTCTACCTCGTCGGTACCTGGTTGCAACGGATGAAAACCATTTCTTTCGAGTTCTTTATTTGTGTACATTTTGAGCCATTCTTACAAATCTAAAACACATCATACTGTAAACTCATGCTCTATTGATACTCAAGATATACTACAATTTCAACAAAAGGTACATTATTTTATCTGCTGGAAGGTCTCATAGAGCTGGGTGATCTCTTCAGGGCTTTCGTAGGCTGGGAAGAGAAGCTGATGTAATGGGATCTGAACGTCGATCATATCAATCAGTTGCTGATTGTTGCTTATCCATTCATCGATCATTTTCCCCTCGTAGCCATTCTTTTCAAGTGTTTTCATGACCTCTTCCTCACTCATAATATGCCACGCGCCTTCTTTCTTCTTTCTGCCATGCTCGTAGTATTGCTTGCCGTCTTTGATACAGGTCGCAATATCAAAGGCGTCTTTGTCATCCGGCGCTATATAGTGAAAGTTGTTGTCGACAAGACATGGGATGGATAATGTTTGAGAAAGAGAGAGAATACAGCTGTCGATTTTTTTGATGAGGGGAAGTTCAATGTGGGATTGTGCGGTGATCTCAAAGAAAAATTGGCCGGTGGGGAAGTAGGTCGCATACATTCACATGAGTTCTTCGACTTTTTTAGGGTTTTCGCCCTGTTGGATGAGTCGCGAAAGGTAGCTGCAGTCGCCTCCCACTATGCCGATGAGGTTCTCCGATCTGTCTTTGATCTTTTCCAATGGGAGCGAGGCGATCGTCGTGGTCGAGAGCGTATGAGCTTCTGAAACTATCTCCAATAAGGCACGGTATCAATCGTAGTTCTTCGCGAGAAGGGTCATATAAAACCCCCTGTCTGTTTTGCCATCCTTGACGACGTGGGTGCAGAGATCGACGCCAATCAAAGGTTTCAAGCCTTCTTTCTTTGCTATTTCGTACTGCTGTATGCTGCCGTACATACCATTGTAGTCGCAGATCGGCATAGTTTCCTGACCAAGTGATTTGATCTTTTTGGCAATTGCCTTCAGATTGCCGATCGCCTGTAAGAGCGAATAATGACTATGTCAGTGGATGTGGTTGAACATTTCGCGAGCGACAAATGACTAAAGAGATAAGTGGTTAATTCGTGTATATTTATTTTGTGCTCATGTTCAATGTCAATGATGACTGATTTGCAATGAGTTAATATTTTATTAGTATAGAAAAAGGAAAGCCGGAATTTTATTCCTTCCTGAATTCTAGAGATATGAGAACTTCTAAGATAGCCTTGATAGGCTCTATTGTGCTGATGGCATGCGGCCTTGGTTTTGCGCATGCCGACTGACGAAATCTTCCGGGTGTGCCGATCGTGACGCGTGCTCAGCGGTGAGCTGATGAGACGATGAAATATGCGGATCATTACGAATATGCGAAGCTGCAGGAGAGCTGGGAAGAGGCGAGAAAATATATAACTGCAGCTCAAAAGGAGCAACAGGAAGCCGAATCTGAGAAAAGTAGCATAGCACGCGACTATGCGTTGAAGAATTTTCCGAGTGATATTTTGCTTGACACGACCGTTGCTACTGAAGACGGTAAGGCACTTCGGTGGAAACACGAGTATCAGCATCAGAAGACAAAAATTATCGTCCATCACACAGTAAATGATATGGATAAATTTCTGACGGAAAATAAGGTGGAGTGACTGCTGCAGTCGATCTATAAGCTCCACGCATTCGGTAATGGTCGGTGAGATGTCGGCTACAATTTCATTATCTCTCCCGGTGGCATTATTTACGAAGGAAGAAGTGGTGGTGAATGAGTTGTGGGTGCACACGCAACCCGGAATAATCAGCCAAGTATCGGTATAGCATTAATTTGAAATTTTAATAATGATAAGCCGACTGATGCGCAGATAAAGGCACTTACAAATCTCATTACAGCGTTAGCGGCAAAGTATAATATTGATCCGGAAAGTAAGGCTGATTGGCACAAAAAAACTGCTGTCTATCCCTATGTCTCAACATTTCAAAACTATACAGTGGTTGGTCATAGAGATGTCGGTGCTACGGCCTGTCCGGGTGAAAATCTCTATAAACTCTTGCCTGCGATCCGTGATCGTGTCGACATGAATCTGAAGTCGGGTTCATATATAGCGACAGCGAATGCCTCAACTCCTTCAAAAAATTCCTCGAACCAGTCAACGAGCAACATGTCTTCAAGTTCTCCCTCTTTGCCTGTAACAAAACCAAATAACATTATCACGCTACCGACGGTCTACAATACGGTGAAGGATAGTTATGCAATCCGCGTGCGTACTAGTGATATAACTACGGCGCTACCGAGATGCGAGATCATCAAGTGAGAGGTCGCTCTGGCGGGGTGTGTGTACCGTTCAGGAGAGCTTATTATGTGAATTAGAAAAAAGAACAGCGTTGTCGTGCCATGAACCGTGCGAATTAAAGTAACCTCTCGTGGTAAGCAGATTACCTATGCGATGGAGGTTTCATGGGATGGAGCAGCGAGAAGTCAAGGATCGACAACTTCGACTAAGCCTGCCGCCCTCAGTTCTCCATCGACTATTGGTACAACGCAAGGTTTACCTTCTCTGCCTGTTGGTAATAATCCTGTACTTGAGGATCTCAAAAGGAAATTTTCCATCACTATCCCGGGTAACACTATCAAGATAGCATTGCCGACAAGTAGTTCTGATGCGCCGATGCTCATGAAGAAAAACATGAGTGTGCTACTGTATAATGCTTCTATGCAATCGTCATCGCGGACGATCGCCTGTAATGGAGGATGTTCTCTTTCTAATGCGCCGTTCTCTCGTGTGACAGTCAGCTTTTCAGACGGGTTGTTAAAGGTTCAGAAAAATGGTTTGGTCTGGAATGAATCTATGCTGACATTGATCGCAAGCTCAGGTTCAACTTTTACTATCACTGATGCGTTAACGCAAAAACAGTATGGCGTCTACAGAGGAAAACTCGACATTCTGACGCAGCAGATCAAGAAGATTGATGGCAACTATGTGACCCAATACGCTCTGGTGAATACGCTGCCACTCGAGCAATATTTAGCAGGTATTGCTGAGGCTTCTGATAGTCAGCCGATAGAGAAGACGAAAGTGCTCGCATTGCTGACGAAAGCCTACGCGCTTTACTATGCAGGAGGAAGTAGTTCACACCCTTCTATCCCGAAGTGAGTTGTCTATAACTCGATCGATGATCCTCGTTTCTTCCAAAAATATGTAGGTGTCACGCGAGAGCAGAGATCAAAGAACCGACCCGTTGCACTTGAAGCGACTAAAGACAAGTATGTCGTCTATAATGGTATTCTTCCTATATTGCCTTATTTCCACTGTTCTCCTGGATTTACTCGGTCTGCTCGTGAAAAACGGGGTTGGAACGATACTCCGTATCTACAATCTATCCTCGATGAAACCGCTTCTGCGTGTACCAATTTTGAATGACATGGTGTAGGCTTGAGCGGTGAGGGCGCCAACAAAAAAGCAGAAAAAGGTGAAAGCGCAGAGGCGATAATTGCCTACTACTATCCCGGGACAGTAGTGCAGACGATTAGATAGGCGTTTAGAAAGCTAGAATTATCCAAGGAGTTCATTATACTTATCGGACAATGAAAGATCTTAAAGAACTTCTAGAACAAATAGATCTTATATGAGGATCTGATACTCTTAATGCGGTGAAGCGCGCTAAGAGAGATTTTTCGAAGAAGCATAATATTGCTGATATACCGAGTAATGTAGATCTGTTGAAGTATTATCGTCAACTTGTGTCGAGTGGTGTCTACTCTCAGAGTAAGCATCTGGAGACGCTTTTGAAGAAAAGAGGGATTCGCTCCGATTCGTGAATAGTACCTATCCAGGTTTTGACAAAGCCATTCCGGTGTCCGGGCAAGTGTATTTTCTGCCCGAACGATGCAACGATGCCAAAGAGTTATATCAACACAGAACCTGGCGCTATGCGTGCATTGCTCAATCAGTTCGATCCATACAAACAAGCATATAACAGATTGCTCTCATTGCATCTGACCGGTCATGCAACCGATAAGATCGAAATGATTGTATTAGGCGGTACGTGGGATGTTTATCCGAATGATTATAAGAGAGATTTCTTAAAGGGTTTATATGATGCATGTAATACGTTTGATCAGTTTCTAGAAAAGTACGAGCAGTTCAACGTGCGTGGTGGAAGCTATGATCTTGCTGCATTAGAAATATCTTATCCTGCGACGATCGAAGAGTCGATGGAGATCAATGAGACTGCTGAGCATCGTGTGATCGGATTAACGATCGAGACGAGACCTGAATACATGACTGATGAGAACTGTCAGATGCGACGTAGTCGATGAGTGACGCGTCTGGAGATGGGCTTACAGTCTATGTTTGACGATGTGCTCGATGCTAATAAACGCTGACATTCTGTCCAGCAAGCAAGAGAGGCGATGCATAAGATGCGTCAGTATGGTTTCAAATTTTCTGTCCACTTCATGCCGGGACTGTATGGTTCTACGGTCGAAAAAGATATTGAGTCATTCAAACTTGCCTATGCAGATCCATATATTAAGCCGGACGAAATAAAGTTCTATCCGACGTCGGTTATTCCAAATACGGAGCTTTACGAGCTCTATCGCAAAGGAGAGTATGAGCCACTGAAAACAGAGGATATCGTCGATATCATTCGCAAGGTGCAACTTGAGATCATTCCGCCATATACGAGGATCAAACGTCTGATCCGTGATATCCCATCAACGGAGATCGCCGCAGGAAGCAGCGTGACAAATCTGAGACAGCTGACAGAGATAGACTTACTGAGCGATCTTGCAAAGAGCGAAGCGATGAGAAAAGAGCTCTACGGAAGACTCTATGAGAACGAACAGGTCTACTTATCATTAGACCAGTGGCTCGCAAATGATACGAAGAGAGCCGATATCCATGGCATGGAGACGATCATCGTCTGAACAGAGCCTCTTATTGGTCATGAGAGAAACTTTGTATCCCTCGACACCAGAGCTCGTGAAATCCGTAACAGAAAGAACAGACCGGAAGACGAGACAGTAAATCTCGTCATCAGAAAGTACGACTCATCTGTTGGTACAGAGTATTTCATCTCCTATGAAGATGAGCTTGGATATCTGTACGGATTCACAAGATTACTGCTGCCAAAAGAGGAGCACATTATGAATCGGGACGGATTATGAATCGGAACGGCGCTCATCAGAGAGCTTCACGTCTACGGCCAGGTAGCTAAGATTAACTCAACCGATGAGACGAAGACACAGCATAAGGGCTTCGGTTCAAGGCTGATGGAGACGGCTGAAAAGATCGCCACACATTACGGCTATAAGAAAGTGTCGGTTATTTCTTGAATATGAGTCAAAGAGTACTATAAGAAGATTGGTTATCACAAAGAGTGAACCTATATGCTTAAAAACCTTTCATAATGCTCACATTCTTCAAAGATTTTTTCGTCTATCCATTCACTTCGGCAAAAGAATCAAATAGATTCGGACAATTTCTTCAATTTATTGCTAAGGACTATCCGGCGTATTTCCGGGCGAAACCTACGCTTCGACGCATATTGGTTATGCCTTTTTTGGCGATGCGTGTGATGATAAGAGGAAGCGTGGAAGAAATAAAGAGGTAAAGAGAGCAATAAGTAAAAGATAATGAGCTTTTTTTTGATGAAGATTTTTCTATAATCAAGGTATGATCTTAGGTAACAACAGCGTGCAGGAGACGATGCACGGATATATTCAAACGGTGAAGGCGGCAGGAGTAGTGTCTGCTCCTTTTATTATTTTTCATGGGCCGGATCATATTGGAAAGAGTTCGTTTGCGCAGGCATTGGCTCAGGAGCTCGTCGGACCTTTTGGTTATAGAGATATTTTACTGGTGAGAGATATGTCCCAAATCATAGGGAAGAAGCACGCATTGAAAGTGGAAGCTGGTGAAAATATAGAGTATGACGGTCAGATTTATGAAGATGTCGGCGCGAGAGAGATTCGTGAATGGATGTCAAAGACATCTGCCGGAGAGTATAAGGTCCTCATACTGGAAAATATTGAACGCATGACAGTGAGTGCTGCGAACTCATTTCTGAAATATTTTGAAGAGCCCTTTGCGAAGACACAAATCATTGCGACAACGAGAAATAAGAGTGAGATCATGGATACTATTTTGTCGCGCGCGTTGCTGATCGCGTTTAACTATGTTGGCGACGGAGAGGTGAAACGTCTGCTGCAGGAGACTTATCCTGACCTGGTAGATGCGAAGCTCCATGCGTTGGTTGATCTGGCTGCGTGAAGACCATGATTTGTGCTGACGCTGATGGGAAGAGATAAGGAGATGATCGGTGATCTGCAGGATAGCATCATGCGCTTTGTGGCGTTGCACAAGCAGGGAGCGCGCTTGTCGAGCGTATTCCGTTTGTTGGTTGAAATGCAAAAGAAAGGCTATATTGAAGTTTTTCTCGACACGCTTTTGTATCACTATGAACGTGAGGGAAACTATAAGATGATTAATGAGCTGATACAGACAAGAAAAAAACTTGACTATAATATCTCGGCAGAGAATGTCCTTTTTAGCTTCGCGCTCCATGACGTAGAGTAAGATGTTGGCAAAAAAATTGAAACTGACAGGTAAGGATGTACGCTTTTTGTTGCGTAAGAAACAGACCATCTACGGCAAGTGAATGGTTTTTCTTGTTTATCCGCAATATCCTGATAGAGCATATAATCAGCGAAGTTTACAGGTGACTACAAAGATCGCAAAGTCGTCGGTGAAAAGAAATATGATAAAAAGACTCTTTTATCAGCAATTGGAAAAGGACCTTCCGGTAGAAAAAACATTGAATGAAAATTTTTATAAGATCTTTGTCTACTTCCATAAGGCGATGCCGGAAGAACTGGCAAAGCTGCTTGCAAATACTGACAAAAATACTATAAAGAACCAAATAATCGCTCAGTTTCACGAGCACTTTATATCATTTCCTGATCTTGTATGTCGCTTTTCGGATTTTTCAAAAACGTCAGTACAGCCATCCAGAAGAAAACCCATCGCTTGAAAGTCGCTAAGAAAAAAGAGTTAGAAGAGATCGATCGTTTATATAGCGAGCTTGAAAAGAAAGATGCAGCACTTGCTCATGCGGAAGAGCACGCTTCGAAGCGTCATTGGGATACGAGAAGTATCTTCAAATTTTGGATCGTGGGAGCATTGATCGTCTATGTTTCTTATTTGGCGTACCAGGGCTTAAGTCTGATCTATCTGATCGCTGCAGCACTGATCTTTTCTATGGTGATGGACGCGCCGATCTCATTCTTTGCAAAGCGCATGAATAGAGGAATGGCTATCTTCCTCGCATATTTCATCATGGTGATTGTCATTAGTGGTCTCTTACTGTTTGTTCTGCCGTTCCTTTTCCATCAGATAGCGGACATCATCAGGCTTGCTACTGATCAGATCGGTGTGGTGAAAAACGTTATCGATACCCAAGGTGTAACCGCTTTGATCACGGATGCATGATGGCTTCCGGGAAGCGTTAAGAACTATCTCATGGAAAGCATGAGAGATCCTGCTACGATGGCTCAGTTGCAATCTAGTTTACAACAAAATATTTCAAATATCGTCTCTCAGGGGACAAGTTATGCGTCAGATATCGGCTCATTTGCCGTGAAGATCGTGGGTGCTGTCTTCTCGACTATAGCACAGATCGCGCTCGTATTGTCTCTTTCTGTATTCTTCACCATCGAGAAAGATGGCGTGATTAACTTTATCGCCCGCTTGTCAGGGACAAGAAGCACTGCCACATTTGTGAAACTTCAGCGTCTCTATGCGAAGCTTTGATATCGGTTGAAAGGACAGCTGATCGTTTGTGTATATATCGCGCTGATGATTTTTGTTCTGCTCAATGTCGTTGCTCTGTTTGGTATCCGTGTGCCAAATACCGGATCGCTTGCACTGATCGCAGGTATGACAAACATTCTGCCGTATATCTGACCGATCCTCGGATCTATACCAGCATTCCTCGTAGTGGCGGTGTCGCTTGGATGGCCAGGAATTATTGCAATTCTCTGTGTCTACGCTGTGACGCAATGGACAGAAAATAATATCCTCACTCCTATCGTGATGAACAGGACGCTCGGTGTCAGTCCGCTGGTCGTGTTCCTCTGTATGTTGCTTTGAGGTTTAGTATTTGGATTTATTGGAATTTTATTCGCGGTGCCTATCTCAGTGGTGATTAGTGTGCTTTCTGAAAGCGAAAAAACGGCTAAGAAAAAAGAGTAATGAAAATAGGAGTGATAAGTTCATGAGTTGATATGTTGGTGTTGTTTCGTTTTCTTTCGAAATATGATTTTCAGTATGAGATCGTGTATGATGATCTTGGATGGCCATGGAGTGATAAACCGTTGGAGTTTGTTCTCGAGCGTGCAAGAAAGGCAATTGATATATTGTTAGAGAAAGGTGTGGATAAAATTATCGTTCCACCCGTTGTAGAAGTGGCTTTGCACCAAGGCAAAAAATATGCGGCTCATATATTGCCACTGCGAATGGCTTATGTGTCGAATGAGTGTTTGCCAGCATCGCCGGTCGGGAAAATCGGTTTTGCAGGGGAGTATGTCGATCTGGAAAATAAGAGCTTATTTGAGGCTCATGTTCAGACCTATCAGCCAAATGAGACCCAGCTCGCAAGAGTCGCAGAGCTCGCGGTGAAAAAGCCAGGTCATGTGCGACAGTTCTCATTCCGATGGCATGAGATTTCGATGCGGAAGTTTTATCTGACGAAGCTGGGCTTCAAAAGCCAGATCGTGCATCACTCGATGAAGGCTGATCGGCGCTATTTCAAGGATGCTATGGTCGATACGATCATACCGACGAGCTATGGATTCTTTGCATATGAGACTATTCTCGGTAAGTTTCTCAATAACAAGAAACAAAGATTTCATAGATTAGCAAGCGTTGAGAAGCGGTTCGCGTCGCTTATTAAGCCTGCGACTAATACGAAATACTCAGTGGCGATCCACTACACCGGAACGCTAGATCATCTTACTCGTGAGAAGAAACGAATGTGGATCTTGCAGAGAGGGAAAGAGATTACTGTTGATACAAAGCAAATTTCTTTATAGTCGAGCATTTTCATGTGAATCAAACATACCGTCGTTCTTGAAAACATCCGCAGCGTCTATAATGTCGGAAATGTTCTACGTACTGCCGATGCACTTTGACGGGATGTCGTATTTACGGGTTATACAGCTACGCCTGAGAGCAATCCGAGGGTGAAGAAAACGTCCCTTGGTGCAGAGGAGACGGTTAAGCGAAGAGCTTTTTCTACAACCCAGGAGGCTATTGCTACATTACGCACTGAATGATATGAGATCGTTGCTGCTGAAGTCGCTGATAATGCTATACCATTAGGCGAGTTTTCTAAAAGATCTCAAAACAAAAAACCTCTCGCCGTTGTCTTTGGCAATGAGGTTGTTGGTGTCGAGGCGGACACATTGTGAACGGTCGATCAGATCGTTGCTATCCCTATGAAGGGAACCAAGGAGTCGCTCAATATCGGCCAGAGTGCTGCGATCTTTATGCGGGAGCTAGTGTAATTTATACTCTGCTTTCACCTTTTCAGGTATCTGACTTTTATACTTGAGAAGAAAATCATGCCGCTGTGTTTCCCAAAGTTCAATTGCTTCGTCGTGCCTACGAGTAATGCCTTCTAACTCCTCGGGATCATTTGCGGAAAAAGAGAGGGTTATATATAACTCTGCATTTATATCATGGAGCAGCGTTTTGAGTCCAATTGCCGCACTTCTGCAGTTATCTAACTTATGCAATATACTCTTGTCGTCTAAGTTTTCCCGTGTATTCAATGTGATAATTTCTGTAAGCTCTCTCATATATTGATCATAGGTTCTGAGAAAACTTTCATTTTGTGCAGCGATAGGTTGTACGTCGAGTGCTTTTAGAAGAGTGACTGCAAAATTTTTACCTCCTTTGGGATAGTAAGGTTCAATTTTCTCAGATTCCAACTTTTTTTCGTCAGCCATCTACTTTATTATTCTAGATAAATAAGGATATTCTATAGCCCATCTACCATAACAAAAAGATCCTGTTCAAGCTGTTTATCGTGTCTCATTAACTTTTCAAAATTTTCAATAGCGTAGATCACGGTTGCATGATTGCGACCACCAAAGTAGTCGCCGATCTTCTCTAACGTTCGATCGAAATACTTTTTTGCTATGAACATGAGCATCTGTCTGCACTGAGAGATCTCTTTCTTTCTGCTGTCGCCTCTGACGTCGTTAACGCTGATATTATAATAGTTGGCTGCCTTTTCGACGATCTTTCCGTATGCGCCGGTACTTCTGTTGCTGACGGCCATCGGTTGCTCATTGTCTTCTTCCTTGACCTTGTAACCAAGTGTGCTGAGGGAGTCGAGAATGTCGTCTCTATCAAGTTCCTTGTCGACAAGAGCTCTTCTCGTCATCAGGATATTAAGCACTCCCTCGAGCTCTCTCACATTCGTTTTAATATGTTTCGCGATCAGCCCGAGAGACTCATTGTCGATCTTCTCTCCGCGAGTTGCAAGTTTTGACTGGAGAATAGCTACTCTTGTCTCGTAGTCAGGCGCTTTGATGTCGCATACAAGTCCGTATGCGAAGCGGGTTCTGAGTCTTTCTTCCAGTAATGTTAGTTCTCTTGGTGCGCGATCCGATGTGAGAATGATTTGTTTTTTCTTTGATTGAAAGTCGTTGAAGATATTGTGAAATACTTCCTGTGTCTTTTCTTTTTCCGCGATGAATTGGATATCGTCGACCATAAGCACGTCGATATTATCGAGTCTTTGCATCAGATCGTGCATCTTGTTTTTTCTGGTTGCGTCGACGATCTCGTCTATGAGCTTTGTCGCAGGAAGGTAGACCACGACTTTGTCGGGGTAGAGTCTCATGATCTCGTTACCGATAGCTTGCATCAAGTGTGTCTTTCCAAGACCGACCTGTCCGTAAATAAACAGGGGATTGTAGACGAGACCTGGCTTTTCAGAGGTCTGCATCGCCGCATTAAATGCGAGCTTGCTGCTTGAGCCTGCGACGAAATTGTCGAATGTGAATTTCTCGTCGAACATGATCCCGAACTGATCCGTGAAAGTCTTCTTTGTTTTATGATCGATTTTGATCTCTTTTTCAGGTTTGTCAGAAATGTTAAGAACCTTTTTGAGGTCGATAAGAAGATCGTGTTTCATCGTTTGAAACGGTGCGTAGCAGACAAGCTTGAGAGAAAACTGTGGGCTATAAACGTCTTCGATGGCTTGGTTTAGGCCCTTTGTGAGGAACTTTTTGATCTGTGAAAGTGAGAATTCGTTCGCAGTGCCGATGTAGATGTGTTGTGTTTTTTCGTCGACAGAGATAATTCCGCTTTTGCTGAGAAATGTGAAAATCTTTTTTGCATCGTAGTTCTGTCCGAGATGCGCGACGATCTTTGTCCGGAGCTCTTTGAGAAATTGTTTCTGTTCTGTATCGTAATCCTTGATCATATCCACCAACATCAGAGCATCCGACAAAAGATAAAAGGGATAGCTAAGACCATACGAATACCGAAAGAGTTTTCAACACAATTATGAGATTATTCTTCAAGAACATGCTTGACATATCTGTTTGAAATTCTTTGGAAAATCTGTACAATGACGAAACACTAAAAAACAAATAAAATGAACTACTATATTATCGATCTTTTAAAGCTAATAGAGATCCTGCGGAGCGTTATCGTCACAGGCACCTTGCAAGTAAATCTCCTTGAGATTATTACCACAAAGGATGATTGTGCTCCTGAAAAACAGTTTGCAGCGGATACGGCGCCTCTTGTTTTTGCGCGAGTTATGGAAGCATACCTCAATCTTACCCAATTGAATAACGGTGTTAGTATTAATGACTTAACATTGATTTTTACTCAGTTTCGGGAAAAGTGTATTGCAAAGCAATATGAGCCAACCCTGGAAGATCTTATCATCATTATTGGCTGGATTACTGCTAAATATGCTGATAATCTTTCTGAATACTGCAAAATTGTTACCCCTAAGGTATTTACCGTAAAACACATGGATTCGAAAATAGACGAACTTTGGATTCGACTTGAACAGCTAAAAACAAAATAAGATGAAACAGAAAGCCATAAATATCCAAACATTACATTACTTAATAAGTGACCATGTGCTTGCTAAAAAGCATATCACCGATCTTGATCAGGTTTTGGATACACAAAGTGATGAGCTTGTTGATGATGCTGGTGCTCAATTTCGTAGTGTAAATCTTTCTTCTAGTCAGCTTGCTTTTACTTTCTTCCTTACATTGAGTCAATATGTAACTCATTGCATTTGTATACGGGCTATAGAAGGCAATATCCCTGCGCCTGTTCCCAATATCTTTGAATCGTATGAAAAGAAAAAGCATAAGTTACACATGTATCATTGTATAGACATTATGCAGGTACATATGGCGAAAGAGCTTCAGGAAAAAAGAGCGCTTATTAACCCTATGGGTGATGTGGCGTATCTGTAAGGTGAGTCATTCCAATAGTACAAAAGCCCCCGGCATGTCCGGAGGCTTTTTTCTTATTCTACTTTATACTCTGCCGCTTTCTTATACAGCTCATCTGCTTTTTTCAGCCACTTCGCGTCGCCTTCTCCTCTTGCAACGATCTCAGCGTATCGATCTTTTCTTCTGAGGATCTCTTCAAGAGAGGCTGTGCAGCAATTAGTATCGCTTATAATAGCGCTACCGGCCATATTGATTCCCATATCTGTTGGTGACTGGTAACTTCTGGTGAAATTCTTTGCCGGAAGGAATCCGTCAGCAAGCTTTTTTACAATATCGAACGCCTCGACGTCGCGATTGTAATTTACGCTTTTGATGCCATAGGCCTTTTCATGAAAAGGATCATACATATTATAGTCTCCGATATCGATAGTCGCGGCCTCGTAGGCTAAGTTGATCGGATGTTCCAGCGGTAGGTTCCGGATAGGAAACGTCTCATATTTTGCATAGCCGCTGTCGACGCCATGAGTGTACTCATGGAAGATCTGGCCAAGGCAGGTCGACATTTTTCCGCTGTTAGACGCGGCCCCTGTGACGATGACTAACTTCTTGCTGACCGGAATGTACTCATCTTTGCCATAACCGTTCTTACTGAGCACAACATTCGTATCCTCTGGATAGCCATCCATCATATATCTTCTAAAAATATCATAACCTGCAAATGCCGACATCAATCTTATCATCACCGAACTATTCTTTTCCTCGCGCGGGATCATATTTACCGCAATAGACGGCTTGATACCAAGCACAGCGTGGATGCGCTGCACCATATTCTTACATGAATTAACATAGTCTACATCTTCATTAGTGAGTTGGCGATTACCGATAATGTCCTTGTAGTTCATACAAAAGATTATATCTGCATCCGCGGCCAGTAAACCAAAAATCTTCTTCTTACTTTCCGGATCAAATCCAGGTAACACTCTTGCAGCATGTGGATCATGCAAAAATTTACCACCTATTTCGAGGTAGAGTCTACCGGCGAACTTACTCATTCTTTCGCGAATGGCTGCCGCCTGGAGCTCAATATATTTCGCTCCATCAAATCAGATCTGTTCAGGTCCATACTGGATAATATCAGAAGAGTTGGTCATGCGTGCGTGAAAGGGAAAATGGAATAAAATGATCGTGGGTAAACATTATCATTTATTTTTTTATGCTATTCTTTGATGTGTTTTTAGTATAGTCGATAAACGGCTTATTGTCAAAATAGTTAAGATGACAAATAGAAGAAAATCCCTGCGATATACAGGGATTGTAGGAGTGCTGGGAAAGTAGTGTGAGATGAAAAAGTTTTTTAATCAACATCTCTTTCTAGAAGCTGTTGTCTTGGAAACCATTTCCTTTCCATGGCGAGCATCACATAGTAGACGCATATACCTATGGATACACCGATAAGAAGATCCTCGATGAGGATCACTATAAACGTAATAACAAATGGGATAAATTCTATCCGCCCGTGCTTATATTTTTCTATGAACTTACTGGGTTTTGTAAGCTGGTAACCAGTGATGACGAGTACGGCTGCAAGTACGGCCATTGGTATCATATTCATATAGTTTGCTGCAAAAAGAATTGCTACTATCATCAGTATGCCATGAAAGATCGCTGAAATTTTGCTCTTTGCGCCTGCGTTAAGGTTGACGCTACTTCTGACGATCACCGAAGTGATAGGAATGCCACCAAGGAATCATGCTGCTATGTTTCCCACTCACTGTGCGACGAGCTCGCGATCAAGAGAGGTTTTTCTTGCCTGAGGATCTAGTTTGTCGATAGCTTGGATACACAGGATTGATTCGATGCTTGCAACCAGCGCGATAGTGATAGCGCTTATATAGACTTGTGGATTACTAAGGCCGAGAAATGAAGGATGCGACAAAGATGCCCACGCGCTCTGCAAGCTAGTGATGTTTGTCGGCAAACTCACAAGCTGATCTATCAGTAATGTCCATTCAGGGAGATATATTTTATAGATCAGTGCGAGGCCGACTCCTACTACCACGGCGATAATCGACGATGGGATGACCTTCATTTTTTTAGGAGATCGCTTGTTTCGAATGATCATGACAATGAGAGCGACAACTCCTATGATAAGAGCGTTGAATGAGATGGCGCTGAACTCCCGGTGAAAGTTTTTCATATCTAATCCCATCATCACAGGCAACTGTTTGATGATAAGCGTCATACCGATAGCGGCAAGCATTCCTTTAATGACTGCAGTTGGCACATATTTTGCTACTTTGCTTGCTTTTACAAGTCCGAGAAGCATCTGAATCACTCCTGCGAGGATAAGCGCAAAAAGGAATTGGCTAAATCACAAATCTGCTATGGTAGTAACCACGATCGCGACCAGTCATGCCGCTGGCCCTGAGACGCTTAAAGGAGAATTGCTTATGAGCCCTACGACAATTCAACCTATGATTCCCGCGATAAGTCCACTCATCAACGGAGCGCCACTAGCTATGGCAATGCCTAAACAGAGTGGTACTGCCACTAAAAAAACCGCTATACCAGCGGGAAGGTCATGCTTCAGATACTTTAACATTTCCACTTGTCTCTAGTGAGGTAAAAAACACAGATTTTCACTATAAAATTTCGCCTAGGGAATACAATCGTAAGTGTGTAGTATCTCTTTTTTCTTGCATTTCGATGTAGCATCTATATACATTACGTGCTATTGTAACGATCAGGCGTGGAAACGATAAAACGTTTAAACGCTGTATCTCTTTATCGTTTTAATGTTTGGAATGTACGATTTTGACCCACAAAAAGATTATTATAGCGTATTATGAGTCAGCGAATGAGCAACTGACGATGAGATAAAAAAGGCCTATCGCAAGCTTGCCATGCAGTATCATCCTGACAGAAATAAGGGAGATAAGACCGCTGAAGAGAAGTTTAAGGAGATCAACGCAGCCAACGACGTTGTTGGTGATTCGCAGAAACGCGGTCAGTATGATGCCATGAGAAAGGGCGGATTTTGAGGTTGATTTGGCGGCGGCGGCTTCGGTAACGGGGGCTTTGGTGGATTCAGTACCGATGGTGCGAACTTCCAGTTTGGTGGATGAGATATTGGAGATATTTTTGGTGATCTTCTCGGAGGGTTTTTTGGTGGTGGAGGATTTTCAAACAGACCACGTAAAGGTGACGATCTCGAACTGATCATGAATATATCGTTTGAACAGTCGTATTTCGGCCTGGAGAAGGAGATCGAGTTTGCGGTGATCACCGACTATGATGCGCAGACAAGGCGTGCGCATGAGGCAAAACAGTCGATGAAGATCGAGGTGCCGGCTGGTATCATGTCAGGCCAGTATATTAAATATACAGCTAAAGGACATGCCGGCCGCAATGGCGGGCCTGCAGGAGACCTCTACATTAAGATCATGGTAAAAGGCTCACAGATATGGCAACGCGAGGGAGACGATCTGATCGTGTTGGCCGACGTTTCTGTCTATGACTTAGTGTTGGGTGCTGATATTTCTATAGAGCATCCTGAAGGCAAACTGACGGTGAAGATCCCGAAGGGGACACAGGTTTCAGATATATTAAAAGTCTCTGGCAGAGGATTCGCTAAAGCGCATCACGGTCTTAGCAGTAAAAACGGAAACATGCTTGTGAAACTCCGCGTCAGCATCCCAAAGAAAGTTTCTAAGAAAGAGGAGGGATTGTGGAATGAGTTAGCAGGAAGAGCATAATCAAATTATAGAATTTATTGTTGAAAATTAAAAGGAGCGTAGAGCTCCTTTTTTTATTGGTTTATTATTCTTTATCGTTTACTCATGCATTGCTTGATTATGTTCAATAACTCCTTGCACTCATGCGATGAGTTGCTCGGAAGACATGCCTAATTTGAACGCGAGTTGCAAGACATTGATGACCATCTTAGCGGTTAGCGTTTCGAGTTCCTTGCGATTGACGCGATAGAAGTCGTTGCCGTGGTCGAAGTTCTCGCATTCTGCAGCAATTTTTCAGACAGACTTACTCATATGTAATACGAGGTGATTGATAACGAACATAAGATTTTGTTCATTGGTCATGTTGGCCATCACCGGATATTTTGTTTCGTCGCAGTGTCGGTGTTGTCTGATATAGTCCAGTAGGTCAGCGACAGTGTCTATCTTCTGATTGCTCATGTTTGCTTTGTTACTAGCGATAAAGTTACTCCGTTACTATGATACTACCAGTCATCCCTTTATGAAAGTTGCAGTGATAGTCGTATGTTCCGAGTTTATTGAATGTGTATGAAAACTTTTTTCCTTTTGCAATGATGCCGCCAAATGAGCCATCTCCTGCAGTAACGGTATGACTCACGGTGTCGTCATTCGTTCGGTTAATAACCGTTCAGGCCTTTACAATGAGACTAGCAGGCGAATATGCTCAACTCTTGATAGAAATATTTTTTATCTCCGGTTTCTGAGGAATAGCTAAACCTTCAGGAGTCGAAGTTCTTTTGACCGCTCCGGTAGTAGTTACGACAGGTTGCTCTGTAGTCGCTGATTTCTTTGATCCAATCCCGCATCCGGTGAGTAGTACAGCCGCAGAAGCTACCGCGAGTA
>JAGOPC010000037.1 GCA_017992195.1 Patescibacteria group bacterium
TTTCACTGGGATGAAATCACATCACCAGCACCGATGGATCAACGGTCTGATTTTTAAATAGCGTTGCATGAAGCCGAAGTGACAGTCAAACGATCGTGCGTCGCCCGGCTCCTACCTTTGGTGGCGGTGGTGGCTGATCTTTCTCACATGGCACTATTATTTCTACTATAACTCCAACACACATTATTCCATCTAACCCTGTTGTTATCATAACACAACGTCCAACTACGACAAACTCACCAACCAACGGACAGATCTACAACCGGGCATACGAAAATGGTCTCACGACCATGACCCTCGAGAAAGCAAGGCTCGATGATAAAATCCAGAGATACGAAGCAGCAAAGATGATCGTCAATTACGCTCTCAATGTGGAACACAGAACCATAACACACAATGTTGCGTGCGACATCTCTCTCTACGCTGATTTCACTACATTCGACAGCGAGATGAGAACATATATCACGAAGATCTGCGATCTCGGTCTCATGGGTCGAAAATCTCCGAAGTCACAGGGACTCATTCCTCTCTTCAGACCGTTCGACACACTCGGCGTCGACGAGTTCAACATCATCATCGACAGATACCTGAGCAACACGCAGCACGATGCCACAGATTCAAATAAGAGAGTTGATATCATGAAATTTTTAATGGATCAGACAGACAAGTAAGAGAACTATATATACTAATTAAATCTTACCTGGAAGCTGTACATACCCATAGCACATGTACCGTTGATAACATCTCACGATTTTTGAGAAGGTAGTTGCACGATGTCAGATCATGCAGGGTCAAGATTTTTAGAGTAACTGAGCTGCGGTATCCTTACCGCACTTTCGCACCCATACGCATTTTTCCCCTGGATCGTGATCTCAGTGGGGAGTCCTGCTTTCGCTTGTGTCATCCTCGGGCTGTATCCCTGTGCTGCAGTGATAGTAATATACTGTTTTCCATCCAGAACCACCACATTTGACGATGGTGCAGTTGAGATAGATCATATGTCCGCTCTATTATTATTGCTTTGATAAAGTTTGACACCGGTAATGAGTCCTCATACGAGAAGAAGAGTGATTATCGTTATCATAATATTAGTTTTCGTCATGGAAAAGAAATTACAGAATAAAGAATGGAGAGATGACACCCAAGGCAACAAGACTACTCGTAAAGTTATAGAGCGCCAGTACAATGAGGATAATACCGATAGTTTTGAAGAAAAGATTTGATGAAGATGATTTTTGGATGGATTTTCATGTGACGCTCAATAGCAAGAGCATAGGCAACGTACCTAAAGCGAAGCTTAACATCGTTAACCCGCCGGCTAAAAAGCTTCCTGTTGAAAGCGTATAGACCTGCATGGATTGGGTGAATCCGCACGGAAGAAAGAATGTGCCGATACCGATAAGAAGCGGTCAGAGGAATGAATTACCTTTTGCTGAAAAACGTTTAAAGAGACCCCCACCTAACGCGACACTTCATCTTACCAGTCACAGAAGATTCAATCATAAGATAAAGAGTACTATCGCTATGATCATATTAAGGATGATACTCACTGTTTGTGAGAGTTGAAACGCCGAGCCGAGCAATCACAGTGCGCCTCCGAGCACAAAAAATCCTACCAGTCTTCCGATATGGAAAAGCGAATGAGGACGAAATGATGAGCTCTGTGAATAGAGCGTTCCCAATGCAAGGACCACTCCTCCTACAACCGCAAGACAGCTCGAGACAGATGCGATAAGACCGATAAGAAATGATGTTCCATAGGTTCTGTTTTCCGCATTCAGCATCTGTAGCAATCAAAGCTGTTGCAATTCGACGAATCCATAGATCAGCGCTGCTGCCATGATAACTGCCAGCAGGTATTCGCCTCGATTTTTTGCACTTGCTTGAGGCTCCGTATGGATCGTATAGCCATGAAGATGCAGCAATGGATTGATGATAGCTGATAACTCTTCAGGCGTCATCTCCTGATTACTATGAACGATCTCCACCGTCTGACGCCTCAGGCTTACTTTTACATCGTCTATACCTTCTACTTCACCTACTGTGTCTTGTATCAAAAAAACACATGCCTTACAGTGCATTCCTTTGATATGAAGTGTATGTGATTGCTGATCCATTATGTAAATTTTTAGAAGAATAAATTTCTTATAGTTTTGTATTTTTCAATCTTAAGCTATTTGCTACCACGCTCACACTACTCATCGCCATCGCAACTCCAGCAAAGATAGGATTGAGTAACACAGGATAAAAGAGTCCTGCTGCAAGTGGTATTCAGACTATATTATAGATGAACGCCCGGAAAAGATTTTGTTTGATCGTTCTCATGGTTTTTCTTGACAGCTTCATCGCTTTGACGATTTTACTCATATCTCCTCCCAAAAGAGTGATATCAGCCGTCTCGATAGCCACATCGGTACCGGTGCCCATAGCGATACCAACGTCTGCCATAGCCAGGGCAGGCGCATCATTTACTCCATCACCACACATGGCAACGACAGCTCACTCTGCTTTCAGCGAACGAATCACATCAGCTTTTTGATGCGGCAGTACTTCTGCTCTTACGTCATCTATTCAGACGAGTGAAGCAATATACTGAGCCGTTTGCTTGTTATCCCCAGTGAGCATCACCGCTTTTATTCAGAGACGATGAAGCTCTGCGATCGCTTCTTTTGCATTTTCTTTGATCGTATCAGCGACACCAAAGATCGCTTTTACCTCTTTGTCTGCAGCAAGAAATATAGGAGTTTTACCCTGAGAGGTCAACGCATGAATATCATTGAGATCATAGCTTGCTCATATATCATTCATAAGTTTTATATTACCGGCATATCGTTTCGTATCACCGATCATCCCCTCTACTCCTTTTCATTCGATCATCGAAAATGATGAAACTTTCTGAAGCTGTATATGTTCTTTCGCAGCACTCTCCACGATAGCTTCTGCCAACGGATGCTCTGATTGCTTTTCAAGACTCGCTAATAGCTGTAAGTCTTCTTCCCTGTTTGTTCAGAGATAGTCGACCAGTTCAGGCTTTCCTTTCGTGATAGTACCGGTCTTATCAAAAATAACGGTCGTCACTTTATATATTTTCTGCAGACTTTCTGCGTTCTTTATCAATATCCCCTGCTCCGCTCCTTTCCCCACACCAACGATAATAGCCGTAGGCGTAGCAAGTCATAACGCGCATGGACAAGCGATCACTAATACGCTTACAAATGCAACGATACCGGTAACGAAATTGCCTGTTATGATCCGTACGATGAGTGATACTATAGCCAGCACTAATACAATCGGCACAAAAATTGATGAGATCTTATCAGCAAGCTTTTGGATCGGTGCTCTCGATCACTGCGCCTCCTGAACCATATAAATGATGTGTGCTAGCATACTATCAGATCCTAAAGATGTAGCACGTATTTTAAGAAATCCTTGTTTATTTATCGTCCCGCCAACGACCTTTTCTCACTCTTTCTTTTCTACCGGCATAGACTCACCGGTGATCATAGACTCGTCTATACTACTCGCTCCCTCTATGATCAGTCCATCGACAGGAATTTTTGATCATGGCTTGATAAGAACGATATCATTCTGCACTACTTGGTCTATAGATAGTTCAACTTCTTTTCCATCTCTTTCTACAAGAGCTGTCTTTGCTTGCAGGTTCAGCAGTTTTTCGATGGCCTCCCCCGTCTTGAGCTTTGATCTAGTCTCAAGATATTTTCCATAGTAAATGAAACCTATCACCACTATCACCACATCATAGTAGTGAATACTAACATCCATATATGGCGCAAGGACCTCTTCAAATGCGCTTACTATAAAGCTGTATATAAATCAAACGATCGTTCACAGTCATATCAGGGTTTCCATACTTGCGATACCGGTTTTCAGAAATCTCCATAATCAAACGATATATTGCTTACCTATGACAAAAAGGACATACGTTGCCATGACAGGGAATGCATGATGCCAAAGCTCATAGAGCCACTCTGACATTTCAGGGAAAAATCCTTGTGTACCACCTATATCAAGGATCATATATATAAAGCTCAACACTACGAACGGGATGACGATGGCAATATTTCTTTTCATCCCCTTTATCTCTTCCAGTTTTTCATCTTTTGATTGGTTCATGCCTAAATGTGCAGCATGTTCATCTGCAGACATGGTAGAGTGATCCATCCTCCTATGATCTACTTTTGGAGCAGATCCAATAAGCTTATATCCCATGGGCTCAATAGTTTTACTCATCTCTTCAATGCTCACCTTTTCAGGATCATACTTTACTTTTGCCATCTCCGTCGCGACATTGACGTCACACTCCTCCACTCATGAAAGTTTACTCAAAGAGTTTGTTATGTTATGAGCACAGCTTGCGCAGTGCATTCATTTAACTTTATATGTGTCCTGCATCATAGATCTGCTAGAAAGTAAAATATATTACGGTGTTCATCCTATTCAGCGTGTTCGAATGCTTATACCATTGGGCATCTCACCAACTTTGATAGTATTCACTACTTTATTTTCACTAGTATTTATAACTGTTACATCGCTAGAAAGAAGGTTTGTAATATATATTTTTTCTCCATCTGGAGATACTACTACACCATGAGGCGCTTTTCATCATATATAGTTTGCTACCGCCGTAAGAGTGTTTACGTCTATTTTATAGATACTATTACTTATCGGCTCATCAAAGTAATATCACTGGTCTGCGACATATATATATGCACTGTCTGGGGCTGGATATAACTGGACTGGTCATAAAGATCACTCAGGTAGTTTTATTACCGTAATCTCTTCAGTAGAAACATTATAGCGAGCAACGCTTTTAGTATCATAAAGAGACGCGAATACGTATTTATTGTCTAGAGTTACTGCGACCTGTATTACTTTTCAATGTAACGGAATGATTTGTACTGAGAAGTCTGAAGTATCTATCTTTGCTATTCATCTTTCACTAATAAGTGCGACATACAGATATGTGCCATCAGGTGATAAACGCATTCAATGCGGCTGAGATCATTCAGGCAGTGTGATAGTATCTTTCACTTTTTTGGCTACCAGATCTACAAGATAGACCTTTCACATATCTTGAGATGTGACGTAAGCAATTGTATCATCAGGAGCTATTACTGCGTGTGCTAGATGCGCTCATTTATCAAGCCCGATACGTCAGATGACATTATCTGTGAGAGGATCTATCAGAATTAATTCATCTTTATTTACACCTTTAGCGGTATGTCATTCCTCTTCTTCCTCAGCTATGTTAGCAGTCACTACCACTACAGTTCATTTTGGTCCTACCTGCACATTATGAGCTGAATATGACAAGATTTTACCATAATAGTGCTCTGATAAGTCTATAGTTTTTATAGTAGTATCAGTACGTGCATCGATAACGCTTACTGCACTTTCTCATTCATTAGCAACATATATTTTCTGAGTTACCGATGAGGTAGTATCCTCTTGCTTATCAAAAGACATATACCTATTCGCTCATTTTACTGTCAAAATTAACCATAATAAGAAACCGAATGCAAGTATGCTTACTGCTATAATAGCTCACTTATTTTTCATGTTAGATAAAGTTTAGAAAATAAAATTATTTTCTTGTACTCACGTCCCATACTCTCACTAATTCATCCACGAACTCATCCACTTCTGCTTTATCCTTAGAGACAAGTTTGGTCTTACCACAACATTTCAGATGGTTCTTCAATAATTGTCTATTAGCCTCCTTCAAAAGCCCCTGCACTGCATTTATCTGGTTCGCTATATCTGCACAGTACTCTTCACTTTCTATCATCTGCAGGACCTTATCCAACGTACCTCTTGCCTTCTTCACACCCATAGAAATCTTATCTTTATTACTTCAAAGCATAGCATATAACTTAATATTAAAACACAACCCTAGGGTAGGGTATAATAATAAAAAACAAAATTACAAGAGATTTTTATACAAAATTCTCATTCTCTTTCTTCTTCTATCCCTCCGCATATACAAGCTCTTATCCCACCACAAAATTTGAAAACAAAAAAAGACCACCCGAAAGCGATCGTTTTTGGAGCGG
>JAGOPC010000038.1 GCA_017992195.1 Patescibacteria group bacterium
TTTGAAATTAATCTTAATACCTTCCAGGAGGACGAACTTCAACTCTTAAATAAAGGAATTCTTAACCCTCACATCTATCTTGCGACAAAGATCATTAATCTTCTCAGAGAAAGTAAGTTTATCGTCGCAGATCCTATCAATCTTTCAACTCTTAAGGTGATCAAAAAGAAACTCAGGATAGGAAGTCAGAACTTTGTTGTAAATAATTCGTCGTTTAACTTCACACTGCCGTTGCAGAAGAATGCACAAAGAGAGATCTACGATTATGATCAAAGACAATAAACTCCTTTATACCTCATACTTTAACTACCATGACTATCGGTACTATGACAAACCCACAACCAGAGAAAAAGAAGATGAGTTTTTCTGTAAAGAAATCAACCATCCTGAATATAGCGAGAACCTTTGCGGTGCTTGCTGGACTTCTGGCTGCTCTCTATGTGGGTCTTGCGGTAAACGATTATATGACTCTCAATAAAAAGAGTAGCGAGCTGACGGCGTTGTCGCACTATAATGTGCAGCCTCTCAAGGCAAACGGCCTGACAAAAGACGCGGTGCAAAATGCTACGGACATCAAAGATCTGATCACTATGCATCAGGAGGCTCTTGTGGAAAAGGAGATGTCAGCACAATATTTTGATAAGCTTCAAAAGCCATATACATATTTTCTTCAATATCTTCTCTTCCCTTCCATGAATATTTGGAAGGATAGTTATTCTGATAAGATCGACACAAGCATCATAGGGCAGGAGTACCTTAGTAAAAATCCATATATAGATAATAATCTTATCTCTCACTGGACTGACTTCTTCAGAGATATCGGAAAGAATACCCAATATAATGAGATCAATGATATCAGTATCGGAACTATTCAGGAAAATATAAACGGATCATTTACGCTTCCTATCAACGTCTCGTTTTCATCGAGCAATAAGCGTTCGTTCCTTATGCTGGTTGATAAACTCTCTATCACCTCTAATAGAGGAAATATCTCGCTTATAAACGAGTTCCTTTACAACTTGTGGGAGCAGCTCAAGCAGGATCAGAGTACCATTCTTTCGGGAAGCGAAAATCTTGATCAGCAGCTCGGTAAAAGACTTTATGGCTGGGTCTATGCAGCAGAAAACGCTGACAATGGTGCGTTCGTGAGTGAATCAACTGTTGATAAGGCAGTGATGCAAACGGTTGGATGTACAGATACCAATAAAGAGTTCTGCTACTTTAAGTTCAGAGAAAAGTTCAGATCTATCCCGCTCTTAGCGTATTCGCTTGGATTCCCAAGCAACAATAATGCTGGACTTCTCAGATCATTCCTTAAGTATCTTCCTCCAGTGATTAACGTAAAGCAATTCTCATTTGAGAAAAAATCGTGAGCACTTGGAACTCCTGACCAATATATCGGAAAAATACAGATCGATGTGTTTGGTAGGGCTATCTCGCAAAAAGAGCTAGAGGAGATCGCAGCAGCACTCGGAAAGCAATGTTTCGTAAATGACAAGCCAATGAGTCCTGATAGCGCGATCAGTTATCTCCAAGAGAATACAAAACAGTTTGGTAGCATCGCAACTCTCAGTAATGAGAAGAGTAAAGATCTCACTGATCTCTCGCTTCTCTTTGCAACAGTCAAGGCGGGCTATCCGGCACTACCAAAATATAAACAGTCGGTAAAACTCTTTGAACTCTATAGAATGCTTGACGATGCCGGTCTCTGTGGCGTCAAACAATAAACGATTCGCAGCTAACAACTTATAATATAAAGCTATCCATCTAATATTTACAATAAAACAATTACAATGGCAGACACATCCCCATTTAGAAAGAATCTCCAAGAGTCGATCATACAAGCTGATACTATCAGGCTGTTTGATAATCTTTTGACGATCGCCGTTGAAGAGGATGCGTCGGATATTCATATCGAGCCATTTGAAAACTTTGGAAGAATCAGACTAAGAGTTGACGGACTTCTTTTCGAGTTGATCCAATACCCGAAGAATATTCACGAATCAGTGATCGCAAAGTTCAAGATCGAATCAGGTCAGATGCGTCCGGACGAGAAGCGTGTACCGCAAGACGCCCGCGTATCTACCATTACGTTAACAAATAAGGAGATCGATCTCCGTGCTTCAACGCTTCCTACTGTCCGGTGAGAAAAGCTGGTAATGCGTATTGTGGATAAGTCTAAAAAAACACAAAAACTAGAGGAGCTTGGTATCGAATGAACCAATAAAGAGCTCATTATGCGTCAGCTCGACTTTCCAAATGGTATTATCCTCAATACCGGTCCTACAGGTTCAGGTAAAACAGCAACCCTCTATGCAGCACTTGATCACATCAACAAGATTGACGTAAATATCATCACATACGAAGATCCGGTGGAAAACAAGATGGACGGACTTTCGCAGTCTCAGGTAAGAGCTGATATTTGATACACGTTTGCACAGGGACTCAGAGCTGCGTTACGTCAGGACCCGGATATTATTATGGTCTGAGAAATTCGTGATAAGGAAACTATTGATATGGCGATGGAAGCAGCGATGACATGACATCTTGTATTCTCGACGATCCATACGAACTCTGCAGCAGAAACCATCACCCGTGTGCTCAATCTCTGAGCGAAACCATACATGCTTGCAGGTACATTTAACTTTGTGATGGCACAGCGTCTTTCAAGAAGGGTATGTAAAACCTGTGCGCAGGACACCGACATGAAAACAGATAAACAATATCTCCGGGCAAGAGAGGAGCTCTCTCATATCCCAAAGGAAACGTTGGTATCGGAAATGAAAAAAAGAAATATCACCGACGTGATGCGACAGAAATTCCTTGAAGGAAAACTTAGTATCGGTTCAGGAAAGGATCCGAAAAGCGGGCAGACCTGTCCGGTGTGCTGAGGTTCTGGCTATAAGTCACGTATAGGTATATTTGAGGTGATGGAGTACAACGATGAAATCAAGAATCTCCTCTTACAATGAAAAACAGCGTTTGAGATAGAGAAGTATGCACTGGAAAAAGGAATGTCAAACCTAGAAAGAGATGGTATCTTTAAGGTGATGAAGGGAATAATAACGTTAGATGAACTATATAGATTGGTGAAACATAAATAAAAGTAATAATCAACAATGTAAAACTATTCATCCAACATTTAAACCTTAGGATCTACCACCATGGCTAAGCCAGCAGAAAAAGGAAGTTTGTTTGAGAAGCTCATGTTAGAGCTCAATCATGCAACCGTGAAAAATAAGACGGTATTTTTCAGACTTCTTTCTGTGTCGCAAAAAGCAGGCCTCGGACTGAAAGAAGCGCTCAATTCGATCCTTCATTCGGAGAGAAATTATGGTATGAAGATCATCATCAAAGGTCTTGAAAGTCAGATCAATGAAGGTATCAGTCTCGCTACAGCGATGCAAAGATACGACTATTTCTTTGGTAATGATGAGATCGAGCTCGTGAGAGCGTCAGAGTCGATCGGTAATATGCCGGATATTCTGTTGAACATCGCAGAGGAGCTTGAGAACTTTCAGAGAACAAAAAATAAGATCAAAAGTGCAATGATGTATCCGATCATCCTTTTGGTGTTCGCGATCCTTGCTGTATGAGTACTGCTCGTAAAGGTTATCCCTACGATCGTTACACTCTTCCCAGATCCAAGTCTTTTGCCGTCAGTGACAAAATTTGTCCTCGCAGCATCAGACTTCATGATCGCCTCATGGCGATGGCTGGCGATCGTTATCACAGGTGGTGTCATCGCCTACAGATTTCTGTATAAACACGTGCTGCTCTTTAAGATCTTCATCGACGATGTGGTGCTGAAAATCCCTGCGGTAAAAGATACGATCAAAACGTTCTACCTGTATAGATTTTCAAAACTGCTTGGAGATTTCTACAACGCATGAGTGAGTCCGACAGTTGCGCTTGAACAGATCGCTGCGATCATGAGTAACTATCACTATAAGAAAAAAGTACTCGATATCAGAAGAGATCTTGAAGCGGGTTTCGGATTCTCCGACTCGATGGAAGGATCGTCTCTCTTCGATCCGATCCTTGTACAGATCGTCCTCGTCGGTGAACGTACCGGTAATATCGATACAGTACTTGAAAAAATGGCATCGTTCTATAACGATCTCTTAGATACAAAAATCAAAACCCTGATGGGTCTCGTCGAACCGGTGCTTCTCGCATTCATCGCGGTGATCATCGGAGTGATCGTAGCCTCTATCTTCCTCCCGATGGCCGACATGGTAAATACTATCGGTGCAGCAGGGTAAAAATAAATAAAAACATGAAATGAAAAATATTTAATTATTATTACTTATAGTAAATGCTACGCAGAGTAGTGAGTCATCCGTTATTTTATGTCGTGTTGTTGGGGGCGCTTGTTGTGCTCGTGCTTTCTGCACGCTCGGTAAAATGACAGTGACGGCTTGGTGTGCGAACATCGCAAAAGCAGATCGCTCCAGCGATTTACCAGCAAAAATCGCATGTTGATAATTCAGTTATCGGAGTGACGATGCTTCATCTTGATCTTTCGCAGCCGGGCTCAGCGTCAACGATCTCTTTTGCGCAAGCAGTGGAGGTGCTTAAAAAGTCAGACGCCCTCTTAGCAAATAATGTGATCGCCTATCTGCAAAATGCAACCAATAAGAAACTCGCCCTCGAGACGTATACGAGAAATATAGATAAAACCCTCAGTGAAGCCGATCAGGCGAAGGGTAGTCTTCAATTAGACCGTGATGTTGCTTCTCAGGACTACCAGCAGTGTGCTTCTGCTAAGTCTTCTGCCGATAACCAGTTCTTTCAGGGGCTTCGTACTATCGACGGAGCAATGCTCCAGGAGGGCTATAATGACGCCCTTAGTAACGGTTCCTGTGAAGCTACAGCCAGAATTTCGACCAATGCCTATCAGGCAGTGATTACCAGGATGGACACCTATACGAGCGCATTGACTCAGGTCAATGACCTTCTTACGGAAAATGAGGATGATATCGTTACTCACATAGATCTTTTCAAAGACAGCTATCTCGAGAGGCTTATCCAGATCAGGGACGAGCTTGCCGTGGTTACAACAAACAGTTCTACCATAGACTAAAGCCCTTAAAAAAGCTTGCAATCAAAAGCGGCTTTGCTATAGTCTCCTAACAGTGCTGTAGCATGCGGGCATGATGTAATTGGTGTAGCATGGCAGAATTCAGCTCTGCCTGTACGGGTTCAAGTCCCGTTGCTCGCTGATTATCACTACTGGATTTATATCACCTTTCACTCTATGCGTTTCATCGGAGGTTTGCTTATCGCAGGCGTCGGTATCGCCATTATTGTCTATGCAGCTTCGCTATCGAAGACGCTTGGTAGACGAGAGTGGGCAGAACGTCACCTCGGTGGCACTATGCAGGGATATATTATTATAGGGTTTGTCGTGATCATTCTTTGAGTGATGACGATGTTCTGAACTCAATTTGTCAAACCAGATCCTACCTGACTACAAATCTGAAAATAAACGAAAATACAATAGAGCAGTTTCTTATGGGCAGGTGGCAGAGCGGTCAATTGCAAGGGACTGTAAATCCCTCGACGCAAGTCTACGAAGGTTCGAATCCTTCCCTGCCCAAATTAGCTTCTGTAGTCTACGCGATGAATAAAGCTAAAGAGCAAAAGTTGAATACCGAGTTGGATCAATTGCATTCGCAGCGATCAATTGATATGGATAGTCGATTCCAATGTAAGTTACATGCTAACGAATTGATATACATATTACAGGTCTCCTGAGAGGCGATGGAACAACAAGCAAATAAAATTCTCACTGAAAAGATTAAACCGACGGTTCGCAGAATTGAAGAAATAGAACAAGAATTAAAAATTAGCCCAGAAAAGAGAGTTAGTAAATTGCTTATCTCATCTATGGGCCCTTAGCTCATTTGGCTAGAGCGCCTCGTTTGCACCGAGGAGGTGAGGGGTTCGACTCCCCTAGGGTCCACCAAAA
>JAGOPC010000013.1:0-6098 GCA_017992195.1 Patescibacteria group bacterium
CCCATAGAGCCAGCAACGCCATCATACCAAGCAGTGGTTTTACTATTTTTTTCATATCATAAAAGAGATGAAGAATAAAAACACGAATTCCCAAGGTTTATAAAAATCCCCTGTAAAATCAATGAGTCCTCCACTCTTTTCCTATCTTATCGCCACTTGTCAATCGACAAATCTATTTCGTCTCCTTCGGTGTCCATGAACGCCAACCTATACGCCTGCAGATGCATTTTTACTCCTTCTTCATCCGTTCCATAGAGGTAATCCCCTACTATCGGCAAACCATGCTCTGAGAGATGATAACGAATCTGATGTGTGCGACCGGTTAACAGTTCAACTTCTATATCGGCGATTCTTTTGTCAGCAATCATTCAGTATGTCACGTGAGTAATTTTAGTTATTCATAATTTTGGTTCGTAATACGGGACTTTTGGTTTCACTATTTCTGATATTATATGTGGCAGTGTTATGGAGTTCAGATATTCTTCTCACTTTTTCGTCACATAGCAGCGTGCACGATAACATTTTTTCAAGGGGATTTTTTCTTTGTCTTCGATCGAATGTGCGAGCGACTTCGACTGGAATAAGTTCTTGAAGTGCGCAAGTCACTCCTCTGTTTTCGCAACTATCATCAATCCGTCTGTCTCTTTGTCGAGCCTGTGTAGTAGTCCTGCACGGATAAAGTTTCCCAGCGATGGGATCTCCTTATAGCGATGATACAATGCTCCGACAACAGAAGGATGTTCTACTCCCCGGACAGAATTTGGATGTGATAATATTCATGCTTTTTTTCTTATAACAACGTAATCTTTCTTTTCGAGAATAATAGGCAGCTCGATCTCCGGTGAGGTCGCCAGAACCGCAGCTTCCATGTACCTTTCTGGATGTGTGATCTCGATCACATCGCCTGTCCTGATCGCTAATGATTTTTTCGTTAATACTTTTCCGTTTATAAGAATATCTCAGCGCGCGATCAGACGATGAAAAAAATTGCGAGTGTAACCATGTACACGTACAAGATACGTATCGATGCGTTCACCGTCTCCTTCATAATGAAAGATGTGTTGATGTTCGTTTCTCTCTGTGTTATTCATGCAGGCAATTGTAATGATTGGACCTTGATTTTGAAGCGATATAATTGGTTATCATTTTGTGATAAAGTGTGGTTGCAATGAGAAGGTTTGTTGTGTATACGTTGAGAAAGATTTATTTTCTTCTTTATTTGTTCTCACCCTAAGCACTATGAGAATACTGCATATCCTCTGCTTCCTTGTTGGTGTCCAGCTCATAATCAATGGTGTCTTCTTTTCTTCTTCTCTTCTTACAGCAACAGGTGCTGCACTAATCTGTTTATTTATTTTACTCGCGACGAAAAAATCAGCGCGCGACCATACCAGCCATAGCAATGGAAACGGGCACACTGCCCATCACGGCGACATCGGGCCAAAATATCACCAGATCGCATCGGGCAGAGAGACTTATTTTGCCCCCATCGCACTCCTTTCACTCATAGGTGGTTGCTTAGCGTATCTCTTTCTACCGATCGATAATGTCTATGAAAAAACTGCGATCACTGTCACGTGAACAGGACTCTTATATATCCTGCTCGTACTTTTTATTCACGGACGACGCGCAACACGAAGAAACAATGTGCTGACATTATTATTTGGCGGATTATTACTCTTATGAGCGTGAGCATCAGTAGCACTTTGGCGATGACCCATCAGCACACACGCGACAAATATCGCATCGATCATCCATAGCAATGTAAAAAGCCGATTCGTCGTGCAAACGATCTCTGACGACAACACAGACGAAAATATGTTGAGTGGAAATATGGCGACCAATGCAAGCGGCGCAACAGTAACGACCACCGGCGCGACAATGACCGGAGATGATAATCAATCGAGCGGAAACACTAGCACAACAACAGAGTCAACCAGCTGAAAAAATCGGGACGTCGCGATGACCTTCGGCGAGCTGATTCCCTACATCGTGCACAAGCATGGCCTCACCGCCGACAACAGAGCCGACGTAGCCTTCACGAACCTCTCTAAGTCAGATGGCAGGTACAAAGCCTTTAAGGCGGCGTATTATGACAGATTTATCGGCAGAACAGTCGACCCGGAAAAGCAGGTAAAATGCGATAATTATGTTGTCTTTCTTTGACTTGCAGAAAACCGACCGGTTAGTTATACTGCAGAAAACGTCTACACAGTATTTCGGGAAGAATGAACAAAGAGATGAGCGCTTGGCGGATGCAAACCATGAGCATATGTCAAACGAACCAACCTCTACTAAAAATATCAAAACCATTCATCTCACGTTATAAAACGCACTTTATACACATTATATATACTCTATGGCAGACAATCAAAGTACGAACAACACGAAAGCGACAGGTGGATTTTTCAGCAAGATCGGAGGACGATTGAAAAATACTGTCGGGAAAGGGATGGAAGCTGTTGGCCCAAAGGTGACAGAGATGGCAGGTAAGGTTGGAGACAAGCTCGAATCAACTGCTGATAAGATCGCACATAAGATCCCTGGCGGAGAGCATCTCCAGGAGGCTGCATCAAATATCGTAGAAAAAAGCGTAGGCAAGATCGGAGAACAGACCAAAACTATGGTTGATTCAGGCAAGCAGTTCGTGAACGACAAGATCGATCAGGGACAACAAGCTGTCGAAAAGAAATCAGGCTCTCTCATCGGAGAGATCACCGACAAGGTACACGAAGTTGCAGAGCAAGGAGTTGGAGCCGTTAGCAATGCTGCAACGAAAGCCGGTGACATGCTCGGAACGGGTGTGGAAAAAGCACAGGACGTTGCAACACAAGGAGTCGAGATGGCAGAAAAAGGCGTTGATCAAGCAACACAGACAGTAACAAACGCTGCTGACAAAGCCCAGGACAAAGTAATGGAAGTTGCTGAAACAGTAAAAGATAAAACAGTCGACATAGCAGAAAAAGTAGAAACACATGCAGAAACTGCTACAAAAACAGTTGTTGAAAAAGCTGAAAACGTAAAAGACCAGGTAGTCGAGAAAGCAGAAGATGTCGCAAAGCAAGGAGTAGAAAAAGTAGAAAGTGTGAAAAACCAGGTCGTCGACAAAGTAGAAGATGCGACAAAAACCGCGACAAAATAAATAGATTCTACATTATGTACTCATTATAAAAAACTCTGTAAGATACAGAGTTTTTTATATATATATTGACTTATATCTCTCTATGTTTATAATTTGGTCACACAAAAAAAAACATAGAAATGAAACAGATAGTATTAACAACAACTGGCGTCATGAACGTCATAAGACTTTTACCATTAGAAGTTGGAAAACTAAACGCTCGCAACATGTTTGACCGCTTTCATGGTACGGGCCTCGCTCAGGATGCGGGACGCGAGCAACTCCTGAATCCCATTATTTGCATCATCGATAAAGCAAGTTTAACGTCGGAAGCCAAAGTAATCTTTAGTTATCCTGAAGAGAAAAACAAACGTTGGATGTATATAGAGACTTCTCACTTCCAGATAGTAAGCAAAAATCCGCTACGCATACAATTCCAGGTAAATGATGGTCAAAATCATGGTCAATATGAGATCATTAAAGATTTTGATCAGGGAACCTGGAGTGGCTATTTCATTCAAAACGGACAGCCGTTGTATCTGCTAACAGGCATATGGTATGAATTAGCTCATATGCTCTAAATCTCATATGAAAATTAATCAGCTCCGCATATCGGAGCTTTTTTTATTGTGTATAAGAGAAAATTATGGCTCTATGCCTAAATCGCTCAGATCGTCATGAGAGACTTTACGTCTGATCGTTGGGAGTTTGATATTTGAGATAAGGATGATGGTGATCAGTGTGTGCAGGAATAATCGTACAGGAGTCATCTGGATGAAACCGAAGACGAATGGATTGTTTGCGGCGAAGCTTTGAGCTGTCATGGTCATGTTGGTCATATTGAATGCGTCTGCACCGATGATCGCGAGTTCGAGCGTCATGATGATGCTGGACACGGTAAGCGGCACGAAGAGAATCGTTAAGAAAAATCTTTTGAGACCCATCGCGTGCATACTGATACGGATATTTGATTTGAGAAAGATCAGCAATAATAATAAGAGATAGATAATAAGGATGACAGATGTTTTGTTATCTTTGAGAAACATGAGCGTCGCGCCGGTACCGGGCAAGACAGTTTCGATCCGCACGACAAACCGGTCAATCACGGCCCGGAGAGCCACGCATAAGCCGGTGAGCATATAATTAGCGATAACTACTTTGACCATCCTTTCAAGACCTATGGCGAGCGAAAAAACACAGAGAATTCCTACGGCTCCAAAAATGAAATATTCAATATTATTCATGATAATAAAAAAAAGGTTAAATGGATACGTTTTATATAGTTGCTTTCAATTCATAAATCGTTACAAAGGCGGTATTTATCACACTTGTACTGAAATTTCATGGGCATGTCAAATAAAAAATGATTTACCCTCATCGAGTTGATTATCGCTATCGCACTTTTCGGAATAGGATTGATCGCTGTTTTTGTGGTGCTCAATAGTTGATTCAAAACGATGGCGCAAGCAAGAGGACAAGTGATAGCTATCAATCTCGCAAGAGAAGGAGCTGAGATGATGTTCAATCTCAGAGACACAAATTTGCGTAAGTGGTCGGGGAAAAGAGATCTGTGTTTTCTCAATAGAAAGAGTTTGTTCGCGACTGACGAGGAGAAGTGTGAAGACGAAGAGTGGTTAGGATATTATTTTGGATGAACAGGGATCTCGTATATCCCCGCGATGGCACAGTATGGAGCCAGTATGACGCCGGTGATGGTGCCTTTAACTGGAGGGTTGAACATATTTGATGGTATCAGTGGTCAGGACACTCAGTATGAGCTTATGGTAAGTAGCAGTGGTATGTTTTTACCTGCGATGTTCTTTAGTGGGGCGACGGTACCGGCATGATGTACCACATTTGATTCGCTTGGAGACCTGGTCGCAGCAGCTGGAGGCTGTGAAAGCATCTCATACTCCCCTGCCGGAAGATTTTATAGAACACTCACGAGCGTTGGGCTCTACGATAAAGATGCTGCAGTCACCGGTTGAAACCTCATGCAATGTTCTATGGGTTCAGCAACTGACACACTGAGTTTAAATCCATGTGGCGACGCAACAGCGAAAGAGTTACGTTTCTGTTCTGAGGTGCAGTATATTGTTGGCAACGCGAAGAGAACAGTGAGTGTGTGTTCTTTAGTGACAAATTTCAAGGAGTAAGCCATATCGATAAGATTGACATTATATGATAAAAACATATCATATCGATTCAACAAAACGACACACATGAAAAAAATTATATTGATCGTTATGACGATCGCGATGATCTTTACTAATGATGTCCTCGCTAATCTCCAACTACCGATAGAGGTGAACCCGAAAGAGGTGGATGAAAAAATGGAAGAGCGACTGCGATATAGACCGAACGATACGGTTTTAATTCAAAATGGCGCACGGCTCCTTCGCACGCATTGGGAACACTGGGGTCTGTACAAAGTAGATAGCACTTTTAGTGCTGCTGCCTGGTATGATACTCAACAGGGAGGAGTAAGAGAAATTATCTACTGGGCAGATGTGGATCGGAAGTTTATGTGGGGCGGCGTACTTATACCGCTACTCGCACTCACGATACTCTTCTTCTCTGTAGCCAGAAGCACCGAAAGCATATCAACTGCAGGCTTTCTATGGAGAGTAATAGTGGGAACTCTTGTGGGTATTGCTTCATTAGCGTTGGGAGATATTCCCGATTTTATTCCTATCTGGATATTTCTTATTATGGCCGTCCTGGCATTCTTCTTCCTGGGGCCAACGATGTGGCTCGATGGTTTTGGCATCTTAACCGCTGCTGTTGTTCTCGGTCGGCTACTCTACATCGGACACTCATCCACTACTAACTACTGGGGAGCAGTAATATTTATTGTTTGTAATGCTATTGTCTATTTTATAGCAGCATACAGGCGAGAAAACTATCCGTGATCAACAACGCATAAGAATGTATATCCCTCCGATCTGGAGGGATTTTTTTATTGATAATAAAAAAA
>JAGOPC010000013.1:6198-23299 GCA_017992195.1 Patescibacteria group bacterium
TTATTGTTTGTAATGCTATTGTCTATTTTATAGCAGCATACAGGCGAGAAAACTATCCGTGATCAACAACGCATAAGAATGTATATCCCTCCGATCTGGAGGGATTTTTTTATTGATAATAAAAAAAGAGCAGGATTTACCTGCTCTGATGATATGGTGGTATACTGGATAGACATTAGTTCATATTGAAGATAATGTCTGGCTGCATTTGAAGCAGCCTGCCGAGGGTAAGCTTGTCTGTTGTAAACAGCTCTTTAGTATCGGGCTTCATGTCAAGCGCTTGCTGGTATCTCGCAAATATCGCTTTTTCATGCTCGCTCTTCTCTACCTTGGAGTAACTATCCACAATCGCCTTAAATACTTTTGCCTGATACTCATACTGGCCCTTCTCCATAGCCACTAGGGCATTGATGACATCGTGCCATGCCTTATCATTACTGATTGCTTTCCATATCTGATGAAGCAATGCGTAATCATTTTCGACATACTGGGCCGCTACCAGATATCGCTCCTCATAGATCCCTTTGAGATCGATAGGGAACGACAAACGTTCAGCCATAAGCTCTTCTACGCAATAACGGATATGTTGTTCCATGACCGTATAGAATGATTCCGGCATGTCGGGATGAGAGACCTTGTACAGATATGCGATCTCATTTGCTATTAATGTGGGATTAAATTGATTTTTCATATTCTTTTGATTTAGATTTTTATTATAGACTCTTCCTTACATAAGTCAATCAAGAAAATACCCCTATCTATCAAATAATCCATCGACATCCTTTTTGGTCATCTTGATGAAAAACGGCCTGCCGTGCTGGCAAACGAACATGCCGTCAATATGTGAAAATCCGTCCTCGACGAGGCGCTGCATCTCAGGAAGCGAAAGTTTTTGCCCTGCCTTGATCGACGCTTTACACGCCTGCATCGCGTAGAGCTCATCGAGAATCATGTCGAACGAGAGCGGCGATTTGTGCAGTGTTATGTTTAGCAACTTTTCCAAGTCTATCTGCGACTCCACAAAAACTTTTGGTACTGCGTTGACTATGAGCTTATTCTCACCGAACAGCGCCACGTCAAATCCCAGTCCTCCTAACTCCTCTATTTTTTCATCAACTAAAATCGTTCTTGGTAGTTCTATACTTATCGGCTGGAGTAATTGCTCAGGCACGAGTCACTCTTCACGGGCTTTCTTTTTCAATTTTTCAAATGCGATACGCTCAGCGAGTGCGTGCTGATCTATCAGATAGAGTCAATCCTCTGCTTGCAGTCCGATATACATATTTCGAAGCTGACCAAAGATCGTGTATTGCGCATCATCAGTCTGCACCTGCGCACCTTGCTCATCAATAAGCGGTATATTGACGTGATCATTAAATGAGAACTGCAAACCATTTGCCTGATAGTCATTGTTTCCATGAGCAGCGCGAAATGGGTTGTTCATGAAATTGTTACCCGTATGTGAAAATGTAGATGCTGCAATTTTATCGAGCGTCTCGCGGGGAATATCAATTATTTTTTCGTTGCCAAGCGCGTTCTTCACCGCCATGTGCACCGCCTGGTAGATGCTTCCCGGATCAGCAAAACGGACCTCAAGTTTTCTTGGGTGAACATTCACGTCCACATGCTCAGGATCGATATCCACGAAGAGCAGCGCAAGCGGATAGGTACCCGGCGTGATCTGCCTCTCATAGGCGGTCAATAAGGCCTTTTTCAAAATCCTGTCCTGCACCGGACGAGCGTTGACGAAGATGCGAATATTTTCAGGCGAACCAAATGTGAGTGACGCGTCAGAAAGCACGCCATACATGCGCAGCGGCGCGCCGTCGAAATCCATAACGTGCACATTACTCTCCCGTTCCTTCTTAAAGATCGAACCAAAACGTGTTATCAGATCACTCGCAGCTGGCAGATCAAACACGATCTTACCGTCTTTCTTCAGCACCCAACGTTTATCCCAATGAATCAACGCAAAATTCACGAACAGATCGTGACAATAAAAATACTCAGTCTGAGACGACTTCAGAAATTTCTGTCTCACGGGCGTATTATAAAACAGATCCTCGACGATCACTGTCGTCCCATGCCCGCCCGCAAAGGTCATCCCCTTCACATGGATCTCGTTACCGATCTTTGTTAAACTCTGCCCTATCGTACTATTTGCACGCTTCGTCTGGATAGTCAATCTACTAACCTCAGAAATCGACGCCAGCGCCTCCCCGCGAAACCCGTACGAACTGATCGAATACAAGTCCTCCTCATCCACGATCTTACTCGTCGCATACCTCTCCAGTACCAGATCAATATCCTCCGTATCTATCCCCTCTCCATCATCCTCTACTTTTATCAAATTTTTTCATCCATCCTGCAATTCTATCACGATCTCATTGGCACCGGCATCCAGAGAGTTCTCCACGAGCTCTTTTACCACCGACGCAGGACGCTCCACGATCTCCCCCGCTTTGAGCTTATTAACCAGATAGTCCGGAAGTTTTTGAATCGGCATAGGAGAAAATATTTTGAATAACAAAAATTAATTTATGAGAATATAATTATTCCACGATTATCTTCAATATCTAGGCAGAACTATTTATTTCTGAACTCTTCTCTCAGTTCAGCAATAAGGATCGCCGTAAATTTATAAACTTATCATAATCCATGGCAGAGCTACGATCATCACCCAGGCTCCCACGATCATTCATGGGAAAAATGGAATCAAGCGCTTGCCGCCGTCTTTACTGATGGGTGTGATGAAAAGCAAGAGTAACGATGCCAGGCAGGCAATTATCACGTAATATCGGAAAATTTGGATAATCTCGAGCCATGATACTACTGTGGTTCCTATAATTAATACGTAGGCTTTTCGCAATACCACACCAACAACTGGTGCAATCATCACATCACCCTGCCCCAATCATTCGCCACGCTCTTTTCGCCTGAAGCGAACATAGAGCTTTGCGAGTCGATAGAAGACGAGAAATCAGATTCAGAATACGATAATTCGTGGACCTGCGCTGATAAGAGATGTCAGCGGGGTGTTGTACAAGACCAGCAAAATTGCTCATAGTATACTCATCCATCGTACGACTGGATGAAGGTACATGGTTTTGATGTCGTGCACCATCAACAGGTAGAGAGATCGATGCGCAAACAACAGCATGACTAATAGGGAGAGCTCTCCTCCGCCGTAGACCGACCATCGGTAAAAAATACCAAGGAAGACGAGACCCGAACCAAGTTCAAGTAATGGATACCGATGGCTGACTTTTACTCAGCAGTAGCGACATTTACCGCGGGTAAAGAGCCGGGAAACTAATGGGAAGAGATCGTGTCGGGCAAGCGTATGCTGGCAGTGTGGACAATGTGAGCGCCCAACCAGCACGGAGCGAATTTTTGCTCGCGTGATATTATCGCCGAGTCTATGCAAAATGACTGACCCGAACGAGCCGAAGAGCAATCACACGATAAACACCAATATGTACCACATTATTTAACGACTCCCGTCAAGTTACTACCTGACACGTTTGCGCCCGTCCCCGGCGTGCCGAACTGTTCCTGAAAGACTTTGACAAATCCTGCTGCTATACGCTTTTTTTCTGCTTTTTCACCATAAATCATGCCACTAAGGAACGCGCCGAATGCAACAAGGATACAGATAATAATTCGGCTGATATGGATTGATTTGTGCTTCATGGTACGATTTTCTATAAGATAAATATCCTTGATTTTATTGTATATATAGATACATTCTCCTTGCAGATGTTTAATGACCAATTACCCCTGGCCGTCGTTATTAGCGATAGCTGGGGCTTTTTTTATTATATAGCAGTTTCTAACTATTCAGAAGCCCATTACAAATCAAAGCTTCTTTTTGGGCGGCGAATCCGTATAGATACTATACGATGAATTATAATGTGCTCTATGATAATCCTGAGGAGTCGGTGATCGAAAGATTGCTGAAGATAAGAAAGATTGATGATGATCTTGAGGATTTTTTGAATCCGACGTTTTCTCGTTATTGGGTAGATCCAAATAAGTTGAATGATTTTGAAAAATGAATGGAGAGAGTAATTAAGGCGATAAACGCGGAAGAGAAGATTATGGTATTTTGAGATTATGATGTGGATGGAATCTCAGCGAGTTATGTGATGTACCTTTTCTTTCAAAAATTTCTTTCATATAAAAATATCTCTATCCAGCTGCCATCACGTCTGGAGGATGGTTACGGAATCAAAACATACCACATCGACCAAATGAAGGCGAAATGAGTCTCACTGGTAATAACTGTCGACAATGGCATCACTGCGATCGCTGAGGCGAAGCACGCGAAGGAGATCGGACTCGATATGATCATTACCGATCACCACAAACCGCTTGCGGAGATACCGGATGCCATCGCTGTGATCAATCCTCAGATCTCGCCTGATTATGATTTCAAAGAAATTTGCGGAGCAAGTGTCGCATTTAAAGTGATCGCAGGATTGACGAGCAGATTGATTACTGATCCGAAAAAGAAACAGGAGATCTTTAATTTCTTTTTACCGATAGTTGGGATTGCTACAGTCGCAGACTGTATGCCGCTTGTCGGCGAAAATCGTTTGTTTGTAAAAACCGCGTTGGAGTTAATGAATAATAGAAGATGAATACCGGAAGCGATAAGTGGATTTTTGGATTATTTGAATATTAAGGGACCGATAGATACATTTCATATAGGATTTCAGATCGCGCCAAGGTTGAATGCAGGGGGAAGAATGATGACACCGTATGATAGTTTGTATGTGCTGCTCCACACGGGGACAAAACAGCTGAGTTTTCTCGAAAATCTCGATAAACTTAATTCGCAGCGTAAGAAGATACAAGATGCGGCCTACAAGAAGGCAGTAGAGATGATGGCCGACGATAAGAAAGTGATAGTTGTGGCACATGAGTTTCATGAGGGAATCATCGGAATCGTTGCAGGAAGACTGACGGAGAAGTTTCATAAACCGTCGGTCGTGCTGTCGATCAACGAAGAGAAGTGATTTGCTGTCGCGTCGCTTCGTTGACCAGACTATTTTTCTGTCATTGATATGCTCTACGATGCCGCGCCGCTCCTCGAGCGTTTTGGCTGACATAAGCAGGCCGGAGGTTTGACCGTGAAGCTGGAAAATCTGGAGGCGCTTCGCGAAAAGCTGGAGGCTTATACGCATGAACATATTTCGGAAGAAATCATGCGTAAGACGCTCGACGTCGACACCAAACTGCATCACCATGAACTAAGCCAAGAAACGGTCCATCTCATCAGTCAGTTCGCGCCGTTTGGCGAAGGAAACGAGGAGCCGCTTTTTCTGATAGAAGATATGACTATCACAAATGTTGAAAAAGTAGGAAAAACCGGCACAGGCCATATGAAGCTCCACGTGAGTAATGTGGAGAATGGGAAATTTCATGCGCTTTTCCGGGGAGAAGGCGATCAGATCGACAAAGTGGAAAAAGGGATTTCAGCTAAATTAGTCGGCAGGATCAGAAAGGACGATTTCAATGGTGGCGTCTACATTGACGGTAAGAAGCGGTTTTCTTAAGAAGCACATAGGCAGTGAGGGAAAATAATCGCCATTTTTGCTATTCTCAATTCACAATAAAGTTTTCTTGACATTAACTTTTAACGGGGTAAGATTGAGATTCACCAAAACAGAAAGGAGAATGGCCAAACACAAGCACGCAATTATTCTGGCTGTAGTCAGGGAACTGATTGCCAAGGTTGCCAACACACCCACAAGATCTTTAACAAGAGACAACACCCTTAGCGTTCCTAAAAAATCAGGACAAGCTAAAGGGAAAAAGACAGGAATCCCATCTTTCAGGATTCCGAATGAAAAGAAAATCAGAGAGAAGAAAGAAAAAATGGTGGGAAAAAGCATAAGGACCAAAAGTTCTCATCCGGAATGTCGGATCAGGACTCCAAAGCTCCCAAAGAAATCATTGTATCTCATAGAAGACCTTATGCAGGACTCTATGACGACCGGTGGTAAAAAAAATCACCGGCCAAAAACGGTAAAAAGAATGCCTCCCTGTCTGGCTCAAAGATAGGATAAACCCAATTGTTAAACTCACAGCAACAGCAAACGACATGGCAAAAGCTCACACACAAGGAGTCAAGAAGACTCCAGGAAAAAAGACAGCGGCAAAAAAACCCGCAGTAAAAAACATTAAAAACGCTGCCGTAAAAAAGAAACAACCGGTGGCAAAAAAGAAAGCCGCTCCCATAAAAGCGGCGGCGAAGAAATCTGCAGCTCCCAAAAAGGTTGCAGCAAAGAAAATGGCCCCTATAAAAACCCCAGCGGAGAAGAAAAAACCAACCAGTAATAAAGCCGCTGTATCGAAGAAAAAGGTGTACATTTCGCCTGATATTTACCGGTCTATCCTTGATGAGCCTCAGATTGATGGACCTGCCTACCGCTATAGTGATGAGGAACTCAATGAGTTCAAAGAAATCATCATGTCAAAGATGGATATAGCCCGCAAGGAAGTACACTACCTTCAGGGCCTGTTACAAAACCATAGTGACGGAGGCGCGACCTCCCGGAATGGCGACATAAACGGGACCGACCTGGCAGTCAGCAACTCCGAAAAAGAGCAATTAACATTGCTCGCAAGCAGACAACTACAACTTATAAACCATCTCGAAAAGGCATTAGTACGCATTGAGAACAAGACGTACGGCATCTGCCGGGTCACTGGCAAGATGATCGACAAAGCACGTTTACGTGCGGTCCCCCATGCTACACTTAGCATTGAGGCAAAAAAGACGCAGTACAGCACAAGAGTATAAACACTATCACACTCAAAACTCTATTTGTAAAACTCTATTATAACGTCCCTCCGCTCTTCGGCAGGGACTTTTTTTATGTTCGAAATTTATGACAAGATATTTCAGAGATTGTCGCCGAGGACGGCGCGGAGTTCGTCCAGCCCGACCAGTCCTGGATAGGTCTCAAGGAGCCAGAATGCTGCCGACTGTACCTTTTCAAGAAAGGCCATATTGCTAATGACGGAGATCGGGATATCGGTCTCACCACTCTGGCGAACTCCGAGGATCTCACCGGTCCCACGGATCTGCATGTCCATCTCGGCGAGCTTGAAACCATCATGCGTCTTTTCGAGCGCGCGTAATCTCTGGTACGCATCGCCCGACTTATATTTAGTCTCCAGAAAACAGTACGACTGGATGTCGCTTCTTCCCACACGTCCACGCAACTGGTGGAGCTGAGCTAAACCAAATCTTTCCGAATTTTTAATAATCATCACCGTTGCTTCCGGCACATCGATACCCACTTCGATCACTGTTGTAGAAACCAGGAAAACTAATTTTCATTCTTTAAACTGTTTCATCACTTCATCTTTCTCTTTCGGTTTCATCTTTCCATGCAACAGTCAGATTTTTCATTTCAGCTCCGAATACATCTCCACAGCTTTATGGAACTCCTCTGTCGCTGACGCGAGTTCCATCGTATCACTCACATCGATCAGCGGAGCGATCATAAATACTTTTTGTCACTGTGAAATTCTTGTCAGCGTTCGCTGTTTGAGTTTTTTATATTCAGCTTCAGAAATTATCTTCGTATAGATCTGTTTGCGTCACTTTGGCATCTCGTCGATCGTTGAGACGTCGAACTCACCGAAGAATGCGAGCGCCATCGAGCGCGGGATCGGTGTTGCAGTCATCTGTAAGATGTGCGGTGAACCGAACTGTCTGAAAAAGGAGCGCTGACGAACACCGAACTTGTGTTGCTCATCTATCACCGCGAGCATGAGCTTATGAAAACCTATTCACTCCTGCAGTAAGGCGTGAGTACCCACGACGATGTCGATGAGCCCCTGCTGTAGTTTCTTTTTTAACTCCTCTTTCTGCGCCTTACTGACTGAGCCAGTGATCAACTCGATACGCACACCAAGCGGCAACAGTAACGCCGCCAATGAACGGTAGTGCTGTTGTGCTAAGACTTCGAGCGGAGCGAGAAATACAGACTGCCCGCCCATCTCCTTCATGATATAATAAGCCGCTATAGCGGCTACGATAGTCTTACCGCTTCCCACATCACCCTGCAATAAGCGAAGCATAGGGCGATCTTTATGCACATCCTCGATGACCTGTTTCAGCGACTTCTTCTGCGCATTGGTTAGCGTGAACGGCAATCTATCGACTAACTCTGAAACTGTCTGCCACTGCGCATCACTGATAGTGAAGGTATGACCGGTCTGATAGGCCTGCTTATTGAGCAGAGACGACAGCTGGATCTGCAGCAACTTATCAAAATACAAACGTTCCTGCGCCTTCTGTACCATCTCCTGAGACTCAGGATAGTGAAGCTGTCTGATCATCGTCGGCATATCAAGCAATTCATATTTTTCCAGGATCTCTTTCGGCAGATGCTCATGAAAGCACTCAGGGATCACACTCAGGTTCTCCCGGATCTTTTTTGCAAACCATACAGGGGAAATTCCTGCAAGCTCAGGATAGACCGGGTAGATTCTTCCGACGTTAAATGCACCATCGTTTGCTACGCTCTCTTCTCCTTCGGTTTCACTATTTGGAATATCAGTACTCACCACCACTTCCGGCGCCTCCGTTGGTATCATCTCCGGATGTCGGAATATGATTTTATTTTTATCTTTTTTAGGTTTTCCGATGATAATGTATCGTTGATCTACCTTTAATTTTGACATCAGAAAATTTGCATGAAAGAAATTTATCGATGCCTTCACGTCTTTCGTGTCCACAACTTGTAATTCAAGAATCTTTCTGCCGCGCGCAGTCTTGATCAGCACCTTCTTCTGCACCAGAACCTTGACGCTATACGCCTCCTCCTCGCTCTGCATCTCGTGCAGCGTGACCATATTCTCTCTGTCTTCGTACGTTCTCGGAAAATATTGCAGAAACTCCTTGATGTTGGTGATCCCGTTGGCTGCAAGCAAATTGATATATCTCGGTGTCGTTTTCAGATACTCTTTCAGTGGCTTCATGATTGCATAATAGGAAATCACCGTCCCATTGCCACCAAAAATATCCATCTAACATGAAAATATAACAAAAAAACACCCCAGTAGAAACCGGGGCGATCCTCAACGATATCCTTAACAGGCGCAGGCTGAATGGGAAATCCAAAAGATGCGCTGGATGGAATACAATTGAACCGTTATTATATGCACTCGTTGACAAAAAGCAATATCACCATTCTATTACAATCAGCCCCCTTTTCCTTATAATAGTCCCATGCAATTTGTTATCTCATGCCCGGGTGGATGCGCTCCACTCCTCAAAAGTGAACTCAAGACCCTTGGATATAACCTCTCCCAGGTACTTTCGCCAAGCACGCTCCAGCTCGAAGCCGATGAAAGCGCGATCGCAAAGATCAATCTTCGAAGCAGGATCGCTAATAAGGTCTATGTTGTCCTCGCTCAGGGCATCGCCCCCACCTTTGAAAGACTTTTTGATATCACTCATCGCGTTGACCGGCAGGTCTATATAGATGAAAAAATGCCATTCACTATAACAGCCCGCAGCAATAATTCGATGCTGACCAGTCTCCCCTCTATACAGTCGATGGGTAAAAAATCGATCAGTAAAAAACTTATGGGAAGCGACCAGCGACGGCAAGAAGATATGGCTCTTGATCCTGTTGAGATAGTTCTTTCACTTGAAAACAACACACTTCAGGTGCTTCTTAATACAACAGGAACCTCACTCCACAGACGCGGTTACCGTACTCACGCCGGCGAAGCGCCGCTCAAAGAGAACCTCGCGGCCGCTCTTGTGATGACCACCTGACGAAAGTTTCGTGATCCGTTCATAGATCTCATGTGCGGAGCCGGGACACTTCCTATCGAAGCAGCGATGATCGCAAAAAATATCGCCCCGGGGCTGAAAAGAAATTTTGCATTCGAAAAATTTTCACGATATGCAAAAGATTTTCTCATACATGAAAAAGAAAAAGCGATGACCAGCATCATCACCGAAAAAGACCATCTGATAAAGTGATTTGATATAGACCCTACGATGATTGCTATCGCGAAAGAGAACGCAGTGAATGCCTGAGTATCAGACTATATAGAGTTTTCCGCAAGCGATGCCCTTGACTACAAGCCAGGCGACACGCCTCACTGTTTCATCTCCAACCCGCCTTACGGCGACAGGATGCAACCCGCAAACCTCGCAGGACTCTACGCTTTCTTCGACGGACTCTTTACGCAACCCAGCGTCTACGGTGGTATCGTCACCAGCTACGAGCGACAACCTAGATGAGACCGGGATCAGAAAAGTTTCTACAACGGCCCCGACAAAGTCATCTTCCGAAAAAAGAAGCTCTCATAGCTAATGATAATCCAAATTGGATAGCAAAGGTATAGTATCAAAATTTTGCCCTCTAAAAAAAGTATGACTATTTTGAAATAGTAGTACTCAGGGTATGACTATAAGTGCTATGGTATTACTTTTTAGAAGTGGAGTTTTTCGACATATATTCTCCTCTTTAAATATATGGGTGAATTCATTTATGTCTCCTCTCGTATCGCATAATGAACACACTGCACGTTAGCATCGACACAGGGCCCCACTTGTGGGTGTGGAGATGCTTCGTAAGAGAACATGAATGATAATATGTGCGTAATGCTGAATTCACCTAGCCGTTTTTGGTTACTTTTTGAGGCAATGACCAAAAAGTGACCCCCAGCGGGGAGCATAAAAAGGAAATATTAAATGAATAAATTTTAAAAAACATCTCCCTCAAGAGATGTTTTTCTATTTTCTATATGAACATATGATAATCAACTAAGCGGCCATCGACATATCTGAATCTTCTTCATTACTACCATGCGTATTGAGTTCGATTGTCTGATGAGCAGGACGATCATGATGAGCATGTCCTCCGCGATCACCGTAACCTCTTTCACCAAATGGTTTTCTTTCTCTCTCTTCAGCCATAGAAACATTGATAATTCTGTCTGATGGAGCGATAGTTTTTTCATTAGCTTCAGCGATTGCTTTTTCAGCATCTCCTTCATTAACATACTCTACAAAGCCAAATCCTCTTTTTCTTCCAAACTTGTCGAGAGGAAGTTTTACCGATGCGATCTCACCGAATTGCGCAAAAAACTGTTGAACCTGTTCCTCGCCAAGATTCCAGTCAAGGTTTCTTACGAAAAGTTTTTTCGTTTCAAGTTGTGCCATGTGATAGTGATAATAGTGTTTAAAGACGCCTTTTAAAAAGACACGGTCAATATAGCAATAGCGATTCCTATTACAAGCAAAAAAAGTTCATCTAACATAAAATAAAAATAAAAAAAAGACTACCCTGAGAACAGAGCAGTCATCGTCCCTCCCTCTGTAGGGCTGATCCACCCAAAGGGACAAGTAAGTTTACGTAATACCAGCTGGTCTTCTGCTTGCCCAATAACTATAGGGATGCAGCATCGCTAGTATTCTTCCTACCATTTTTTTACCATGAGTCGCATGTTGAAATACTTTTAACTGTTCCTCATGCGTTGACTCATTATATCTGCGAATAATTTCTTTGTCACGATACATATCCTGCTCAAATACTTTCATCGCATCATCTGTGTCTTCCGCATTCAGTGAGAGTGATTTGAGCAGATGCAGCCGTGCCGACGCATTTATTTTCTCCTTCAGTTTTTCTTTTGCAAACTCCTCCCACGCTACGATATTTTTTTTCAGAAGCAAAGGCGTAAGGATAAACTCCGCATACATGATAAAGAAACAATGTCCTGCCATGAAAACTGCGACTAGCATGACTATTCCGGCTACTATCATCGCCTCTGGATCACGATAAGGAGGCCACATAATACCAAACCAGAGTATCATAAGGAAAAATGCAAGAGCCAAACAAAGGACTAACCAAAAGAGACCAAGTGTTAGATTTTTGCGTTGCTCCTCCCATGAGAAAAGAGTGTATTTTATTATTTGTTGTTTTGTATTTTTCATAAATTATTGGTTATTTTAATGATCAATAGTTTTAACTCCAATATTATAGCCTTACACCTGGCATTGTCAACAATTCTTTTTGCTATTGAAAATGGTCTATAAAGAGCTATATATGAGGTATGTACTACTGCTCATGCAATAATAATACAGCTAATAATCAGGCACTCTAAAGAGGTGGCAGATTTTGTATTATTGTATGCAAGTCTTCCGCCTCGAGTGTGAAGACTTTTTTTATAAGACTTATTATTGAAAACAATGTTAATCAAGCACATGACACAGGAGTTAGTTGATCAGGAAGTTACCCTCCAGGGATGGGTGTCGCAGACACGTTCGTCGGGAAAGGTGGTATTCGTGAATCTTCGCGATGGTTCAGGGTTTATCCAGTGCGTCGGGGAAGAGAAATTTATTGGTGAGGAAAAATTTGCGGAGCTTGCAGGATTGAATATTGAGTCTGCCCTTGAGGTGAAGGGAATAGTTTCGAAGCATCCGAAAAAGGATGAGTATGAGCTGCAGATTCGTTCATTCATCGTCTACCAGTCGACGAAAGACTACCCGCTCGGACAAAAGGAGCACAATCCTGAATTTCTTTTCGATAACAGACATCTCTACCTAAGGTCTAAATCACAATGGGCAATCCAACGTGTGAGAGACACCATCATTCATGCGACATACGACCGGATGAGAGAACACGACTTTATCAAGATCGACTCGCCGATCTTCACGCCAAATGCGTGTGAAGGTACAACAGAGCTCTACGAAGTGGAACATGTGAACGGAGAAAAAATGTATCTGAGTCAGTCAGGACAGTTATATATCGAAGCGGCTATCGCTGCGCATGGACGTGTGTATGATTTTGGTCCTGTATTCCGTGCAGAGAAAAGTAAGACCAGAAGACATCTCAATGAGTTCCGGATGATGGACGCAGAGATGGCATTTTGCGATCAGACGAAAAATATGGAATACCAGGAAGATCTGATCTTCTGCATCATCCAGAAAGTTTTGGAGCAGAACAGAAATGAGTTAGCGGTGCTCGAAAGAGATACGAAGCCACTTGAGGCTATCCAGCTGCCATTTGTAAGGATGACCCACGATCAGTGGATCGATGATCTTATCGCCAAGTGATTTGAAGCAAAGCATGGTGAGGACATCGGTAGCGACATCGAAATGCAATATATGGAAAAAGTCGACCAGCCAATCTTCGTCACCCACTTCCCTATCGGCATCAAAGCGTTCTATACGAAAGAAGATTCGAACATGCCAGGTTATGGGTTATGTGCAGATTTGTTAGCACCTGAAGGTTGTGGTGAAGTGATATGAGGTGCTCAGCGTGTGGATGATTATGAGACATTGCTGAGGAAAATTAAGGAGCATGGCCTATCAGAGGACGACTTTAGCCGGTATCTCGACCTGAGAAAGTATGGATCTGTGCCACACGCAGGATTTGGGTATGGATTGGAAAGGCTTGTAAGATGGCTCTGTGGACTGCATCATATCAGAGAGACGATACCGTTTCCAAGGTATGCGAATAGGATTAGGCCGTAAAGAGAGCAGAATTTCAATGATTGACATATTACCGTATATAATTACAATCTCATAATATTTATGAGTAATTTTCGCTATGGACTCTATTGAAAAGGATATACAGCATATGGTAGGGCTGACCAAGGAAAAAGACGCTCTCCACGAAAAGATCTGTACCAATATTACTAACCAAATCATTAATTTACTTTGAGATAAGTTTATCAAAGATTATGTGCAAGGCCAAACTTGTGAGATGTTAGAGACGGTCGAAAAACGTAAAGCTAAATATATCGTTCTTCTCAAAGATGCCGTAGGACACCTCTATGGACGTGTGCAAAGCCATCTCGTTTTTGATTATTTCACCCATGAAGAATTTTACGATCAGATACTTCCAAAGTTAGGAGGAAACTCAGCGATAAAAGAGAAGCAGAATGGGACAAAGTATATTCATATTAAAATTGGTGATATGTATTTTCAGTTTATGAACAGAGTGGTCTTTCAGAATGGGAAACGAGAGTTTTCGATCGTAAGACAAAATAGCGCTCTAAAAAAGACATATCCGGAAATTAAGCTGTTCCAATCACTCCCCGACAATGATGAGCCGGTTGATACAGAGCTCGGGAAAGAAGAATAGTTGATATATGTAGGCATTCTCTTAGACTTGCGGGAGTGTTTTTAGATCTTCACAAGATATCATGTCTCTATTTTCTATTAACAGTGGAAAAGCCAAAAAGATTAAGGCTACTAGCATTGGATTAGAAAAAGATTTACAAAGATATTTTGAAAATAATCTAGAAGAAATCTTAGATATATCTTTTCTACATAGCGAATATGTTGTGGCGAGCTTTGGCGGAAGAATTGACACATTATGAATTGATAAAGATGGGTCGCCTGTAATCATTGAATATAAAAGAAGCCAAAATGATAATGTAATCAATCAATGACTATTCTATCTAAAGCGACTTAAAGATCACAAAGCAGAATTTGAACTCTTATGCAGAAAAAGCGATATAAATATAGATATCGATCGGAATTCACCAAGGGTAATATGCGTTGCAGAATCCTATAATAAATTCGATATACATACTGTGGATATGTTGCCAATACGTATTGAGCTATATAAATACGTGCGATATGAAAATCATATTCTTTCTGTGGAGCTAGAAAAGATACAGCAAACAACTGTAGGATTTAAAAAACAAACTATAAAAGCTCCTAAAGAATGACATTCTTCTCTACAACAAACATATTCTTTAGAAGATCATAAACATCGGTGAAGTGAAAAAATAAATAAAATCTTTGAAAAACTAAGAGAGTATATTGTTTCTTTAGATGAATCTATAAGTGAAGAGTTTAAGAAATGTTATATTGCGTATAAGCTGACTAGTAATTTTGTAGATATAGAAATTGGCAAAACGCGTCTTAAAGTTCATTTAAATATCAAGAGTTGAGATTTAAGAGATCCTTCCAATATCGCTAAGGATATGACTCATCCAGTAAAAGTCTGACATCTCTGAAATGGGGACTATGAAGTCAGTTTAACCAATGATAGCAATATAGAATATATCTATGATCTTATTCAACAAGCCTACAAATATAACAAATAGTTTATAAGTTGTTTTATGTAATATTTCTCCATGGCCCACCCTCAACCGAACAACCCTCTCCACTGAGTCACTCTCAAAGATATCCTCACCTACCTCGTAGAAAGATATGGCCGGGAGAGACTTGGAGAGCTCATAGAGATAAACTGTTTTAAAAATGAGCCGAGTATCAACTCGAGTTTGGTATTTTTGAGAAAACAGGAACGGGCAAGGAAGGAGGTTGAAGAGTTGTATGTGAGGAGCAGAGAGCAAGATTAAAACATGGGATGAAGGATTTTTATATAATTATGCAAAATACATGAAAAAGGTAATAGTTTTCTTCGGATTAATATTCATTATATATGGATCTGTAGGAGCGTTCGCAGATCTTTCCCCTAGTCCTGAGGAGCAAGCATACAACGATGCTCTCTGGAAAAGAGAAAGCGAGTACTGCGAGGCTCATGGCGGAATGCCAAAAGTAATGACAAATACTGACTGACCTTGAAAATATTGGGATTATATGGGATGTATTTACCCTGTTGAGTCAGATTTATGAAAAAGATTACTTATCTTTACAGCCTTCGCTGTTATTCTGATCTGATGAGCTATACTGATAACAAGAAAAAAATCTAAAAACAAAACAGGATGATAACTTTCTTTCTCAAAGCAGCCATAATAACTATAGTGATAGAATTTGCTGTCATATTTTTAATATCAACATATATTTTCACTGTAGAAAAAAGAGTTGGAAGGTTGTTACTATGAGTGTGTTTTGCTTCTCTCCTCACGCTGCCCTACTTATACTTCGTATTCCCTTATTTTCTAGGTTGATGGCCGCTTATTATAATAGGAGAGATAGCGATTTTTCTTGTAGAAGCCTTATTTTACTATAATTTCTTTCAAATCAAGAAAACCGACGCGCTATTAATTTCTCTCTTGGCGAACGCGTGTTCTTTTCTGGCATGAGTTATACTTTTTTGGTAGCAAAGACAAGCAGCAGTAAGCGAGAATCGAACTGCCCGGAAATTCCGGTTAGTTCAAACATAGTTACGAAGAGAATTTTGAACTCGTGCATTTTTTGCACAAGTTCAGATCGATGTTGCAAACTTAGTTTTCAGTTAATTCCGTTTTGAAACACACTCAATTAATTGTTATAAAGCGGTCTCTGAACTCACAAAGAAGCTTTGCAAGTTCGAATAGGCTTCATGAAGCCGTTTTTCAGTTACCCAGGAATCCTCGGCAACTGTCTGGAAATCCCAGATAGTTCAAATATAGAAAGTAATGTGCATTTTTTGCACATTATTATTATCATAATCCTCTATTATCACGCCCAATTTTCTGCTTCACAGTGCTATTTAAAAGCGTTCTCATAAACTTTGAGTTCGTTTTTTTATATTTTCAGAAAATAAAAGATGCTTCAAGAGAAAACACCTATACAAATCTATACCTCTCGCGATGGTAATACGACTATTGAGGTAGAATTAGAAAAAGAGACAATATGGTTATCACAAAAAATGATGGCAACATTATTTGAATGTTCCATAGTTAATATCTCTTTGCACCTTAAAAGCATCTTTAAAGAGCAAGAATTAGCCGAGAATTGAGTTATTAAGGATTACTTAATAACTGCTTCTGACGGCAAAAACTACTCTATAAAGTATTATAATTTAGATGCAATTATTGCGGTTGGCTATAGGATAAACTCTAAGAGGGCTACTCATTTCCGCCAACGGGCAACCTCTATCCTTAAACAATACCTCGTTCAGGGCTACAATCTCAACCAGCCCAGACTTCAGCAAACCGGCATCCAGCAAGTACACAGAGCTCTGGAACTCATCAGAGAAACCCTTGCCAACAAAAGTGACATCTCGCCGGAAGAAACGCAGGGACTTCTGGATGTTATTACGCGTTATACCCAAAGCCGGCTTCTCCTCTACCAGTACGACAAATGAGAGTTGCCTACCAAATGAAACACTATTATTCCTATCCACAAGCTTCAGGCTACCCAAGCAGTAAGCGC
>JAGOPC010000014.1 GCA_017992195.1 Patescibacteria group bacterium
TTACATAAATTCTAATGCTACGAGTTTCACCTGCGTTAAGATTTCCGATATTCCATGTCAGAGTCTGACCTACCACTGTTGTAGGAGTCGGCACTGCCGATACGTATGTAAGATCTGCAGGTAATGTATCAGTCACAACAACACCTGTTGCTGTTCCACTTCCTGAGTTACCGTATGTAAGTGTGTAGATTGCATTACCGTTCGGAGTATATCCGCCGGTACTCGCAACGACGTCTTTATTCATATAGAGATTTGGCTTGCTTACACACTGTACCTGCCATGAGGCGCTGCTGTAATTGTTAAGCATAGTGAGCTCATTGCTTATCGCTTCGGCGATACTTACGTTATTCCGGAGCGTTGAACAATCTGGCACAAGTCTTTGAATTCTCGCCGTGATAGTGATCGATCCCCCTGAAAATGCAGTAAGATTTCCGATGTTGAATTTCACTGTTACTGTTCCATTTGGATTTGGGATAATAGCAGACGCAGGTATGGAAGCTCAAACATAGTCGAGACCTGTACCAAGCGTATCAGTGATGACAACGCCTGTCGCCATACCTGAGCCGATATTGTTGAAAGTAAGCTTGTAATATACGAGACCGCTCTGTACATTGCTTCAAGTCACCGACTTCACAATTGCGAGATCAGGCTTGAGAGGTGCAAGAGGTAACTTACATGCTGCTGTACATGCGCTTCCTGGCGTACCATTAGCAGAACCAAGGTCACACTGTTCTGACGCGATACCGATATTGAATGATCCGTTATCGACGATACCGTCACCACACCAATGTACTGTTCCGTTAAGACACTCATAGGCAACGCGTCTTTCTGTCCCCCGGTCTATCTGTGCAGCACTTACTGGCGCAGAACTTATAGCATAGTCCGAACTCCATACCGGCTTTGCGCTTGACCACGATGATTTGATGTACCATTTCGTAGAAACGGGACCTCCGTCACCGGCAGATACTGGATAAAGCCAGTAGTTATTAGTCTTTGTTCCTGCAGCTCTTGCAGAAAAAGGTCTATAAGCGATCTCATAGGCTAATTGAAATGTTCTTGATGCTGTACTGTTATTTTCAGGTGCAGAAAGGAGGAAAGCCGCGCTCTCGATCGCTCTTACCCACACATCTTTGGGTGCGATTTTTGACTGCGCATAGAAAACATTCTGGCTATGGATAGGCGTGCCTACCGAACCAACAAGCTTTGTCAAAATATTCTGACCTCCTGCCGGAAGATAGTATCTTACCTTTGTACCCGCATATCCGGCTTGTCTTCCTCCTATCAGATAGGCTGGAATAGTTCCTCCGTTCATTACAAAATTATCTCTTCCATAGTAATTTATACCAAGGTCCTTGATTCCGTCATTATTCTGGTCCATCGCAAGATAGTAGTCCTTATAGACATTTGCCTGGGCGCATGAACCTGGAGTAAGCGCAGAAGTCGCAGTTTCCTGGTCGAAAAAGAGCATATTTGTCGAGCTTACGTACCCATTGAGGTAGTTGTAAGTAGGCCCGGGAATAAGAGCATATGCGGAGCTGCTCAAGACTGCTCCTCAGAGGATCAGTCATGCAGCGAGCACTATTTTCGGAAGGTATTTCATAGGCGGATATCGGGAAAAGTAAACTGCAAAAATGATACTATTTTATTCATATTTGTCAATAGGTCTTATGGCTCTCGATCGCCATCATCACTCGGATCGTCACTTGGGTCGTCATTGATAACATTGATGTCTCCGTTATGACTCTCGGTATTAATACCATCTCCTGGATCTACAGGGTTAGAGTCAGGCTCCCCTTCTACTTCCGGTTCCGGCTCTGGCTCTGGTGGTGGAGGCGGCGGCGGAGTATCCGGCTTTTTCTGCTTAGGAGCTTCTCCATACGCTGCTCCGAGACCGATCTTGAATGAGTTTGCAGAGTTTTCGCTTCCTGTACTTCCCATAGCAACATAGATGTTTCCAGGAGCTGGCTTTACTGTTTTCTTGCTATAGGTGATCTCAAGCTGACCAAACCCTTGTTTGTATCCTTCATTAGCACATGGCGCATTGAGGAATCTTTCGAAAGTATTCCCCGTCATAGTGATATCCATGCCATTGAGAGTAATCTTCCCTGTCTTGATAAGATCGATCAGTTGTGCGTCGCTCATCTCTGCTTTTGCATCAAATTTCTTGATAGATTTTTGAATCATTTCTTTTTGTGCAGCGAAGTCAGGACTGTTCTTATAGATCTCCAGGAACTTATTGTGAACATCTTTTTCTTTACTTGCATCTTCTCTGAATTTGTCTCCTGCAACTGACTCTACGCCACCAAACCCAACAAAACCTGTCGTAGGTTTGAGTCCTTGTCTGTAGTATCCGACGATAGCTACAGCGTTGAGTTCTGGATGTGATGAGTACTTTTCTTTGCTTGTACCGAGCGTTTTTGCGTTATTGTAGATCTTATCGAAAGCATGCGGATCGATAACGATTCCACTATTCTTAAATGCCTCGACATGTCCTTTTCTGTTTTTCAAAAGTTCTCCAAGATTTTTTGATCATTTCATTCCTTCATGTGCGATGATCGCCTCAAGTTTTGCAGAGACAGAACCCGCCTGGATGAATGAGTTAACGATAGATCTCTTATGTTCAGTACTCTTTGCCCACATTGCATCAAAATCTTTCTGTGCAGCTGCGTCAAAAATGTGCAGATAGTTCTTATTGAGAGCATCCATACTCTTTTTCATCTGATCAAAATTTGCTCCTCTCGTAGAAGTAGCGAACTCTCCAAATGCCTTATTGTATGCTATCTTTTGTTTGTTTGTCGGATTTGTCATAGAGACAAATTTTTCATGAGCAGCCTTACTATGGATAAGTGTTTGTATCTTAGCTTCATCCTCATTTGGTAATTCAGGATGGAATTTAAACGAGAGCTTTTCAGTTTTCACCGTCGTTCTTTCGAGATTTCTTCTGTTTTTATATTCCTCCGGAGTTCCCTCAAGACGGTAGTTAACAGGCATCTTTGACATTCTCTTATCATTGAGTTCATATCCGATATATACCTTTTGTTTATCCTTATATGCGCCGACCAATTTACCCGCCATGATATTCATACCCTTATTGAAGGTGATTTCATGGTCAGTAATAGAAACGAGCGTTGGGTCTTTTATGAAAACATCAAGCTGGTCGTAGATAGGAGTATCAGTTTCAGTGTTTTGTGAGATAGTGATAAGTTCGCCCTTTTCTTCCACAAGATATTTATTACCAATCCGGTATTCGATCTTCTCTGCGTATGAAAGCCCCTTTGTATCGGCATTGTCAAATCTTGCATATCATTTGAAGGCTGACAACTGCTTCTCTTTTGCTTCCTTGTCGAATTTGTCCTCACGCTTTGTCGATCTTGTATAGATCTTGAGGCCAACAAACGCTTTGAGCACAGGAACGCTGAAAAGTATACCAACACCAAGCTCGAGAGAGAAGTCTACTTTACCTCTTGTATGGATGATAGCATCATTTTTCCATGCTGCTACGAATGTAGAAGCGATATCCTGTAGCGAGTAACCCTGTTCAAGACCATAGAGTACGTGCTCTGCAACCTGATCGAGCGTCTTTTCATCTGCTTTCGTAAATAGATCTCTGAGTTCTGCTTTCACTTCAGAAAGAGTCATATCAGCAGTGATGTTACCGAGTTCTTTCGCGAGGATTCCCTGGATAGACTCTGCTTGTCTGTTGATACCTGCTTCAAGATTGCTACCAACGTTGATACCTGCTCCGGCGTAACCAGGAGCTGCTTCAGCATAAACACCTGCATGCCATAATCTCTTAGGGGTGAGCGTCTTTTCAAGCGACTTCGCATTGAGGACCTGCTGAAGATCGACACGTGCAAATGGCACGATGAAATTTGCAACACCAACGTGCGCTGATCATTTTGTATTTTTCCCAAATTCTACATCACCGTTAAATCCTACGACGAAACCTGGCATACCATTACTACCAACTCCAACTCCGACGAAGAGATGATCTATATTGATACCCGCTCCGATACCAGCTCCGGTAGCGCGAGGCGTATTCATATATCCTGCTGCGATTCCTGCAACGATCTGAGAACGAAGCTTTCTTTGGACATCCTGCGTTGCTGCCGGATCAAGTGAAAGCTCGCTTGGAAGCTCATCGATCACATGTTTTACTTTTTCATCAATCTGTCTTCCATATCTTGCATCGATCTCGTTCTTATAATCTTCGAGACTCTCTCCTGCTTTATTATTAGTTAACCACTCCTGAAAACTGCTCACCGTCATATATGGAAGAGCTTTCACCAACATGCTTCTGATAAGTCCAGCTTTTTCCTCGTCAGCGAGTACCGCATTGAGCTCTTTCACATTATGCCGCTCAGGGAAACTATCTCCCATCTCTCTTGCAGACGGCAGATCAGACAGCTTATCGTAAAGTGCTTCTGCAAATACATCTCTTCCCATCATTTTCGATGTAATATCGATCATTTTCTTCAACTGATGCTCAGTGAAGACAACTTCTTTTTGATTCTCAACCGTTTTTCTCTGCGCTCTCTTTTCAACTCTATCATCTTTCTTCTCCTTCCTGTTTACATATTTCGCTTCATCCCAAAGCCCAGCTTCGACCAATGTCTGCTTCACATTATTACCCCACTCTCTTGCTTCTGATCTACTTGCACCCGTACGCTCCATATACATCTCTTCAAGACCCTTCTTGAATTTACTTCCTTTGAGGATTCCTTTGTTGATGAAATTAATAACCATATCCTGGTCGGCACGAGAAAGGTCTGTCTCATAGATCTGCGCGAAAATATCTTTCTGATCCTGATCGATAGTCTCCTGCTTGTCACGAAGACGATCATATCTTGACTGTTTTCTTTCTCTTACCTCCGTACCACCATACCCGTTATTATCGAGGTCGGCCAAAATACCGGACTGGAGGCGTTGCACCTCGTTTTGTGTCTCGTCAACAACGTCCTTCTCCTCTTTCTGTTTACGCGTCTCGGCGTCAGAAAGTTCTTTCTTGAGTTTAGCTTCCTCTTCCTTGCTTGGAGCTCTTGTATCAAGGTCGTGGAGATCTTTACTCTCCTGTTTTGTAGCGGCGTCAGAAACATCTTTTCTGCGTCCTTCTATACCTTTTGGTGCCATAGTAATGGAATTAATAGCATAAAAACTATACCCCTATTATAGAAGAAGAAGATTTTTTTAGATAGTTTGAGTGCCCCTTTCGTATAAATGTCGTAAAAATAAAAACAAAAAAACAAATAACATCATTTTATATAATGACATTATTCATCTAGTATTTATAATATACAATGTTTATCTACGCTCTATAAACTATATTCTGGCAATTATTTTCCTCCCAACACCACTCTTGCCGTCGAGATAAGTACCTGTAGATCCATCGCAAGAGACCAGTGTTGTATATAATAGAGTTCGAGCTGAGCTTCCTGCTCAAAAGGCAGTTTATCACGACCAAAGACCTGTGCGTAGCCGGTCAGTCCAGGCTTTGCCACCAGAAGTCTTTTCATCCATGGTTCGTATTTCGCAACCTCCGGCGGCAGATGTGGTCTTGGTCATACAAGAGACATTGTGCCGATAAACACATTGAAGAGTTGCGGTAGTTCATCGAGCGATGTTTTACGAAGAATCTTTCCGATCTTCGTCACGCGCGGATCGTCTCCAATTTTTGGAAGGATATGGTCTCTTGTATTTTGTGTCGCAATAAGTTCGTCGTAGACCTTCTGCGCTTTCTTTCAGCCGTAATTTTTACCGGTACTTAAATGCGTGTACATACTGCGAAATTTAATGAACCGAAACGGAACGCCCTTCCTCCCCACTCTTTGCTGAATATAGAATACTGGACCTTTGCTATCGATTTTAATGAGCAATGCGATCAGCAGAAAAACTGGCGACAGCACGATGATCGCCAGCAGCGAACAGACGAAATCGCAGAATCTCTTCAGCACTCTCAGCCAACCGTCCAGCGGCGAGCTGCTGTATGCCCGTCCCACCACAGGCCCAATGCGCTGTGGCTGTGCGATCAGATCCTCCAGAAAATAACTTTCCGGGATATGATAAAAAGTTTTTCCATGGTTACGAGCATGGTCAGCGATCGTCTGCAACAGATTCGTACTATATGATCCTACGGCGATGACAATATCGACTGCTCCCCGGCGACGATTTCCATCGTACTCTTTCTCCTGCACAGGGATCAGCTCATAGATCTTATATCCGGAAATATCCTGACTGAACTGTTCGTACTGAGCTTGGGTCTTATAGATCACCACTATCTTATAAGGATGTTCTTTCTCCAAGTAGCTATTGATATTATTCCAGAAAATATCAAAGATACTCAGCGCGATAAATCCGCACAGCGCTGACCAAAGGATCAAAAATCTCGAAATCCCATCAGTGAAGATAAATCCATTACCGAACAATGCAAGGAATGTCATACAAACCAGCCATCGAACCCGGGCCAATAAGAACTTCCTATAGTAGCCATGCAGCGGTTTAAACAGATCGTAGACCCCCAAGAGAAAACATGCACCTACAAAAATAGCAATCGCCGAAACCGCAAATCGGATCGTCTCTGTCAGATTGAACGCAGGTATCGTGAGCTGTAACCACGGAATCAGATCGGTCGACTGGCGCACCGTGTATCCTATCCGAAATATAACCAGCAGCAACACTATATGAAATAACGGCCTCGCAAGACGCAAAATCATCTTATACGACGAGGCAACATTCTTTTTCATTTTTATTGGATGAATTAAATATACTTTTATATTATAGAAAAATAGGTATAAAATGAAACAACTAAATTCCAACCAAGATTTTTAATCATTTTCATGTCAATTCATGTACCTACTTCTTACCACCTACCCGAATAAACCAAGAGAGCTCAAGAAATTTATTCTCTGACTGGTAAAAAGCTGAATGGCCGCGTGCGTCCAGAAAATAAACTACGTCAAATCATTTTACATGCGAGAAGGCGCCCTCAAACAGGAAGAAGAAAAAATCCTGCTAATCAAATGTTCGAAAGACAGCAAAGAAAAAATTGAGGCCTACTTCGTTAAGAGTCATCCATATGAGATACCTGAAATGTTATGGATGCATCCTGAAGACGTAAACGACGCTTATAAGCAGTGGGTGAAAGGCTCTCATACAGCCAATAAGAAGACCGACAAAGCATCCGACAAGAAGCACGAGAAATCAGCTAACAAGAAAGTTGAAAAAAAGATCGACAAAAAATCAGAATAAATAATTTTCAATTTGTTACCAGCAATATGAAAAAACCACTCCTCACTCTTTTCTATCTCATCGCATTTATTGCAGTAAGTTATTTTCTGCGGGAGTATTTGAATGCGCCAAAAAGTTTCATCATCAGTCTCATTATTTCGCTGGGAGTCATTCTATTTCTTGTTTCACAGAAAAGTAAGTATACGAAATTTGTCGGCGTCACTCTGATCGTCGCACATTTCATATGGATCATAGGATATTTTATTCCCGTCTATGAGAAGACGCCTGATATTCGTCAGCGATATCGTAAAGCGACGAATACTATCGCCGCGATCGCAGGAAGCTCCACAGGAACGATCGTAGCATTGGAAGCCAATGGGCAGCTCATAAGAGGGCCACTCTCTGACTTCACAAATCCGAGGCCCGTCTACCAAGGCAATCGCGTCAGCACAGCTGCGGCCAGCGTAGCGTCTGATGGCCGCTTGCTAGTCAGACTTTGGGACGGCAGCAGCGTACAGCTTTTCCCACAGACGACGATTGCTCTTGAAACGCTGGCGACAGATTTTTCAGCGCTCAGCTGATCGGCTACGCAAATTAGATTACAATGAGGAATCATCTCCATCCAGACGCGCAGGCGCGTCTACAGTCCCGATCAGCGATCCGTCCGCGCGTGAAGCATTTCATTCTCATGTAAGGAGTGCATCATAGCATACTCAGGCACGCGCGGCACCATCGCCAGCACTCTCCCCTTCTCGCGACGCATCACCTCCGGAGAGAACATAACCCTTAGCGGCGGTGTCTACACTTTCAACAACGCTTCTGCATTAACCACGAGCACCAACAAATCTCTTCTCACCCTTCTACAAGGAACAACAAATACGACCAATAACCGACGCACCACATACGAAAAAAATCGTCTCCAATATATCACCACTCAACGATGACGAGCTCTCGACACGAGCGTCATTCTCACCACCGTCAGCAAAATAAAAATGGCCCTCGTCGGCCTCTTCGACCGAACCTATCGGGAAAGATACGACAACCTCATGCTCTACGAATACATCCTCGGAAATTCAGACACGATCCCTCCGAGATTTGAGGACAAGAAATTTCTGTATGAGTTTATACAATAAGCTCGGATAGCCGTTCATATGCTAGGTAGCTACCTATTGACTTTACAGCCAATATGATTTAAATATCGTGTACTCTTTATTTATCATATATAATCATGGCCTCATCTACTCTCGAATACTTTGATAAAGTATTAGAAATTCCTAGACCATCCGGAGAAGAAACACTTATGAGGAATAACTTAATTACTCGATGAAAGGAACGTGGTTATGAACATAGAATAGATGATTGTGGAAATCTCGTCGTCTACGTACCCGGAACGGATGACCAGAAAGATAACGAGACGGTAGTTCTCCAGGCTCACATGGATATGGTGTGCGTAAAAGCTGAGTGATCAAACCATGATTTTACAAAAGACGCCATTCGTAAGGTAATAGATGGCGATTGGATGTACGCCGACAATACCACATTATGAGCAGACAATGGTATAGGTATCGCCATGATACAAGCTGCAACTCATCTTTCTTCTCATCCCCCACTCGAATTACTTTTTACGGTAGATGAAGAAGTGTGACTTACAGGAGCAATTAATTTGGATGCATCGCTCTTAACAGGGAAAACAGTTATTAATCTTGATACGGAAGTGTTAGGAGAAATATGTATTAGTTCAGCAGGAGGAGCAAGAGCGAATGTTTCTCAAAAGCTTGAGGCGGATACCGCGACATACGAACAAAACACCATAGCTATTAAAGAAATGAGATGAGGACACTCAGGTACTGAAATTCATGAAAATAGAGGTAATGCAATCAGATTGCTTCTTACTGTCATCCAGAAGGCAAAAGAAGAGCTCTGAATTGAAGATGTGCAAGTAGCAAATATACAATGAGGACAAGCGTTTAATGCTATCCCAGGCTCATGTTCCATCACACTTGGAACAGCCAATAATGAGTTGTTCTTGGAAGCTATCAAAAAACATTATGACGTACTCATTCAAAACTATGATGCCCCAAAAGCGGAACTAGTTATTGATAAACCAGCTGCTCCAAGCAATACTCACCTATTATGATTTGACGCCCTCTCTGATAAGATCTTGTCACAAGCCAATGGGGTTATTAACATGAGTGAAAAAATCGACTGACTAGTGGAGACTTCTATCAATCTTGGAATGATTTCTGTCAAAGACAATAATGTGGCTCTTACATTTTTGCCAAGGTCATCCATTCCCACTAAGTTAGACGTAGAAATAGCCGCACTACAGAATAGATTCTGACCAGAAAACATAGAAATAAAGAGTAAATACTATGGGCGGGAACAAGACCCAAATAGCGAATTAGTACAAGCGATGAAGACAGTGTATACTAAAGTCTATGGGAAAGAGCCAAAAATCATCTCTATACACGCTTGATTAGAATGCTGAGCCATAGCAGGGAAATTATGAGAGTGATCTCAAGCAGTTTCTATATGACCTACTATAACCGACCCTCACTCTCCAAAAGAACGTGTTAATATTCCTTCTGTACAAGTGATCGAAAAAGTTCTTTTTGAACTACTACGTCAAACGCATAATAAATAAGAAAAAAGACTCTCACAGGAGAGTCTTTTTTTATAATGAATATTTTTAGATGAACCTTGTTATAATTTTCTAGCGAAATGTAAACGTGCTGAATGCTCTTTGGATGTCTTCGCGGTGGCCTGAGAACTCAGCCGTTGGTGCGAGATATGTCATGACGTAGATGGTTTGGTCTTTGATCGTGTAGACTTGATTTCGTGAGAAACTTTCGCTCAGGTAGTAACCACTAAACGAGACCTCTTTTGCGGGTTGTCCGTCTACATTAATATTGCTCGCCTCTCCTCCGTGAAAATCTGCAATCACTCATCTCAGTTGCTTCATCGTTTGTGAAACATAGAGATCGAGAGACATGTCGCTTGGCACTCCTTCTCTGGTGACATTGAAGCTTGGTGTGTACTCCCCGATATCAGGAGAAGTCACGGTTGCTACGAGATATGGACTCGTCGCGCCGGTCATAACAATCCGGTTATTTGGATACGCAAAAGAAACATGTTTTTCAGCATCCACAAAAACATTCTTATACAAGAGCGTGTTCCCGTAGCGGACCCACATGATACCACCCACAACAAGCAATGCTGCGATAGCGATCAGGAGCCACGAAAGCCATTTTTTCTCCATATTTTGTTTCGCGACAAGAAGGTAAATTACCACACATATAATCAATTTTACAGTAATAGCAAGTAGATTACACGGAGAATTGCGGCTCCCCACCACTACTGACAAGTTTTATTTTTCTGATCCTATAGTTGCCTTATCGTTAATTGATAATCCTACACTTCGTAAGTGGAGGTGCTCATCCGCTACTCATTTATAGAGTCTGTCTCCTACAAGCGGATAGCCGATACCCGCAGCATGCGCGCGGATCTGATGGCGGATTCATTTCGTGATGATAGCATACGCGCAGGTCATATTGCGCGCTTCATCATAATACAAAGGCACAAAAAACGTTTTTACTAGATGGTGCTTACTGCGTCATTTTTCACTATCACGTTCATGACGAACAACGACCATCTTCTGGTCATCATACGCGTGATGCATCAGCGGATAGGAAACACACAGCGCTTTCTCCTGCACGCCCGTCTCATACGGACTGTCAGTCCGCATCACCTGCGTATCAGTATGAATAAACTGCAGCATATTTCATTGAACCTCACACAGATATCGTTTGACGACATTTCACTCCTCCTGCAAAGAGTGATATCGCTGGGCGATCTCTTTTGATTTTGCAAAGTAGAGCAATCATGCAGTATCATTGTCCAATCTATTGAGCAATCCTCGCTCCTCCTCTGCACTCCGCGCCTTTGCAAGCTCGACCAAAAAAGCAGGACGCTCATTCTCCAGTTGCTCCATACACGAAAACTGGGATCCGAACGTTGTCGGCATCCCCTGTGGTTTTCGTAGATAGTAAAATTTTTCATCCTCGTATCGCTGCAACATTACAACCGATAGTAGTTATTGTTACTGCGCTTTCAATGGTTGATCTACCGGCATTGGCGGAGGTGTTGCTTCCGGAAGAGAAGGCTGCGGAAATTGTACGGTTACTCATTTGAGATTACTCTTTGAGAAGAGATGCGCAAATTGCGTATTGATGAAATAGTACGTAGTTCCCATATATCCGACTCTTGGCATAAGAGAGCTCAAGATCCATGGATCTATAACATTACTCACTGGCGTTCCATAATTATATGGATATTTTAGCGACTCCTTATAGTCGATTGATATCGTCTCGCGAAGACCTTCCGGACTAAGTGTTCGTCCCTTCATACCGGCGAACTCCGTGATCGATATATCCTGCGGATAACAATCTTTTCTGATCTCGACACCATTGCGATCATAGACGACAGTACATTGCTGTGATTTCTCTGTTCTTGCGATCGCAAGAGGCAGAAGAAGCTCCTTCGTCGCAGAGTTAAACATAAACATCCTTGGATTGTACATAGCTTCAGTCTGACTACCCTGACCACCCAGAGTTTTTGTCCATGCCTGTACTACTGAAACATTTCCTGCAGTATCTTTCTTTGCAAAATCAATCTTGTACAGATCTAATTTTATCCCGTCCTGCCTTTCGTTACCATAAATATCCAGCGAAGTATTGAATCCTAATCCGATAAGATACTGGATATTTCCTTGTCTTGGCCCATACGGATGAAGATAGGCGCTGTATCCAGGCATCTTCAATTGTCCTATGATGGTAGGTTTTGTCACATCACTCATATTGATAACGAATAATGGATCGATCTGACGATAGGTGACCAGATAGAGATAATTATCGATAAATCTCACTCCATGAAACTGTTCACCCGGCGCAATACGCTCGAGCTTTCCTACAGCCTTTCCCTTTCCGTCTATCGTATAGACATTCGTAGCGACTCTATTCATAGAGTCTGACGAGTCACTGGTCACTATTCTGAAAATCCCATTACTCTCGTCCATACTATACTGACTGTATGTTGTTCCCTTCACTGCGGTTGAATAGTTATACCCAAGTGTCGGTAGTGAGAATTGATGAACGGTTGTATAGGTTCCCTGAGTCCGCATAGGCATGATACATCTTGCGTTGATAGGACAACGCATTGGTATATTCACATATGAAGGAGAAGTAAGATACAATGAATTTTTCGTCACATGGACTTGAGAACTATTTCCCATCACCACTTTTATCGTTGGAGCAACACGTGGGGTGTCGAGAGAAAATGTAATAATACTCGTGAGCGACTGTCACCATCAATAATGTGTATTTCCCTTGGGATCAGGTTTTTTATAGAGCACATTTGTACAGTCAACTTGCGTCGTACTTTTCGCTGTAGTAAATCTCTGTGTTCCGTTCCTATAGGTAATTGTTGTCGGCTGCATAGAGGTCCAACTTGGCAACAACTGACGACTCGTAAAAGCAAAATCTGTTGGCTTGATCGTCTGACTCGTAGTGGTTTGCATCGCCTTGTCGCGCATCATGTAGACCGGACCTCGTGTAAAGCTCTGTGAAGTTATGAGCACCAACTTACCATCGACAACTCTGCTCTCTTGGATGTAGCCATCGTACTCGTACGCACTTTGTAGTTTCGGCGCTTTCGGATTGGTTATATCATAAATCATCACCGTCGCTTTCTGATCACGCGCTATCATACTGGTTTCGTATGCATTATACGCATAAGGCGCAGCTTTACCGCCAACCACGATAAGCATTCCCTTGTGTAAAAAAATCTGCGTACCCCACACATCCTGAGGCAAAGAGATACTCGCTTCCACTCTACCAGCGGTCGCGGCAGCAACGATATGTATCTTACGAGCACTATTTGCGTCAACATAGTAGATATACTTACCGTCATTTTTGATCACATCCGGCTCGTCGACCCCGGTTTTCTGATTGTTTGTTTGAGAAAAGTCTCCTGCACCACCACCAGCACCCTTACCATCAGCACTGAGAGCCTCCCTCGTCGCAGCATCATTCATGATCACTCCTCCGCGCACCGGTCCGAAAGATCCCCCATTCCGATTACTCATAAAATATTCTTTAAATACTCCTTCTACTTCCGCGCACGACTTTGCCTGGATCAACGTAGGATCCCACGATGGTGTTGTTGTCTCAGCCGCTGAAGCGACCCCTGTTACTAAAAATAATGAACCCATAACCACGGCCATACCGGCCCCCAAATACGACTTATTCATAAATACGTAAAATAAGGAGATAAAGTTTACCTATCTATTGAACGTCTACAATAGCAGATATGTGACACTATTTTATCTATTAAGTCTTGATGAATATTACCCTTGGCATTAATGAGAGTGCGCTTTTTGCACGTCATCGCGAAGCGCATTCAGGATATCCTGGAAGACCTCTTCGACAGACTTTGTCCCGTCAATCTTGACGAGTGTGCCAAAGTGTTCTATATATTCAATGATCGGCGTCGTCTGCTCATAGTAGGTACTAATACGATTTTCCACGCTCTCTCTCGTATCGTCCGGACGGCCTCTTTGCATAGCGCGTTCCACGGCGATCTCCTTCGGTACGTCTATCCGGATACCGATCAGCTCACGCTTGTTTCTGTACATTCTGTCAAGAAATGAGTGCATTTGCGGGATATCGCGAGGAAAGCCATCAACGATCATCTTCTGATCGTCACGCAGTGTCACATAGAATGCATCGAAAAGCGAGACAACAAGCGCATCATGGATCAGCTTCCCCTGCTCCATCAAGATCCTGATATATGAGCCGATAGCGTTATCATTTGACTCTAAAGCACGAAGAACAGCCCCGGACTCAAAGTAGCGATACTGCCCCATAAAGTGTTCAACTAGCTTTTTTGCCTGAGTCCCTTTTCCCGATCCCTGGGCTCCAAATAAGACGATATCCTTTAGCATTCTGACGAATAAGAGGGTAAAATGGCTTAAATTACCCTTAATCTATAGGGAAAGAGCCTCTTGAATCAATTGAAAGTATCCCCTTGTATTTTAGAATATCATCCATATACTATCGACGGACATAGTTCCGATTTATCTAATATCAACACATCATAATGAGAGGTACAGTAAAATTCTTCAACACTACTAAAGGTTTCGGTTTCATCAAAGAAGATGGTAGCGAGGCTGAACATTTCGTTCACGTTTCTAACGTAACTAACGGAACTGGAACACTTGCTGAAGGGCAAACAGTTGAGTTCGAAATCCGCGAAGGAAGAAACGGAAAAATGGAAGCATACGACGTTAGATAGTATTCGAACGCGAAACAACTTCTTATTATAGAATATATAATACCGAGGTTTAAATCACCCCCAGGGGTGATTTTTTTGTAATATCTTTTTAAAATTATTCATTTAAAGTTTCTTTTTTTACGCTCCCCGCTAGGGGTTACTTTTTGGTCATCGCCTCAAAAAGTAACCAAAAACGGCTAGGCAAATTCAGCATTACGACATATTATTATTCACGATTCACTACGACGCATCTCCACCCCCATTGCATGGGACCCGTGTCGACGCTAACACCAGCGTGTATATTACGCAACACTAGAAGAGTCATAAATGAATTTGCCCCCATACACCGAGAAAATTCTGCATTTAAAAAAATCCCTTCCGATGCGTCGGGAGAGATCTTTCATAAGGGCATAAGAAATTGTGTATTCGTATTAACCCTACTATATGATAATGAATAATGTTTGCAAGGATTAACGATTAACGCTTTGACCACTTTGGTCTCTTTCTCGCTTTCTTGAGACCTGGTTTCATACGCTCCTTTGATCTCGGATCTCTTTTCAGAAGTCCAAAAGGTTTAAGCATAGCTCTGAGTTCAGGATCCCATTCGATAAGAGCTCTTGCAAATGCAAGTTTGATAGCGTCAGACTGACCCGCGATACCACCTGATGTGATCTTGATCTCAGCGTCGAACTTATTGACGTTATCTTTACCTGTCGCTACGATAGGGAACATAGCCTGCTCATACATATGATGATTCCCACCAAAGTACTCTTTGAGAGTGATAGTTCCCTCCCCCTTCACAAGAGTATAATTACCTTTACCCTGTGGGAAAAGTTTCACTACTGCAGTAGCTTCTTTTCTTCTTCCTACAGCATACTTATAGTTGCTTGTTTTCTTCGCTGCTGCTGTCATATTAGTCTATAAGAGTAGGATGTAAATTATCATATTTATCAGTGCTTGTCGTGAAGAGTTTCAGTCTCTTCATGCGGCTATCTCTGAGCTTGTTCTTTGGAAGCATACCTCTTACCGCAAATCGAAGCGGATCAGTAGGTTTCTTTTGCAACATCGTCTGGAGGTTCTTTGATTTAAGATTACCTTTCCATCCGCTGTATGAGTAATACATCTTCTGCATAAGCTTCTTTCCTGTTACATTGATCTTGTCCGCGTTTTCAACAACGATAAACGCTCCTGCATCCCGGAAGTCAGTATAATTAGGAGTATTTTTACCCATAAGAAGGTCTGCACAGATCACTGCGAGTTTTCCAAGAGTCTTACCTTGGGCATTGATCTTATACCACTTTCTATGCTTTTCGAGCTCTTCTGGCTTCGTATAAAGCGTTGTATTGAGGTCCTTTTTCGTAAATGTCATTTTACAATAAATTTATAAATTATAAATTTTCAATTGCTGCTTCTACTAGATAAGTCTGAGAAGTATCTTCTCTGCACCGTCACCTTTTCTGTAACCGACCTTATAGTCAGCAACGTAACCGAACTTCTTTCCTTCGGCCTTATATTTAGGCATGAGTTCGTCGACAACCTTCTTACCCTCCGCTTCAGAGAAGATAGTTGACTTCACAATCCTGATAGCCTCTCTTCTGACATCTTTCTCATCAGCATACATATCGAATAGCCCTACGAGTCTTCAGAAAAACTTGTCAGCATATGACTTCATCACCTTTGCACGCTTGCTGGTTGTTGTCATCTCACCTGTTCTGATGAGATTCGTCAGCATCGTTCTGAGGAGATTCGATCTTGTCTGGTGCTCACCTGTAGTAAGTTCGATGAGCTTATTGTGCTTATGTCTCATTTTCTAAGTTGATGTATAAAGTTAAATAGTATATTAGTCATAAGGTTCAACCCCTGCTCATTGCATTCGCTGGGTTTCTCCTTAATTAACCCGCCAGTCCCTTACCGATATTTTGGAGAGACACAACGATCTCATCAATTGCTTTCTTACCGAGACCCTTCATAGAAAGAAGCTCTACTTTCCTCTTCTTCTCAAGATCTTCTACGTAAAGAATTGAGTTCTTGATCAATGCGTTTCTTGTTCTTTCACTGAGTGGAAGAGCGTCGATAGGCATAGTCTTGATGTTCATCTCTTCAGGAAGAATTGCTTTTTCCTCATGGAGATCTTCATACTCAACAAGCATATTGCTGTCGATGTAGACCTCGTCGAAGACGAAGAGTTTTGCATATGATGCCAACACCTCTCCCGCGAAAGACATAAACTCCTTTGGTGAGATAGTTGGGTATTTTGATTGTACTTCTATGATAAGATTATCTTTGAGACCTCCCTGGAAGTCGTCGATAACTTCTTCCACTTCATATTTAACATATTCAACAGCCTTGAAATCATTGTCAACGAGCAGCAAATGGATATCACTTTCACCCATCTTCTCCTCCCTTCTTCTGAGCCGGTCAACACTGTAGTAGCCGTATCCTTTTTCGACACGGATATCGAAGATAAGTTCTGTTCCCGGGTCTGATATTTCACACAGGTACGCATCCTCATCGAGAAGCTCGATACCTGAAGGCAACTTAAGATCTTTTGATGTATAGACACGAGCTCCCTTAAATTTCTGAGACACCCACTGCAATTGTTCTACCTTATCAGAGATAGAGAAACGAAGATTTTTAAAGTTCTGCATCACGTCGATCACTGACTCTTTCACACCATCGATAACATGATACTCGTGTGGTACACCTTTAATTTTCATAGCGGTGATACCTCCTCCAACATTGTAACCAAGGATGACTCTTCTCATCGCATTTCCGATCGAGTGTCCAAATCCTCTTGGAAGGTAATTCACTTCAAATCTCATAGTTGTCTCATTGACTGTGTGTGCTTTGATCTTAGGCGCACCAATATATTTTTGTATATCCAACATCCGGCAGACGGGACAAAATATAAAAGATTATAGTAAGTGGTTAATTACGTAATAACTATGCTCTCGCGTAGAATTCAATCACCTTAAGGACGTCAGCTGGAAGATGAAGTTCTGATACGTCAGGAAGGTCAAGCACTTCAACAGATTTGTCTCCTTTATTTACCTTAAGCCATGCAAGTTTGCTATCTGCGCTGTCAAATGCTGACTGATAGAGCGCACCACCTGCAACTTTGTCCCTTACTTTAATAATGTCGCCCGCTTCTACATAGTACGAAGGCACATTATGTTTCTGTCCATTGAGAGAAAAGTGACCATGAGATACCATCTGTCTTGCTTGCATGATAGTCTTTGCAAGTCCAGATCTAAGGATCACGCTGTCCATTCTTCTTTCAAGAAACTGCATCACTGCCTTATCATGGTCTGTACCCTTATTCTTCGCATACTTAAGAGCGACACTAGAAACAAGCTTTCTGAACTGCTTCTCAGACATGAAGTACATTCTCTTGAGTACCTGCTTATTTCTAAGCATTTTACCGTACTCAGAAAGTCTTGGCATGTTTGCTCCATGCTGTCCAGGGACTCCTCTTCTCTTTTTTACGTCGTATTTAGGTACGCCGAAAAGATTGATTCCCTCTCTTCTTGCTAACTTAAACTTAGGTCCTGTATATTTCATGTGTAATAACGATTCCATTATAAAGAGTAAAATAGGTGCGTTTATTCCTTACATTCTCTTTGGTCTATATCCTTTTGTTCCTCCGTGTTGCAAAGCAGTTTCTTCTTTGATCCACAAGATATCGATAAGACCGAGATCGTTGATAGCCTTGAAGACACCATCTCTTCCCATACCTGCTCCTCTGAAGACAATACCGACCTGTTTAAGTCCTCTCTCGTCTCTTGCCTCTTTCATCACATTCTTCGTGAGCATCTCAGCTGCGTAAGGAGTATTTTCCTTTGCTCCTTTAAATCCCGCGCTTCCCGTACCGCTTCCTGAAATTTTATTTCCCTTTTCATCGGTAAGAGTGACGATCGTATTGTTCTCTGTTGTTTTCACATAGAGAATACCCGAAGCGATCTTCGTATTTTTCTTTTTCTTCGCCTTTTCTTTGGCCGGCGCTGCTGCTGGTGTTGTTGCCATGCAAGTGTAATATATAAACGTAATAAATAGATCTAGTATAGATTACTCATAAGTGATGAGCAATTACTTCTTAAGAACTGGTCTCACCTTTGCCCTTCCGAGAAGTTTCTTCGCAGTACGACCATTTTTTCTTGTCGCCTGTCCTCTTACAGGAAGACCCATATTGTGTCTCATGCCTCTGTAGCACTTGATTTCCTTGAGTCTCTTGATGAAAGCATTCACTTCACGTCTGAGATCGTTCTCTACGAGATACTCTTTCAGTTCATCGGTGATTCTCTTTTCATCCTCTTCGGTGATCTCTTTCACTTTTTTGAAAGGATCGATACCAAGTTTCTCCAAAATAGTCTTTGATCTTGCTCTTCCTACACCGTAAACGGCAGTAAGACCAATCCAAATATTTTTCTGTTCTGGAATGACGTGTCCTTGAATTCTAAGCATTTGCTGATGATCTATGAATAATAAATAATAGTGAAACTACCCTTGTCTCTGCTTATGTTTCACATTTTCACAAATAATGAGAATTTTTCCTTTTCTCTTAATAGTCTTACACTTATTACAGATTTCTTTTACTGACGATCTTACTTTCATCGAGATGGGGATATAATGTAGGTAAATTTATGCGGCCTTCTTGATAGTGTTGTCCGGAGTTAACGGGATAGTAGTAGTTTTTGGCGCCTCTTCCGGGAGCGGAGTTCATGGTAGTGGCATGCCTGGTCTTGGTTTATCTTTACTGTGTCTGTAGATAATGCGTCACTGCGTCGTGTCATACATGCTGATTTCGACGTCCACTTTGTCGCCCGGCAGTATACCGATACGATGGAGCTTCATCTTTCATCCCAATCCCGCTTTGATATCCATGTTGAGTTCAGGGATTTTGACGAGATAGCCTCCAGGTCAAAGATTTTGGACTACTTCACCGAGCATTACAAGACCCGTTTCCTTAGCCATGCAGCGCAACATCTTTAATAATTAAAGTGGTTTGCAGAGGTCTGAAACCCTTGTTTCTTTCATATCTGTTCTTTCTCTTAAATTTCAGCACATTGATCTTTTCACCTTTTCCTGATCCAAGGATATCTGCCGTGATTTTCGCTTTGATAGATGGAGCACCAACCTGAACCTCCTTTCCCTCCTCATCAAAAACGGCGAGTACGGTAAAGTCAGAGAAAGTTTTTTCTTCACTATCAATAAAATCTACGACAAGCTTTGTTCCGGCTTGTACGATATACTGATGACCTTGTAGTTCGATAACTGCTAACATAGTGTGTAGCTTACATTAATATGATAAATTAGACTTGTTTTTAGACGATTTTTCCGAGTTGAGCGAGAGTGTTGTATCTTGCCTTGTTCCTCTTATATGCATGAGAGACCAAAGCTCTTAATCTCTGATATCTTCTCGCACTTGGGAACTTGTACTCGATAAACTTTCTGTATCGCTTTGTTCCATAATGCTTTTGCTTTTTTGCCTTATCAAGAATATGAGAAGCCCAAAGCTCTTTCTTATAGAAAGCGATCATCCTTTCATTCGTATTCAGATCTCCTGTTCTGTAGATAGTGAAACCCATGATAATGTATGATATGTAGAAGATTAAAAAACAATTGGTGCCTGGAACCGGAATCGAACCGGTACGGGGTTAAATCCGGCGGATTTTAAGTCCGCTGCGTCTACCAATTCCGCCATCCAGGCATGGACATTGGTAATCTCATTAGCTGGTAACCTGTTCGTAGATTTTCGTAAACACTTCCGGATATGCAACCGCGATATTTGAAAGCACCTTTCTATTTAAGATAATACCCTTTGCACTCATATGACCCATAAACTTGCTATATGTCATACCTTTTGAGGTCAAAGCAGCATTGATTCTTTCGATCCAGAGTTGTCTCATGTCACGCTTCAGGAGTTTTCTCGAAGTGTACGCATGTTGTCCCTGCTTCACGAGCGCAAGTCTTACCTGCTTATAGAGAGTTCCTCTTCCGAGCTTAAACCCCTTTGCACGATCGATATATTTTTTATGTCTTGCATGTCTTTGCAAACCGTTTGATACTCTTACCATTGTTACCTTACGCTATGAGGAAGTAAAGTTTTGATTCTGCTCTTCTGCGTCGAAGAAAGCGTTCTACCTGTCTTACCTTGTTTTGTTGCTCTCTTTTTGTTAGTGAGCAAATGTCTTTTTTCTGCCTTATCGTGAACGTACTTATTTGTCTTCGTCACTCTGATTCTCTTGGCAGTTCCTTTGTGTGTCTTTAGCTTGCCAGCCATAGTGGTTATCTACCCTTAGGGAATAAAATCATACTGAATCCGTTATTTTCATCTTTCACTCATTGAGATCTACCGAACTCTTTAAGTGCTTCCTCGATATAATGAAGTCTTTCAGCAACCTTATCTGCATATATCCTCTCTCTACCCTTCAATCTCACCGCAAATCTTACACTATATCCATCTTCCAAGAACTCTATCGATTTTTTCATTTTCAATTGTAAATCATTATCTCCGATCGTGTATCCAAACTTCACCTCTTTCATCCCCTTCGACTTCTGCGTCTTTTTCTTCTCTTTATCGTCTTTCTGCTTATTGTACATATATTTTCCATAATCTACCATCTTTGCAGTACATACCATATCCACCGGATTGTATGCGATCTGTACGAGGTCTAATCCCTGTTCACCAGCCATACGAAGCGCTTCATCTCTTGCATATGTCCCGAGAATCTGACCTTCAGCGTCCACTATAATGATACGCGGAGCTTTAATCATCTCATTGGTAAACACTTGCCTTTGATCTCTGTTCGGCGCTCAGACCGGACGCGGTCCTTGCGGACGAGCACCCATTGGTGCACCAGCAGGACGAGCTCCTGTAGCTCACTGAGGACGGTTTGGAAACGATCCTGGCGGCCTTGGTCATCCCGGTCTCGGTCACGATCCTTGCGGACGCGCCCCCTGCGGTCTATTTTGTCCAAACGATGGACGCGGAGATGTTGATCTTCCTTCTGACATGCAGTGATAAGGAACATAAAAGTAATATTTCTTTTTCTGGTACTCCCGGCGGGATTTGAACCCGCGATCTCCACCGTGAGAGGGTGGCATCCTAGACCACTAGACGACGAGAGCATAACGTAATAATGTTTGGATTTTTAATTTTACGAATTTTCAATTAGGTTGATCCGCCCCAGCATGGATTCGAACCATGAACCTACAGCTTAGAAGGCTGTTGCTCTATCCGTTGAGCTACTGGAGCCTGATTTAGATTGATGTGTTTTTAATTAATGAGTTTTATTGAATGAATGATTTTTTAGAAATAATAAACAAAAATCCACGACAAGTGGTTTGCGCTAGATTGTTGCTTTATATCTTTAATGATCATTGCTCCAGTCATCAGCAAGTAACTGATGTGCCGCCTATACACATGGATAGTACAAACATGGCCACTGAAGTTATCGTGGGGGAGAATCCAGAATTATCTTCTGGCCCAGTAGGGAAAATATATGAAAGTTGGGTGCGATTGCAAGGGGTTTTTAGAGTACAGTCTTATTTTCTTATAGCAATTGAATTCGACTCCCCTTTCTATAAAGTGTCATCCAACTGCCCGAAGGCAGCAAGATCTTTAACAAAATTATTCATAAAAACATAAATAACACGTCATGGAAAAAGAAAAAATAAAATTTGCCCCTACCGCGGGTAGCGGACTGAGAGAAGCTCTTATGAAGCGGGTCAATCAGTACTTTACGGAGCAAGAAATAAGCAAAAAAGGCGATTGGAGGCTGTATAGCAAGACAATCATACTCTTTACCCTGCTCCTTATAAGTTTTGCCACGGCACCTTTAGCTACAGAGCCATGGGTAGTATATATTCATTATGCGATCCGAGGACTGATCGTTGCCGGCATTGGTTTCTGTGTGATGCACGACGCATCTCACGGCTGCTATAGCGAGAACAAAACGCTGGAAAAATGGGCACTTTTTCTTGGCGGAGATGTGATGGGCCTCAGTACCTTTATCTGGGACATCAAACACGTCCAATTACATCACACCTTCACAAACATCGAAGGGTATGACGACGACATAGCACAGTCGGCGCTGTTGCGGATGAATACTCAGCAACCCAAGAGACCTTGGCACAAATATCAGCATATCTATGCTATATTTCTCTACATGCTGTTGTCTATCTTTTGGATCGTCAATGATTTCAAAAGGGTATACCGAGACAAGAGAGTGATGAACAAAGAGTTCGCCATGAAACCAAAGGAGATAAGAATGTTTCTCTTAGGCAAGGCGTTATCTTTTCTGCTGTTCTTGGTTATACCGCTTTTTGTCATGCCCGTATGGTGGCACGCTTTAGTAGGTTTTCTGATCATGCACGTAGTACTGGGATTAACGCTCTCATTAGTCTTCCAGGGGGCTCATGTGGTTGAAGAAACCGCATTTCCCGAACCTCCGACCATGGAAGAATGGATGCTCCATCAAATCACCACAACAGCCGACTTTGACCCAAAAAACAAATGGCTATCGTGGTTCGTGGGAGG
>JAGOPC010000039.1:0-2197 GCA_017992195.1 Patescibacteria group bacterium
ACTTTCTCTCTGTCGAGATCTATCTCCAGGACTCTAACTTTGACCTGCATACCTACAGAGACAACATCGCTTGGATTTGCGACGAAGCGATCTGCGAGTTGTGACTTGTGGACAAGTCCATCATTGTGTAATCCGATGTCGACAAAGGCTCCGAAGTCGGTGACGTTTCTGACTGTGCCGTCGAGAACCATACCAACTTTGAGATCTTTGGTTTCGAGAATGTCTGATTTGAATGATGGTGGTTCTATATTTTCACGTGGGTCGAGACCTGGGCGCTGCAGTTCTTTGATGATATCGGCCAATGTTTCAAATCCTATCTCATATTTTTCGGCTCGTGCGGTGATGGTTTTTTCATTCGCTGTTTGGAGTTTTGCGTCGGTCAACGGTAATGTTAATTTCTTTTTGGTGATGCCGAGTTCGCCTTCAAGGAGTGCGTATGTTTTGTCGTACATTTCCGGGTGGATTCCGGTTGCGTCGAGGGGCTCTTTTCCGCCGAGGATACGTAAGAATCCGATACATTGCTCGAATGCCTTCGGTCAGAGTCCTTTTACCTTTTTAAGCTGTGCTTTTGACGTAAACATGCCGTTTTCATCACGATATATGACGATATTTTTGGCGATGGTAAGAGAAAGTCCGGCGATATATTGCAGAAGGGTGTAGCTGGCAGTATTGACATCGACACCCACACTGTTCACGACGTCCTCTACTCTTTCATCAAGTTTCTCCTGAAGAAGCTTCTGGTCGACATCGTGCTGGTATTGTCATACGCCGATCGCTTTAGGATCGATCTTCGTAAGCTCTGCCAGTGGATCCTGGACACGGTGTGCGATACTGATCGCGCCTCTGACGGTAACGTCGAGATTCGGATATTCTTGCTGTGCAAGCTCTGAGGCTGAGTAGACAGATGCGCCGGCTTCCGAGACGATCATATATTTCGTCGGCAGGTTATGTTGCTTGATGAACTCGCTGACGAAACGCTCTGATTCGCGAGATGCTGTTCCATTGCCGATAACGATAAGGTCGACATGATGAGTTTTTACGAGTGACAGTAATTTCTTTGCTGACTCCTCTATTCCTTTGTCGCCAAATGTCGGATAGATCACATCGTTAAAGAGAAATTTTCCTGTCTGATCGACAACTGCCAGTTTGCATCCTGTACGGAAGCCTGGGTCAAATCCGAGCACGGTGAGACCTCTGATCGGAGGCGTAAGTAGGAGGTGTTTCATGTTCTCCCCGAACACTTTGATAGCTGCTTCATCAGCCCAGCGTTTTTTGTTGCTGTGAATCTCTCTTTCGACAGATGGGAGTAAGAGTCTGTCGAGTCCATCCTGGATAGCTTCTTTGAGATAGCTCACTGCGCTTTGCGCATTCTTCGGTATGAATATCTTTTCAGCTGCCTCAGTAATTCTTGGTCCAGAAAATGTCAGAGAGTTAGACAACTGTTTTTCGTCCTCCGCTCTCGTCACTGCGAGATATGCGTACGATGGCATGTCAGCGATCTTCTTGCTGTAGTTCGCATAGATCTTATAGACACCATTTTCTTCAAAGGTCTTTGACGGCTTTGTCGTCAACACTGCATTGTTCTCCTCGTAACTACGTACCTCATCACGAAGTCCCGGATCATCACTCACCTCTTCGGCGATGATATCTTTTGCTCATTGTATTGCTTCCTCTATGGTTGCAACTGATGTTTTCTTGTCGCCGGTATCTTTGATAAACTTCTCGGCTTCGCTTTGAAACTCTTCTATAGTGATTTCACATTTGCGCAGAATCTCTGAAAGTGGCTCAAGACCTTTTGCTTTCGCGATCGTCGCTTTCGTATTTTTCTTTTCCTTGAAAGGTCTGTAGAGGTCTTCTACTTTCGCAAGTGTCTCTGCTGCCATGATCGCCGCTTCAAGTTCAGACGTGAGGAGTCACTTTTCATTGATAAGACGAATGACGTCGAGCTTACGCTGCTCAAGATTCTTCGTATAGGTATAGATCTCATGGAAGTCACGAAGTTGCTCGTCGGTCGCTCCTTCGGTAAGTTCTTTACGATAACGTGCGATGAACGGCACGGTATTCCCTTGATCTAACAGTTCTATGATCGTATTAACCCTATCTTTGCTCATACCAATCTTACGGACAATGATCTCTATCAATGTATTCATCTCAATGTATATAATCTAAAACCAAAAAAGAGCGGTGGCTCTTTTTC
>JAGOPC010000039.1:2297-5860 GCA_017992195.1 Patescibacteria group bacterium
TTTTATCTTCCTTTGCTTGCTCTCATGACACGAGTTGGCTTTGCAAAGTTGCCACCTGGTCTTCATGCTTTCGCGTGATTGTTCATAGGCATCTTTGGTCCGCCCATGGGTGGTCTTTGTACTGGTAACTTGCTAGCGTTCTGATTGTTTGGTTTGTCTTGTTTGGGCTCCATGAGCTGAATAAGAATGTAAATATGATCTATATATACTGTGATTATCCTCTTTTTCAATGAAAAGTTCTCTGATTGTTATGTCCTGTTTTCCTGCCCTCATATCTGCCATCTTGTCTTGGATGCGATTGGCCAGAAGAACCTGTATTTCTTGTGGCTCTTGGAGGTCTCTGTTGTTTCTTTGGTGTGGGAGTATAGAGTCCGTTCGCATAAGGATGATCTTTGACCACGGGAATATCCTGTTTGATTAATTTCTGAATTTCTTTGATATGACTCCTTTCTTCGGTGTCAGCAAAGACGATAGCTTTTCCACTTGCACCTGCTCTGCCCGTTCTGCCGATACGATGAACATATGTTTCAGGCTCTGTTGGAACGTCGTAAATGATTACGTGCGAAAGAAGATCGATGTCTATGCCTCTTGCGGCGATGTCTGTTGCGACAAGAATTCTGATTTTCTTTTCTTTCAGATCTTTCAGCGCATTCTGTCTGGCACCCTGGGACTTGTTGCCATGTATCGCCGCCGCTCTGATGCCTGCTTTCGCAAGAACCGTTGTCACCTTGTCAGCGCCATGTTTTGTTCTCGTAAACACGAGTGCGCTCTCGATAGCTTTGTCCTTGAGAATGTGCAATAGGAGATCTTTCTTATCCTGTTTTTCTACATGATAGAGTGATTGTCAAACTGTGTCTACCGTTGACGATACTGGTGTGACCTCTATCTTTACGGGATCTCTCAGTATGGTGTGCGCAAGTTCGAGAATTGGCTTTGGCATAGTAGCCGAGAAGAAAAGAGTTTGTCTTTTAAATGGAGTTTTTGCAACGATCTTTTTTACGTCGTTGATAAATCCCATGTCTAGCATACGATCAGCTTCATCAAGGACGAGGAATTTGACGTGACCGAGATTGATGTGTTTCTGGTTCATCAGATCTAATAGTCTTCCCGGAGTTGCTATGAGAACGTCTACTCCTCTGCGAAGCGTCTTCACTTGTGGTGCTTGTCCAACTCCACCGAATACAACTGTATTTCTGAGTCCCGTATTTTTACCGTATGCCGTAAAACTTTCTCCGATCTGAATTGCCAGTTCTCTTGTCGGCGTGAGCACGAGTGCCTTGATGCGATCAGCATCTTCACCTCCTTTCGGTAGATTATAGAGCATCTGTAAAATAGGTATCGCAAACGATGCGGTTTTCCCAGTTCCTGTCTGGGCACATCCAAAAAGGTCCTTGCCGCTTAACACGACAGGAATAGATTTCTCCTGGATAGGAGTGGGCGTAGTATATCCTTCGCTTTTCAGCGCCTGAAGTATAGGTGAGATTAAGTTAAGTTGGTCAAAATTCATGATAAGTGATTATAGGTCAAAAAGTATAAAAGTGTCTTTATGGAAGACACTGTAGGGTAGAAAAATTATGCGAGTTCATCCAGAGATTCGAATGATGCGAGCTCTGTTTCTACGCGTATTTTGGAAGCAGACGTCAGCATACATACCTTTTTACCTGCGCTGGTAGTGAGATATCCTACCCATTCCCCATTATAAAAATCAAAGTAAACCATCTTCTCAAGTACATGTCATTTCAATTTGTAGTTCGGCTGGTAGGTGAACAAGTTCATCATATCCACTTCTTGCATGAGGGCTGTATATCAAGTTATAAAGATCGCTTATTGATCTGAGTATACGGTAAAAGATGCCTAGTGCAATAGCATCGTACTACCTAGCTTTTAGCAACATCAACCAGTAATTGACATTGGCGATTAAATACATAAAATATACATATGAACAACTCTCTTAAAAATCTTTTTTTAACTACTGTTATCGGTGCCGGCGTGATTGTAGCGCCTAATTCATCGATCGCGCAAACGAATACCACTAAACGTCATGTCATCAAGGTTCTTACCGAAGTGCCTGATAGCATGCAAAAAATCGCTGATAAGGCTTTTGGTAAGACTCCTGCTCCTCGCCCTGCAAAACGGCAAAGTAAGAATAAAGTGAAATCAAATAACTCTCCTGTCTATCAGTTGCAAAATAGATTAGATCAGCTTGTACAAGATATGAACACACTTTCGTCGAAGAAGAATGGACGATCGAATGAGTTTTGGGGCCAGGTAGTTACGGTACGCGCAAGAGATAAGCACCCTGCTGAAGCTCTCTTATATACTATTAAAATTACCACAAAAGATATCAAGGATTCGACTAAAGATGGACAGCTTATGGGAATGGCACGGAAGATATGGATAGAAGATACTAACGGCCATGTACAGATATTCCTCAAGAAATTTGACTATGCAAAAGACAAATTGCCGAATGTCTCTCTTGCAGAAAGTGAAAAACTTCGATGAGACCCGGCTAATAGGGCCCGTTCTACCGATAAATGAAAGGGGCCGTTTTATTATAACGAGATATCTGTCGAAACGTTGAAGAATGAAGTGCGTGCGATAGAAGAACGTGTTAATATCGGGAGAGAATCATACAGACGTTCTCATTAAGTACACAAAAAGCCACTCCTCCCTTTCCGGAAAGTGGCTTTTTACTTCGTTATGTGAGCGCCTTAGGGCTTATTGTCTTGGCGAGATACTATAGAGAAAACGTACTACGTCAGCCCTCGTGTTACTCGTCGGAAACAGACGCACAGTGCTTGGCACATATCTGTTGAAGACAATATTCATCTCTGCTGTACTCAATACGTCGAATGGTCTGAAGATTGGGAGGAGATCAATCACTGTCTGGGTATTTCCAACATGTGACTTTCGACCCATCAGTCCTGCATCACATGCGAGCTGTACCACCGTTTTTACACTTGCAGACATGTATTTATAGTCGCCGTAATAGGTGATGTCGCATTCCACTTTATGAGTGATGTTCTTATTTTCCACGTTCTGGATATAGTTTTCCATCATAATGGCGAACTCATATCTGAGAACTTGGTGGTCCATCCTTGAAGAGCTAGGAGCAAGTGTCGTTATGCCATAGGTACGTGCTCGCTTATAGGCTAAGTTGAACGATATATCGTCAACACCTGTTAATACGAGTCCTGTCATAGTTTGCCATACGGTGGTTATAGTGTCTCCCGACGCATCCGTTTCGTTAGAAAGTAGGTTGCTTAAGTCATCGAGCGATACGGTAGGTGGAGTAGCCGGGGTGGCAACACTTGTAGATGTTTGTGTTATACTACTCATGTCTCCTAAGAGAAGTTCTCCTACTATAAACTTGGTTTGACCTAAGTTTGTTGAGTTTAGAAAAATGTTGTCTCCTATTATAGTTACGCTTGTAGTGTCGTTGGCATAGGAGAATCCGAGTGTCATGCATAAGAAGCTTGTAGCCGCTAGAGCAAACATCGTAAACCATGCTGTATGCCTATCAAATCTTTTTTTCATGGTTAAGAGTTATGATGTAAAAAGGC
>JAGOPC010000015.1:0-20829 GCA_017992195.1 Patescibacteria group bacterium
CTTTGTCTTATCTACGTTATCAACAAAGTATTTCACTTGCTGTACTGATTTTGCATCAACAACACTAAGAGAGCCAATATTGGTGAGCGCTTTATCGGTGCCATTCGCGTTCATCGTTGCATTCACTGAATAGGTTCCTGCTTTGTCCATCAACGCCTCTTTTTTCCAAGTCGATGGGTCTATGTTATCAAGTATTACTTTTTGTATTGCGCTGCCATCTGCCGGCACGAGATTGAGCTGCACAGACTTTGCATCGTTTGCATGAAACACAAATGTGACTTTCTGTCCCTGCTTCACTGTGTTACCGGGAAGGATCTCAAATCCTTGCATATTAACATCTGCTGCAGGCTGATAGAGAAATTTTATCTCAGGCGACACAGCGACCTCTTTGCCATCTACGTCAACGATCTTTGCCTGAAGCATATTAGAACCTTGCTGCACGTTGCTTATATAGACATTGAAATCTCCGTTTGCTGAAGTCAGATCTTCCTTCACCTTCGCACCATTGATATACAATTGTAAAGGAGAATTTTTTAATGAGCTGTTACCAACGACATTGATCGTTCTATTGGTCTCCGTGCTATCAACACTAGGAGACGAGATACTGATAGTACCCAATGCGGTTGAATCTCCTCCCCCCTTTACGGTGAGAGTACCATTTCCTTTTATGCCCTCATTAATGATCTCACTTACCTTCACAACAAACGTTCCTGTCTTTTTTACCACGAGTCCTTTTGAAAAAGTTTTTATTCCCTGGTCACTTGCAATGAATGTATAGATACCATCTGACGGCAATGTATAATCCTGCGAATCGATAGACGTGCTATCTGCAGAAGCAAGATCGATAAATATATCTCCCGCGTAGTCCTTAACGACATTACCATTTGAATCAACAGCTTTTACCGTAAGATCGGCCGCCTCATTGACATTAGTCGTCGTCGGCGAAAGCTGGATAACAAACGTAGAAACATCTGCAGCAAATGCAGAGCCAAGCCACGTGAGTCAGATCAAAAAGGCAGCAGCCTTTTTCGTGATATTCATGAAGTAAGAAGTAGGGATAAAATATATGTTGAATGATAGATTTTCTATTTTGAATGTTGAATGAATAGTGTTACATGAGAAGTATTTATTTGTTTTACTGTTTTTGAATCGCAAGTCCATCGATAGTTCATCCAGTGAAGAGCATTCTTGCATCAGATACTATGAGATCATTTGTTGGTCATGTTCATGTGAGAGGAATCATTGCAATCTGTTCTCCCTGTGCAACAGTTCATGAAAAGAAGATCGTTACGTGTGTCACGCCTTCTTTGCCCGATGAAGAAGTATAGTCATGAGATGTGTATATAGCAGAGGTATCGGGATTTGTCGAATCAGGATCATAGATAAGCATAAAAGTGAGCGACTTCGCACCCTCGAATACTTTTTCGCTGTCGATAGAAAGAGCGTTATCTGCGATCGTATAGCTGATATCCGCAGATGATGCTGATGTAGTACTGTTACCACCTATAATATCTGCCGTCAACAGTCACGATCTATTGATTCCTACTGATACTGCTGCGACTACGACCACGGCAATGCCGATAGCCATAAGGTGTTCGTGGAGGCTCCTTTTTCTAGATCTTACCATCCTTTAATGCAGGATTTCTGAGATAAACAAGGCCAAATTACGGTTTCCTCCTCTATATGCAATGGTTATGGTGAGTAATGCTATTGTTATTAGCATCTTTTATTACTTAAGATATTTACTTATGTTGTCATTGTGTCATTGTATATCTTTTGCATAGCGAATCACTCCGTTATTGTCGTGCAGATAGAAGAGATAGTCTGTCTTGTTAAACTCAAGCACCGCTCTGATCGTCTCGACTGACGGATTTGCAATCGGCGTCGGTGGCAGACCACGCATCACTCTCGTATTGTAGATATTTGTCGTATCAGAAACGCCCGCGTTGATCACCGCAGGAGTACACTCTTCGTAAGGCTTCTTCAGTCCATAGCATAGTGTGATGTCCGCTCCTAGGTTCATTCACTGCGTGAAGCGATTGAAGAAGATGCCCGCCACCGTCGGTTTATTCTGATTATTTTTTTCTTCTTTCTCGACGACCGTCGCGAGACGCAGGATATTCCGAAGATCCATATTGTATGAGATCGCCATTCACTTGGCTTGCAGAAGCGATGGGAACGCAGTGATCGCCGACGAATATGGCTCATAGACTTTCTCATCAAACGCTTTTAGCTGCAGCTTCACGAGCTGATTGATAGGATCTTTCGTCGGATCGATAAAGTATGTATCGGGATAGAGCCACCCCTCCAGCGTTGAAAAATGATTCGCCTGCTCCATTGCTTTTATATACGGATAACTGCTCCCCGCAGCAGCGATCATCTCTGCCGAGTTCACATATGCGATATACACCCCCCTCTTTGCAAATCCTTTTTCTGCAAGCGACGCATCGATATCATAGATCGACCATCACTCCAGAACAGTGAAACGAACATACTCTGACGCAGGTCATGACGTGATCACCTCAAGAAACTTCTCGGGCGTATAGCTTCCGCTAAACTGATATGTTCCTAGTTGCAAATTTCAGAGATCCACACTATGAGTCTTGATATAGCTTTTCACCTTCAGTTTCTCACGACCAGTCAAATGAGCTAGAAACGCATTGATCGTGTCCCCTTTCTTCACCATCACACTTGCGCGCAGCGAAATCGGTCTTGCCCAGGCAACGAGCATTCGCACTATTGCGATAATGAGCGCTAACACAACCCAGCGACCTATATGAAGCGATCTTTTTTTCGTAAAACTATGACGTGTCTGCATGGCCAATAACAATAATAAATCTCTTACTACCAATCTATCGTTTTCTCCCAAAAAAACAATAGTTGCAAATTTCCTCAAAAACACTACACATAAAAAAATTCATCTCATGTTATCTTCAAATAATTTTTGACTTTACAAACTTTTAATTTTAAAGTATCAGGTATGCGTAAACGACGATGGGTGATCATTCTCCTTCTTATCGCGGGAGGGATCTACCGGCGAAAATATATGCCACATACTTTCTTAGATATGAATGAGAAAAATGATACACATAACTCCGTGGTTGATACATTGTTAAAAGGATCAACAACCGGAACCAATCAGGAAACAGACAATACTATAGACATCACGCAAACTCCCTCACAGGGAGGAGAAAATTACGCAGGAGGCGGCGAATACGCAGACTATGCCGCATCGGCTGTCAGTGCGACACTCACCGCGAATAAGCGCGCTATTCTCGTATTCGAAAGAACAGGAGATCCGACAGCAACAGCGCTGCATGATGACGTTATAACACATCATACCCGCATTCCCAAAGATACTATCATCTTCTTTGTAAACATTGATAATGAAATATCTCTTGCGCAAAAATTTCAAGTAGAAAACGCCAATACTATTATATATTTATGAAGAGAAGGGAAAGAGATAAGAAGAAGTGGAAATGGTGTTGTATCGTTAAGTCAATTAGTGAAAGGTATCGATGGTCTCATCGTATCGTGATCGTAAAGAAGTTTTTATCTTGTTTATTATATAAGTAATGACTACTAGCCAATTAATTGCCTATCTTTTGTTACCGATGTTTTTAGTATGCACGCTGTCACTTATCATTCGCCCAAAGTGGTATAAAAAAGTTGTGAGTGATATGGTTGAACATCCGGCGATCATGTTTATCACTGCGTTGATCAATCTCGTTGGTGGTGCAGCGATCGTGCTTCATCATAATATACGAACATGGGATTGGACTGTTGCGATCACTCTTATCGGGTGGCTTGCTATCGTGAAAGGAGCAATTCGCATCCTCTTCCCACAATTTGTTGCAACATTCAGCAACCGAGCCGGCAAGAAAAGCGTCGTCTACAGCTCAGGCGTAGTATGCGCGATCCTTACCTTGATCTTGTATATGATCGTGAGATAGTCAGAACTCTTTGGAGCGTTGCAACTATTCTTAATTGAATATAATGCAGATAGAAAAAATCAGACACGATGTCTGATTTTTTTTGATAAACGTTTTGTTGCTACTCTACAAAGCACTACATAATTTTTTCAATCATCATATGGAAGCCTGTACGATCGCCTGATTAAGCGCTCTTGATCTGGGATTGATCGGAGATGGATGATAAAGCGTCAAAAAAACATAGTGTTTTCAGCCGATATGCTGCTCACTTAACATTCATGCCGGAATGTTTTGTTGAATCGTATTATTAAAGATATCTAATGTATGTTTTCACAGAACTATTATAAGCGAAGGCTGTAACGCTTCTATTTGCTTCTGTAAATGACTTCGACATTTCGGAGCACAAGAGGCCAAAAGACATCTCTCTGTCCCCAGTACACACTTACACAATTCTGTAAAGGATATCTCTTCGATGCTAAATCCGAGAGGCTCAAACAACTCGTTAAACCTCTTACCGCTTGGCACAAGTTTCCCGGCTTTCGTATAAAAAGCCTTTCCGGAAAGGATCCAACCATCTAATGCGGGAGACTCTCCAATAGCGAGGATCTTTTTCCGTTTACCCTTTCACTCCTGTAAAAGATAGCTCGTGGGAGCATCATTTATCGTTTCACACACATGTCGTGGCAGTTGGTCCTGAGAAATTTTCTTCATTAATTTTATATCTATCGTGCTATCTCATAAAAAACAGAATTAATCTCCTGCTCCACCTCCGCCTGAGGAACCACCACCACCTGAGAATGAGCTGCTTGAGGAACTTGAAGATCACCAAGAAGATCAGCCGCCTGACGACCGTCACCCACTTGATCGGCCTCCTCCAGTCGGTAGCTTTCATTTTGACAAGATAGCAGCATAGACTATCATACCGACCCATCATGCGATAAATGGTCAGAGAATATATGAGTTTGCACCGGAGAACATAAATATGAGATGGAATGTGAAAAGAGCCATGATAGGAAAGTTAAATATTTTTCTCCTACGCTTTGTTTTATTGTGCGTCTTGTCAGCTAATATAGCAGCCTCATCTATTCTTTTTCTGTCTCTCACTCCCCGGACAATATCAAAGATCATGACCACAAGAAAACCGGCAAGGTTTATGAGAAATATCACTGGATCGATCTCCGGAGCATTGAACTCTATACCACCATCTTGCATAGCCTCAAGTCCTGCGATAGCCTCCTCAGATCTTGTATAAAATGCTCTGACTGCTCACGCGAAATCACCGGCGTTCACCAAGGGACGAATATCATTTTCTATGATCTTACTTGCGAGGGTGTCGGGCATCTCTGCTTCGAGTCAGTATCCGACCATGATGCGGATCTTTTTTTCATCTGTTGCAATGACGAGAAGCAGGCCATCGTTTTTATCTTTTGAACCTATCCCATTCGCATTGAAGGTGGCAAGCGCAATATCGAATAGCTCTCTCCCCTGGCGATCAGGAATCAATACAGCAACAAACTGATGTCATGAGTTTTGATTGTACTCATATGCATGCTGATTCATTTCATTCAGCGTAGCCTGATCAAGTACTCCGGCAAAATCGTTTACGTACTGATCAAGTTTTGGGAGATGCATCACATCGATATTTGTCGTTTGCGCAAAAACGACGCCTCCGAACAGAAGGGTCGTTGCAGCGATAATACCTGTAAGAAGTTTACGTATCATCTGTATGTAAGTATGTTAAAGATAGAACAATATGACAAGATTGTTTATTCAAGCATCGCGTCTACGTCTGGTACAGCTTTAATATCTTTGTCAGCTGGAGGCGTGATGCGCTCCTTCTGCTCAAATCCGAAAAGACCTGAGAAGATTTTTCCTCGTGGAAAACTTCTGACTTTGAGATTGTATGCAACGATCATGTTATTGTAGTTCATGATCTCTGTACGAATGCGGTTTTCGCTTCCCTCTAATGTGACATAGAGATTGTTAAACTGCTGATCTGCTTTAAGCTCAGGATAGGCTTCAACGGTTACTTTCAGTCCACCAAGTGTTGATGCTAAGAGCGAAGAAAAATCTGAAGACTTGTACTGACCCTGTGCGATCATCGCATTGAGTTGGTCGAGGTTCGCGCTTTGTGAACGGAGAGCAACGATACCTGAAAGCGTTGAGCCTTCGTACTGTGTATATTTTTTTACAACTGCTGCGACCTGTGGTACCAGATCAACGCGTCTCTCATAGACATTCTGTACCTGTGCGTCCTGTGTCGTGATCTGTTCTTCCATCACGATGATGTCGTTGTAATAGTTTTTTCCTGCACTATAGAGACCGAAAAGAATAACGAGAATAACGATAAGAATCCACCAACCTTTTTTCATAGGAAATAGTTTATAAAGTTAAAATTTCATAAAGTTGAAAGTTGCTTGTAACATGGAATGAATGTTTTTTAATGTTTATGATTGATCACTTGAGGTTTATTTTTGACGTTTCTTGTCTCCCATTTGATTTTGACGAGTTGTCGGTTTTGAATAAGATATTGTACGATGGTGAAAAGCGTAGTTGTGATAAGATAGATACCGACTCCACTTGGTGTTCCGTAGATGAATGAACCCATCATAAATGCCATGAAGATGTTCATGAAGCCCATCATCTTGCTCATGTCAGGCATCGCTTTCCCGCCAGGAGCTACGGCAGGCGCAGCAGGTTTGGTTTGATTGAGGGAGATAAGTTTTGACTGAATGTAGACGAAGATCGCACCGACAACCGTGAGGATCATATTTTTGCCGACGAGAAGATCGATACCGAAGAATCGATGCTGGATAGCGTCAGGATTGAGGTAGTGTGCTGCGAAAGGGGCAACGAACGAGTAGATATCATTTGGATCAAGCATCGTTCCCTCTGCTCCTGCGAACGCGCGAATAACATAGAGAAGACCGAAGAAAACCGGGATCTGAACGAGAAGCGACATACAACCTTTAAGCGGAGCTAGACCGTCAGACTTCATCACCTTCATCGTCTCCTGAGAGAGTTTTGTCGGATCGTTCGCGTATTTGTCCTGGACCTCCTTGAGTTTCTCCTGCATATTACCCATACCCTTTTGCATCTGAGCCTGGTTAGAGCTCACCTTCCACAGCAAGGCTCTGATGATAAGAGTCAACACGACGATCGCCCGGCCAAGATTACCCGCAAAAGCCGCCAACAAGATAACGAGAAGATTGAATATAGGACGATATATGAGTTCAACAGCTAAGAGCTTGAAAGGGTTCATAGAATATGATTACGATTAAAACAGGGTCATATTATAGTTTTCAAGGCAAATCACAACTGCTTCATAGGCCTCATGGCATTGACAATATATGTCGTTTATTTATACTCTTAATTATCTCGCAGGTGCACTCTGTTGCGCTTATACCGTCCGTGTCCAGATGGAAGAGATCATTCCCTGAGGGATTTGGGTGAGAGGTTACGCTTTCTCTACCAGCCCCTACCAGGCGTAGTAAGGAAGGAGCCAGTGTGAAAATGCTGGTATCGGGCAATAGTGGTTGCTTTTGTTGTTTAGATCGAGTGAATTGGCTTAATTTATCAGATTTGTCGGGGCACAGACATAAAAGGTAAGTTCGGTTTAGTAGTTTGGTTTAGATGATGGCTGTAATTGTTGTTGTCCGCCTTGCGAAACCTTTTATTCGCATCACCTAAGAGTGTATGGCGGAAAAAATGAATTCGCATTTACAATTATTTTATCCGAGTCCCGCAAGTATTCTTGCGGATTCGAGAGTGCTGACAATTGTCAGTACTTTTTTGCAATGCACAAAAGCAGATCTCATGGAAGCATTGATGCTGAGAGACGCTCCATCACATACTGAAGGTACGAGAGCCGTAATGCAGTGATATTATCACTACCCTAAGCTCGACAAAATGAAATCTAGGTACATCACAGAACCGCTGCCTGTATTAAGAAACATACAGGAAAGAGTCCTCTTTTTACTGCAAGCAATGCAAGGCCACAACACCGAAATCATCAACGAGCTTTCAGTCTATGGTATGCACAATGGATATAAGATTGACGATCTGATAAAAACTCCATCTACTCCAGAAGGATTTTGATTTTATGAAACTCCTGAACAAAAGACGAAGCTTCACACTCGCCATACACGCCACCCCTACTTTATTCATATCGATATAGAACAAGCTTTTCCTTCTGCTTCAGAGAAAAGAATTTATGAGAAGTTATTTGACGTGTTTTCGACCCTCCGTCTACTGTACCCTCTCAAATCACTCACCGAAAGAGAGTATCAAAAAACCATTGCGATACTTGCGCATTTGCTTTCATATGACGACCACTTAGCAACATGATCACCAGCAAGTCCTTTCACATTTCATACGCTACTCTCCTGAACAGATCAGAAAATCATCAACGCCTTAGGAAGTCTGCCTCTGGAAGGAGTAACCATCACAAGATATCTTGATGATGTTATCGCAACATTTTCACAGATCCAAACACCTACTATCGAAGTCGTGACTCAAACCAGAAAGGCGTTGACTGTGTTATGTAAGCATATTTTCAGCGACCCCGTAGAAGAGCAGAAAGACGGAGAGATCCAGAACGCCACTCTTTTCAAGGTAGAGATAGAAGTTTTGCCTTTGATCATTTGAAAATTATCACAGTTCTTTGTAGAAGATGCGCCACTCTACAGCGACAACTCTGCAAAAAAAGCATTGAGAGAAGACCTCTTATACATAAGAAAAATACTTATTGCATTTAAATGAGTATTTAGCGATCTAGAAAAAAAGATTGATACTACGAACAGCGATGAGTTCTTCAGCAAGCTATACATTCTTATAAAAGGTGTTTCTTCTCGCTTAACACAAAGGATACATAGTACAGTAGGACTTTTAGATATATATAAAAACAAGTTGGACCAGAGTGAGCCTAACTATCCCATTACATTAAGAACTATTAGCGATCAGCTCGCAAATATTATTTCGAACGATGGTTGGAAAGTAAATAAACAGAAATTTGACATACGCTACCCTGACTCTCCATCTATAAAGTCTCTCTTATGACTGGGTATCGCTCACGAATGAAACGTTACGATACCTCGCAAATATATCAGCGCAAAAATAGCGTTCTATGAACGTATACTTGCCAACAAAGAGATGACACCGCGCCACCTCAGACAAAAAAACGGAGAGCTGGACTATCGGAAGATCTTTGCTTCTATACAAGGATACAAACAATACCTTCTTAACATAAAATGTACCAATACCGAAAAGATTCCTATCGCCACCCTACTGCGCAGCATGAAACTAGGATTTACTAAAAAAGATAAAACCGCTTTCAGAAAGATAGAAATGATGTGTGCAGAACAGCTGAATATGACGCTCGCAGCCGCATATAATGAGTTCTACAAACCGAAGAAGACAACAAATAATAGACTACCCTTGGGAGTTACTGAAGCTGATATAGCCGAGACACCTATCGAAGCCATCGACGAAAGAGATATACCACGGGAAGACGCAGAATCAAATAAAATACAAAACTCTGAAGAAAATACTGAAGATTAAAAACTATCATCATCCTTCTATGCTCGCACCGACCCTACCCCAAAAGCAAACATCTCTCCACCGCTGATTGTCCAAAACTATCAGTCATTCTGCGCAAGCCAGAAATGAGCTCTTAAAGTTGTTACATGATGAAAAAATTAAGCCTCATATGGGAAGAGATAGATCGCTTGGTCCTATAGATCACGATGGCCAAAAACTCTTTGTGAAAAAGGCTGTCAAAAGCAGGAATAAAAAGAGTTCTCACACCGCCGATCTTCATTTAAGACCGGATCTACTAGTGAAGTATAGAAAACTACTTTTCAATAAAATGCGCGATATACAACAACAAAGAGAAACGTTGGGCGGCACAAACTTCTACTCTATTAAAGGGCCAGACATCTATGCGGTTGATAAAAAGTTTCTTGTAACCGAGCGCTTGCAAAATGTGACCTATATGAAATGAATGGAAAAGCCTATATGGTTACTGAGAATTTTACAAATGCAAGCACACGACCTCTATCATCATTTGAGTCATTTCCGAACAATAAGAAATGATCGCCCTCGCGATGAGAAAGACACGAAACGAAAAGAATTACGATACGATGACTTTTTTTCATGGCGTGTAGGACGAACAGTGGAAGATAGAATCTTAACACTCTTTATAGACAGTCATAAGCCGGAACTATATCCAGACGGATTTCGAGTAAAAATAGATATGGGTGAAAAAGATAGCTACGATCGAAAAATTCTTTCTACTGGAGCATGCCGGGCAAATCTACTAGCAGGCCGCGAACAATGCAAAGAAGACTTTGCAGCAGCCTATGTGGCGCTGAAACAAGAACTCAATGGAAACAAACGCACATGAATAGACGGCATACATATCTTTGACAAAGATGGTAAATCATATGGCGTTAAAGATGATGTTTTCTATTTCGAAAAAGATTTTGTTTTTTGAAAATGGATAGACAATAAACCGGAGTTTATCATGATGGATGAACTACGGATCAAGGATCCTTTGCATATAAGATAGGTTTGTAGATGCCAAATGAGTAATGAGTCCGCATACTCACGCGGAAATTGGACGTTTGATCAATGTGGACAGCAAGAAGGTTTGAATCTGGGCCTACAATACAGCAAAGGCTGATTTACAAAAACGCGCAGAGGCTTAGTAGTGATTATATTTTCAATAAAAAAAACTCCCCACGTAAGGAGAGTTTTTTTATAATCTATTTATTCTCTTTTCTCTGCATATACTCTACTATAACCTCTCAAAGAGTTTCAACTAACATATCGAACTTTTCATCGCGAACGTTATCCTCTCACTCGTTTTCCATCACGATGCTCGGACCAAAACTTTTTTCTTTCCATGCAGCGACGATCGCAGCTTGTTTCTTAGGTTGTGGCACATGATGGAATGGAAAAGTGATGTCGCGCTCAAGACGAATGACAATGTCACCGACATTTCGAGCGGCATCAATAATACCACTCTGCTCATATGTAATAGTTTCTATGTTTTCTCGATAGATGCTCTCTGTTTTATATTGCAGAAATCCATTTCGCGTCAGGATAGTGATCCCGTGTTTCGTGATCAGCATCGCATCAAAATAATCATTGAGGATACGCATCACAAAAAACGCATAGGTCATTAGTCCAGCAACTCCAAATACCAGCGTTGCTGTTTCCCGGTCGATATAGAGGCGAACCACACGATAGATCAGGAGCAACATCACAAGGATAGCAAGGTGTTTGATCGCTGTTTTGATATACACCAAGATATCGTGCCCTATGATATGCTCGATCTCGTCGTGATTGACATACTGTTTGATGACAAATGCCTTAAGGTTCATATGTTATATAGCGATAAATGTTGTAACGCATGATTACTCACTGCTATTTCACATTGATACACTATTATTTCTCTGTCTTCTCTACTTTCTTTGCTTTCGTAGTCTTGGCTGTTTTTGTCTCTTTTACAGCGTCGATCTTTTTCATCTTCTCTGCATATTTTTCCATACGTCCCTTAGAAACCTGTTTTACCACAAGTCCTTTGTTGTACGCTGGATGACACGCTGGACATGTTTCAACTTTGATAGGTCCTTTCAGTGTCGTTGAGATAGTGAATGAATTTCCACAGATACAGTTAACGGTAACGTCTTTGTTGTACTGAGGATGAGTTCCTGATTTTGGCATCGTCAATGATAATATAAGTAGTAAATGGGTGCCACGCATTAGTACGTAGCGGTATGTAAATTAACGGTTGTTAATTATCAATTTGAATGAATTATTTTTTATGTGGTTTTGTACCTCTTTTGAATACATGCAGCTCTACATCATGTTCGTGGAGCTCGTGAGTGTCAAACCATAATGCAATTTCTTTTCCTGCTTCCTCCTCATTTGACGAAGCGTGAAGGATATTCGGGAACCATGCTTTATTTGCATCAGCATATGGGTAGCTCATTTGTGCATAGTCACCTCTGATAGTCCCAGGTGCCGCTGCTTTCGGTTCAGTAGATCCGGCGATTTTTCTTACCAAAGGTATCACCTCGATACCTTCTCGCACCATAGCAACAACAGGTCATGTCATCATATAGTCACGATTGAGAGCAAAGATCTCTTTATTATAACGAGTGATCATCGTTCCGATATCCTCATAGTGTTTATAATAGTGCTGTTCATCTGGCTGAACCATTTTCATTCCAACAAGATGGAGTCCTAGTCTCTCAAAACGAGAAGTAATCTCACCGATAAGTCCTCTTTTCACAGTATCCGGCTTCAAAATAACGAGCGTTCTTTGAATCATCAACGAAAGTATTACGATCTAAAACCTAGGCTTAGATGATAGGGATTCGCTGCGTGATTACAAGATAAAATCTTGGAAAGCCACGCTTTAAGAGCCGAATTCTCTTTGGTTGACTTAAGAGGCCCTATAGGTATAATACAGATACGAACTAAATGACTATCTTATGAACATACTATTATTAATGAGCGATCGGCTCTTTTCTCTCTTCGTCAACTTGGGCGTCGGGACGGTAGGGGTTGCTGTTCTTTGTCTATTTGGCTATTTAACATACTGTGCGTACTGTCGTACTCGGTATCCTAAAGGCGAAGGCAAGATCATCGAATGCATATACGAAAGTGAAAGTTTCCTTACCAGCGGGGCCGCACGGAAAGAAACGCTATCCCAGCATAATATTGATCCTAAGCTCGTAGCTCATTCACGCCTTGAAAGCCAAAAAGCCTCTCCTGATTTTGGAGAGGGCCATTGGGAGTGTAAGATCGAATATTTTGAAAAAAAGTAAATCCCCGTATCGGGGATTTTTTCTTTGAGAGTTTTTATCACATCTCTTCTTTTACCAGCTCGACAAATGTATCAAAGCTACGGTCTTTCATTTTTGACACACACAAGGGAAGCTTTCTAGCTAGTTGCGCGTGTTTATAATAGTTTTCTTGCACTAACTTGTTTCTATACAAATCATTCAGTGGAACATCCCAACAGTTATCAGCCGTCTCTCTCACCATATCGATCCATTCAAGAGCCTCTATCTCTTCAAATGTATAAGCCGGTGCATTAGTATAATCAGTTTCCTCTAATAGCCTTCTTTCAACTCCCAGACCAAGTTTAACTCGCTGGGAGGTTTTTCTTTCCAGTTCGCGATATCTCAGAGAGCGACCATTCCTCCTTACAAATTTCGCTGCCTGATATGATGCCTCTTTATCGCCAAGTGATTTTTCAGTTACCGCCGCGTTGTCCATCGTGATAAACTCATATTTCTCTATCATCTCCGGAGAGTGCCTGTAAAGTTCTTTTGATCCGTTCTTTTCATCAAACAAAAGCACTTCAATAAGCTTTCCTACATTGTCCGCGATGAGTCTTACGTTCTTTCATTTAAGCTTATCAGGATCTCCGTTCACAAGATACCTATGTGCATAGTAAGCCCTTCCCTGTATGTGAACACGACAAAATTCTTCGTACCTATCGTCGGTAACGTCCTCTATCACTCCTATAACACTTGGAGATTGTTGCATCTTGATATTCTTCAAATAAGAGAACAATTATCGCTTTTTTACACTCATTGTCAACTCAAGATAATTCGCTTAATTCACCAGTTCTATAAACCCTTTTTTGACGCTCACCATCCCCTCTTTCTCCATTCACGCGATTATTTCATCAAACTTTTCGTGAGGATATTGTTTTTTGGCATCGGTAATCTTTAATTTTCAATTTTTAATTATTAATTTAATGATATTTCCCCTCACCCACCTTGTTGAACCAACGAACTCTGACTGGGGCGCAGAACGGATTCACGTTTTCTTACTGGTCAACACCAGCGCTCCGTAGTCCATCAGCGCATTATGTCGGTCACGGGAAAGTCCATCAGGGATCAATGTGAGTGCGATCTCTCTGAGATCTTTATCGGAAATCTTCGGATCGAGTCCGAGCTCCGTGATCAGCACACGCTTAATATTTATGTCCAAGACTGGCACCGCTTCGTTGTGGGCAAATGCGAGAATCGCATGAGCAGTATAGATTCACACGCCCGGCAAGTGTAATAGAGATTTTTCTGTCTCCGGAAAGTAGTTTTTCTTTTTCAGCATAGTTCTTTGGTCTATGATTTGCTTTGCTGCTTTCCGGAGGTTGATGCCGCGACGATTGTAACCCAGGCCCGATCGCAAGGTCAGCACCTCAGCTTGCGTCGCGGCCGACAAATCCGCTACTGTCGGAAATCTCTCCAGCCATGCTTTGTATTTCGTCTTCACTCTTTCGACCTGTGTCTGCTGTAACATGATTTCCGACACTAAAATCTTGTACGGATCAGTTATCCTACGCCATGGCAAATCACGAGCATTTTCTTTGTATCGTGAAAGTATTTTCGTTTGCAGCGCTTTTTTCTTCGCAGCAGATACTCTTATCGACTCATTACCCATGCTTTGAGAATAGCGAAATGAGAGAAAACAACAATATAATATTATCCATATAGGCGACAAAAAAAGCCCGATAATCTCATAATTTGCGCTTATTCAAGCCATCTTTACCCAATCCCTTGAATCAGGAGAAGCAATCCATATAACAGAGCCCACGTTTAATTTGTTAATTGTATCGACCATGGATTTTACAGGAAAGATTATCTACAAAGGAAAAAAGGAAACTATCGGACAAAATGGTTTTGAAAAACTTTCACTTGTGCTCGAAGAGATATCTGACAAGGATTACAAATCGTCACTCATGATAGAATGTTTCAAAGAGAAGATCGACCTTGTTGCAGATCTTAAGGTTGGTGATACTGTTAAAGCGTATATCAATCCTCGCGCGAAAGAGTACAACGGACGCCGATACAACAGCATCTCATGCCGGAAGGTGGATGTGCTTTCTAAAGGCAATGGTAAGGCTGAAGCAGCAGCAGAAGGTGATTACAATGACAACGATGATCTTCCGTTTTAATGTTTGCTAACATGCAGTTTCCCAAAGTAAAACTACCGCGCGTTACTCTTCCCCAAGGAACGATCAAAGGTATCGTGACCGCATATTTTCGTACACATCGTAACCGTCCGGAGACGCAGGAGAAGTTTCTTTTTTCGTATATCAAAAAAAATACAGATACAGCTTTTTGAGTGCTTCATGAGTTGCAAAATGTACATTCGGTCGAAGAGTTCCAGGGCGCTATTCCCCTGCAACACTATGAGACGCTATATCCCTGGATCGAGCGCTCATTGCGCGGCGAAAAAGATGTACTCGTCCGCGGAAAGATAGATCGGTTCGCAACTTCATCAGGAACTACAGGTAAGAATAAATATATTCCTGTCACGAAAGCCTCGCTCAAAAAGAATCACTATCGTGCATGAAGCGATCTACTGATGCGTTATATTAAAAACAATCCCGACACGAAATCTCGGCAGTGAGGATGCCTCGTCATTGGATGAGGTTTTTCACGGAACCCGTATACCGGTAAGAAAAATATCGGATTCATCTCTGCGATACTGCAAAAGAATATGCCCCTGTATGCAAGACTTCGCAAACAACCACGCGGAAAAACCTCCTATCTTGCAGATCGGCAGAACAAGGTCGAACAGATGATCAAGGTAACCCGCAAGAAGAACATCACAATGCTCAGTGCGCAGCCTTCTCGGTGATCCGCCTATCTGGAAAAACTGGTAGCAGCGGCGGGCACAGAAAATATGCTCCAGATCCGGCCACATTTTGAGCTCTTCATCTGGTGAGGAATGGCAATCAATCTCTATAAGCCGATCTTTGACCGTCTCTTTCCGGGCAACCAGGTCCGCTACTATCAGGCCTACAACGCCAGTGAAGGATTCTTCGCCGGCCAGCATGAAAATGATCGCGATGATATGTTGTTGTTCGTTGAACATGCAGTATTTTATGAGTTTATCCCTTTTGAAAATTATTTGCGCAAAGATTATTCTGTCGCGCTAACATTGCAAAATATCGAAATTGGAAAACCATATGTGATAGTGATCACCAACAATGCGTGACTTCGAAGATATGTGCTGGGTGATGTGATCGAATTTACGGGAACGACTCCGCATACGATAAAAATCACCGGAAGGACAAAATATTATATTGATGTAGCCGGCGAGTGTACTCCACTCCAACCGATCGACGAGGCAATCCGCGAAACGGCTGCAAAATTTCAGGGAGAGATCAAAGAGTATACGGTCTGACCGGGAAATATGAATCGCGCGGATGGCGGATATTATGAAATATATGTGGAATGGACGAAAAAAACCGAATGCGATGAGAAGGTTTTCAGCGAACAATTTGATAAAGTGCTTCGCGAAAAATGGTCGTACTATCATGACGAAAGAAGCGACACCCATATGTTGCAAGCGCCGGCAACTCATTTTCTGCCACAGGGCACATTTTACAAATGGTTGGAAGGCAGAGGGAAGCTCGGAGGACAGCATAAGGTACCTAAAGTGAGCAACACCAGGGAGATTATAGACCAGCTAAAGCTTTTCGCCAAAGGATAGAAATATAGGTAAAATCGACAAAAAAGACCCTAAAAAGGGATCTTTTTTTGTCATAAATAAGCCACTTTCCCAATTATTTGACAAAATACAGATTTATGTTATAATAATTACATATCGTTAATGAAAACATTTAATGCCTCCCCCACGAAACACAATGTCCATAAACTTCCACCACATACTGCATCTGATCTCTCATACCTTCACCTATGGGCACTACCATCTTGCTGTTATCCCTGAGGCGTATATCTTTTCTCAGCTTGTAATAAGCACTGTCTTCAGTGTTTCAGGCATAGCATAATCTTTCCTAAAAAATTCATCTAATATTATTTTCTCACTACCGTAATATGACCCTCAAGGTCATATTTTATTATCATCGAAAACTCTCAGCTATCATCTACCCCAAACAGCAATGGTGAGATCAGATCAGCGCCTTTCCTGATACGATCGTCTATCTCCTCATATGTCATAGGCATGCGCTCATCACCTACCGTACAAGTCGTTACAAAGATAGGTTTCCCCAAGAGACGCAGTACATGACGTGACATCTGGATGGGAGCCGTATCAATCGATGGAATGATCCTTGCCGGCACGCTTCCATTCTTATATCAGGCTGCTGGTGCGATATGCTCCGCAGAAGGATAGATAACGGTCGTATATTTTTCTTCTTTATGAAGAAAGTCTCTGATGAAAGACGGCAAAGAGCACACAAATTCCTCTAACATCTTTTCGTCCTGTACGATCACCATACGGTCCATCGGAAGAACATCTCATTTCATCTCTACGATTTTCTTCACAGCAACCTCGTTCGTCGCATCACATGAAAGCACCCGATGCCACGGCGACGTGGTGTCATGCAAGACAACTCCTCCCATCCTGAGGACCTCTACAGCCCTATCGATATTGTCACGCTCATCGTCATTAACTTTAAAAAACATGGGATGAAGAAAGAAGTAAAGTATTTTTTATTATAGATAGAAAGATTCTTAGCTATATCAAGAGACTATTTTACCGTTACGCTCTTGGCTAGATTTCTGGGTTTATCAATATCTCTGCCTAGTAGCGCAGCCACTTCATATGAAAGCAACTGTCATGCCACAGCGCCCAGAAATGGATAGAGCTCATCTATCGTATCTGGTAGCGAAAATAATCGATCAGTGGTTGCCACATCCTTACTTCCTATGATCAGCGTCTTTCCTTTTCTCGACTGAACTTCGTGGAGTCACGAATTATTTTTCTCATACATCTCATCTGCAGGCATGAAGACAATACTTGGGGTCTTTTCGTCAATCAGCGCAAGAGGCCCATGTTTTAACTCTCCTGTCGGATATGCCTCAGAGTGCAAATAAGTAATCTCCTTAAACTTTAAACTACTTTCGTATGCGATAGGCAACATAAAGTGTCTGCCCAGAAAGAAAAAATCACGATAGTTTGCCAGATCTTTCGCTATATTCTTTATAGCATCACGAGCATCGAGGATCTGTTCTATCTTCTCCGGGATCTTCTCAAACTCTTTCAGTATATTCTCATATCTTGCCGTTGATAGATCTCTCTTTTTTCCCAGAAAAAGCGCCAATAAGAGAATACACGAGAGCTGAGCCGTAAAGGCCTTCGTCGAAGCGACTCCGATCTCAGCGCCGGCTCTGGTAAACAATCCATGATCGGTCAGACGAGATATTGTCGACCCCGGCACATTCACGATACCAAACGTCTTGCCGCCTTTTTCTTTGATTCTTTTTAAGACTGAAATACTATCAGCGGTCTCTCACGACTGCGAGATAAAGACATAGAGTGTTTTTTCATCTATATGCAGAGGCTTATACTCGTACTCACTCGCGATCTCAGAAATAGCCTCTATACCTGCAATATCCTGTATCCGATACGATCCAAGCCGCCCAGCATTATACGACGTCCCGCATCCCACAAAAACTATCTTCTCAAATGATTCATCCTGCATCCCATGAAATGCTTCTGCGTTGAGTACATACTCATCAAAGTTCACCCTCCCTTTACAAATTCTCTTGATGATGACCGGCTGTTCAAAAATTTCTTTCTCCATAAAATGATTAAATGTTCCCTTCGACGACTCAAGCAGTGTCACATCCATCTCCTCTACCTTTTTACGCACCGCGACATTTCACGTTGTAACGAAATATTCTTTCTCTTTCATATGAACAAGTTCTCCATCATCGAGATAGATGATCTTATCAACATATCATGCCAACGCTTGTTTGTCGGAAGAAAAGAAAAAATCATGATCATCATTGTATCCGAAAAGGAGCGGGCTTCCGATCTTTACTCCGATCATCTCATCTGGAGCATCTTTACAGATGATGAGTAAAGCGTATGCTCACCTCAGCTGTGGGAGAGTCTTCTGTACTGTGTCAAGAAAATTACCCGTCCGATTATCACTCAGGAGGTTAGCAATCACCTCGGTATCCGTTTCGCCATAAAATGTGTATCACTTTGCAAGAAGGTCCTGTTTGAGTTGATGATAGTTTTCGATGATCCCATTGTGCACAAGAGTGAAACGTTTGTGCATGTCGACATGAGGGTGTGTATTTTCTTCGGTTGTTCAGCCGTGCGTCGCCCAGCGAGTATGTGCGATCCCTATAGTAAATTGTTTGTCTATTGATAATAAGTTTTGCACCTTCTGTGAAACCTGAGAAACCTTTCCTACTGCTTTTATGATGAACGATTCGTGATCGTTTGCTACACAAATACCAGCGCTATCGTAACCACGATATTCGAGTCTTTCCAGCCCGTGAAGAAGTATAGCATGTACTGCTGCATTTTTACCGAGATAACCGAATATTCCACACATGCAGTGAAGGTTATAAGTTAAACTACTCTCTAAGAATATGTACTGCTCCGTCAGTATCAATGCGAACTATTTTTGAGCTTTGACCAACGGTTTTCGTAATTTCTGGCTCCGGATAGCCATCAACTTGCGTGACAATCTCCTCTGAGATCTCATGAAACAGGCGTGGAGATGAATCTCCACTAATATTCGCTGAGGTAGAAACTAAAGGCTTCCCATAGGCAACCATGAGTTCATGCACCCAGTGCGCTCATGGATTGTCCTCCCTATCACGAACGATACGAACACCCACACTGCCATTCGCATGATAGACCTCCGGCGCCAGTCACTGCACACCATCCAGAATAATCGTTGTAGGCTTCTGGGCAGCCTCAAGAAACTCTTTTTGCATCCCATTCAGCTCCACTCCATGCTCTGCCAACATCTCCTCCGACGCCATAAGTACGATTACACTCTTCTCCTTCGGACGCTGCTTGATCTCAAAAATCTTTTCCACCGCGGTTGAATTAGTCGCATCACAACTCAATCCCCGGATCGTATCCGTCGGACACAAGATCACGCCGCCAGCCTCAAGACTCTCTATCAGTCATTCTTGATCTTTTATACTCATCGCTATTTTACAACAATATTAAGAATCTTATCCTGCACGTAAATAATTTTCACAATCTCTTTTCATGCAATATTTCCATTCAACTTTTCATCACTCCTGATCATCTCCATCACCTCATCCTGCGAAACACCTGCATTCACATCTATCGCACCCTTGGTCTTACCATTGATCTGGACGGGCAGATTGATAACATCGTCAGCGATCTTTGATGAGTCACATTTTGGCCATATCGACAAATGAATATTTCCATTATTGCCCAATGCCTCCCGCATCTTCTGCGTCAGTCTCGTCGCGAACGGCGCAAGAATTTGTAAGAACATTGATAGTTGTTCTTTAGTAATAGCTTTTTTATCGTAGACCTCATTGACGAATACCATGAGCTTTGAGACGGCTGTGTTGAACTTGGTTCTCTCTATATCTTCTGTCACTCATTTGATCGTCTTATGTAATATTGAGTCTAATCCAGGATTACTCGCAGCAATAAACTGCTCCATACGCTCTACTCTCTCCAGAAATTTTTTCACTCCCATCAACGCACTCACATTCCGCACTTTTTCAATTTCGATCGGTCACATAAACATTACATAGGTTCTCAAAGTATCTGAACCATGCTCAAGCGCGACCTCACTAGGATTGATCACATTTCCCCGGCGTTTCGACATCTTACGTCCGTCTGGTCAAAGGATGAATCCCTGATGAATAAGCTTCTTAAATGGCTCCGGCGACGACACATAGCCCTGATCAAAGAGGAACTTATGAATGAAACGCGAGTACAATAAATGTCAGTAAGTATGCTCTTTCCCACCAATATAGAAATCCACCGGCATCGTCTTATCAGCGAGCTCCTTACTTACGAGCTCCTTCTCATTTTTAGGATCAATGAAACGCAGGAAATAAAACGAGCTACACATAAATGTATCTAACGTGTCGCACTCACGGAGATA
>JAGOPC010000015.1:20929-22653 GCA_017992195.1 Patescibacteria group bacterium
GGCAACTCCTCTTCGGGAATAAGTTGTGGATTTCCCGCTTCATCATAATAGACCGGTATCGGACTACCCCAATAACGCTGACGAGAGACCGATCGATCGCGGAGTTTGTATGTGACTTTTCTTTTTCATAATCCATTTTTCTCGAGATGATCGATGATAGATTTTTTTGCGTCAATATTTTTCATACCATCAAATTCACCAGAACGAATCAATACGCCTTCTCATGTATAACAAGTTTCATTTGTCATCTCGCCTTCAGGAACGATCACTACTTTTACTTCCAATCCATTCTTATAAGCAAAAGCGTCATCTCTCTCATCGTGCGCAGGCACAAACATCACAGCGCCAGTTGCGTAGTCCATTAATACATAGTCAGCAAACCAAACTGGCACTTGCTCATTGGTTAATGGATGTGTTACGTAGACCCCAGAAAACATTCATGATCTTTCTTCAGCGTCTTGTTGTCTTTCAAGATTAGTCTTCTTCCCGGTTACTTTGCGATACTCTGCGATCTCTGTTTTCTTTTCCGTTGATAATAGTGAGTCAATTATGTCATTCTCAGGAGCCAGTACGATGGCCGTTACTCCGTAGATAGTATCGGGACGTGTGGTGAAAACAGTAATTTTTGTAGAGTTTGATTCTGCTAGTACGAAATCTATCTCAGCACCCTCAGACTTTCCGATCCGATATTTCTGCTGGCCTTTTGTCTCTTCTGGTCGGTCGATAAGATCGAGATCAGAGATTAGTTTTTCAGCGTAGTCGGTGATTTTGATAAACCGTTGCATATGTTTTTTTTGTACGACCTCTGTATCACAGCGCTCACACTTGCCATCAACTACTTGATCGTTTGCAAGTACCGTTTGGCATGAGGGACATCGGTTTACAAGTGCCTCTTTGCGGTAGACGAGTCATGCATTATAAAGCTTTTGAAAAATCCACTGAGTCCACTTGTAGTATTCAGGATCTGATGTCGCGAATTCGCGGTCTCGGTCGTAACTCCGGTCCATGAGTTTACACTGCTCGATGAAGCTTGCAATATTTTCTTTTGTCACTTCACTTGCAGGTCTGCCCACTTTCATCGCATATCCTTCCGTTGGAAGTCAGAATGAGTCCCATCCTATAGGATTGAGTACCGAGAAGCCATTCATACGCTTGTAGCGAGCGATGATATCGTTGACCGTATATGGTAGCGCGTGTCCCACATGTAGTCCTGCTCCACTCGGATACGGAAACATCGCCAACGAATAGAAAATTTTTTCTTTCGGCGCTTTAGTTAGGTCAACTTTAAAGGGATTATCAGAGTTCATAGGCAAATACCTCAATTGTAAACAAGTGTTTCTATGTAACGAATTCGCCAAGAAATGTCAATGGAGAAAAGAAATGGCCCCCGGGTTTCCGGAGGCTTTTCGGTTCAATAATGTCTTATACCTGAGGGTTATCCCTAGGCGACTGCGGTAAGCGTGATCGTGTTATCATACTGCGAAAAGGACACATGATGAGTGCTCTTTAAGAGATGCCCCACGCCTGCTGCTGCTGCACGCATATGGCGGACATATTCACAGAGCGAACAGTCACATTGTTGAGAATGAAAGAATCTCGCAATCTCTAATAAAGAAATAACAAGAGCGCCTTTTTTCGTTGGAGCCGCTTTCTTCACATATGCCATAATGTCAGACGTCAAAGCAGATTTTTTATTATTTCTTCTTTCTTTACGAAATTTGTTT
>JAGOPC010000016.1 GCA_017992195.1 Patescibacteria group bacterium
CAAACGGCGCTTTCGGTAGGCATGAGGCTTATTTGTACCTCCTCCTGATCAGCATTCCTGCTTCTCTGGTTGAGATAGTAAATCGTCTTATTCACAGTTCCAATAAAACCTTGAAATGCTATGAATTTGGCTTTTTCTTCATGGTCATGGTCTGTCAGCTTATCCATACAAGAATCGATGTACTCAAGCTGCTTGGCCACTGGGAGCGTCTTGTCTAAGCTGCGCCATATGTCCATGTACGTGGTTATTGTTAGTGTTTTGTGTTTCATAATCATTTAGTTTAAGTCGAAATAATATCTTTATCAGCGAGAATGTCAACAATTCGTTATGCACACCATAAGCGATTAACATTGAAAAACTCCAGGGAATTCCTATAGTATTGCAGGTATATTTAATAGTAATACTCCACGGTAATGTCTAACCACCAAAATCCCGTCATCCTCAGTTTCGACACCGTCTCATTCGCGTATAGCGATGGTAAAAAGCCTATTCTCGTAGAGAGTGATTTTACGCTTCGTGAAGACACAAAGATCACGATCATGGGGCAGAACGGCGCAGGAAAGTCGACTATTTTCAAGCTCATCACCGGCGAGATCAAACCTCAGATCGGAAAGATCAATATTGGCCAAGGTAAAACCATCGCCATCTCAAAGCAGGTGATCCCAAGAGATATGATGCACATGACGATCAGAGAGTACTTTGCAACTGCATTCGCAGAGAAGGACTATCAGCTCGACAAGAAGATCGGCGAGGCATTCGAAGCCGTGAATTTCAGCATGCCACTCGACAGATATCTCAAAGATATGTCGGGAGGACAGCAAGCACGTATACTTCTTGCATATGCGCTTATCCAAAAACCTGACATATTACTTCTGGATGAACCAACGAACAATCTCGATACCGACGGAATCAACCATCTTATCGGATTCCTTTTATCATACGACAAAACTGTCGTAGTGATTAGTCACGACGCCGACTTTCTTAACATGTTCAGTGATGGCGTCTTATACCTCAATGTACAGTCTCACAAAGTGGAGCAGTACCGGGGTGACTACTACGACGTAGTGGAGCAGATCGCAAGCCAGTTAGAGAAAGCAAAATCTCTCAATGCCCGTATGGAAAAGAAGATCGAAGATGCGAAAGATAAGATCAACTTCTTTGCGAACAAAGGAGGTAAGATGAGAAAGCTCGCGAGCAAGATGAGAGACGAAGTAGAGGAGGCACAGGAGAACAAAGTAGAGGTCAGAAGAGATGACAGAACGATCGGACATTTCAACATTGAGTTCGAAAACTATATCTGACCAATCGTGACCGTCCACAGTGTTGAGCTGATGACGAAAGAGCACGAGCGCGTCTCAAAGAAACTCGAACTCGAGATCAAAAAAGGGATGAGATATATCCTCAAGTGACCGAATGGAATCGGTAAGTCAACGCTCCTCAAAAGACTCATTAACGCACACAGCGGTGATGCAACGATCCACAAGGACGTCAGAGTTGGCTACTACAGCCAAGACTTCAACGCACTTGATATGCAGATGACAGTATGGGATGCACTCCACGAGATGTCTAATGAGGTAACTGATCAGGAAGTCTTCAGAACCGCAGCACAGTTTCTCCTCACAGGCGATCTTCTCAAACAACCTATCGAATCACTTTCTGAAGGACAAAAAGGACTTCTTTGCTACGCAAGATTCGTCATCCAAAAACCACACTTATTAATTCTTGATGAACCGACAAACCACATCAACTTCCGTCATCTCCCTATCATCGCCGAATCACTTAACGAATATAAAGGTGCAATCATCATGGTCAGTCACGATGACGCGTGGGTGAAGCAACTGGAAGATGTGAATGAAGTAGACCTTGGAAGATTGTTATAATAAATTATTAATTTTTTTGAGTGTTTTTCTGGTCTTTGAACTCGCAAGTGCGTCTGTAAAGCCCTTGTCAAAAATTTGCTCCATATCAAAACTCTGACTAATCTGCACCACGTCAGGGTTTTTTACAAATGATTGTAAAAACTGATTGAGAATAGCGTTGAGCTTCAACCCCTTAGACTCTGCAGCTTTATGCGCTTTATTCTTAAGCTGAGAAGAGACTCTTATATTTAATTGTGCAGTTGTACTCATCTAATAGAAAGAAGATATAAATGCTATACTTTGTATAGCGGATATAAATCTAAAATCAAGGGGATTCAATGCTTATTTATCTGGAATATGTCTCACCTTGTAATTATTCGAGTGCAAATCTGAAAGAAAGGCATCAACCCAATACTGCGCATGACGTTTCACCAGCGAAACCGTTATATTTTTTGCTATAGGATCACTTTTATTCCCAATATAAACCGGGTAGAGGACTCATTTAGAAGTAAGATGAAACATAATAACTCTATCAACGCCTGAATAGTAACCCTTATAGGCATTGGTGTCGGGAAGGGGAGAGCAAAGAAGGTGAAAACCAGACAATTGATATCAGTTCCAATGCTCAGCAATCCAGCGCTCTAAGTCGCTTATGCTAATATCGTAAGAGGCTGCTTTTTTAAGAAACGTATTTCAGAAAACTAATTTCATAAGATCAAAACATCGATAAAAATACTGGTAACATACTTTTATTTCAGTCCTGCGCAAGTAGGTCAGCAAAAATACTCTGAATATTATTTGTTTATGAGTGTATTATTTTTCTATAAAAAAAAGAGCAGGACATTCCTGCTCTCGCCTCATTTCATTTTCACATTACACTGCATTATTCGGTCATAGCATTAAGCATTGCAACAATGGGTGCTCCAGCTTCCTTTGTATTCTGCAGATGGTAGGACTCTTCGGCACCTATCGCAGTGTACAGATCGAGCCTCGCATCGTTTAAGAAACGCGCTTTATAGAACTCATATATCTGGCTTCCTGTACCACCGAACTGAGGAAGACCCAGCCACCGTAAACGAGAAACCTCATCGCTGGCCATCTGCCACTCATTATGAGTATTTGTGCCTCCTTCAATAAAGAGAAATGCGTCAGGAGAAGAATCTACCATACACTTTCTATGGTAAGCGGCCAACGAATTAAATTGATCGTCAACTACGCCCATTTTCTCCATTATCTCTCGCTGGAGTGGCACGAACTGTTCACAGATGTCCGAAGGGGAAATGTCTTTTGTTTTGGCGATTTGCAGTATAATGGCATAAACTATTTGGCCAAGATATTGCCCATTTCCGTTCATGATCTTGTAGCCTGCGTCAACCAGAGCAGTAATGATAGACTGGAGCGCCATCAATTTAGAGCGCGTGGGAAACGATTTGAATGATCCTAAGAGAAGTACTTTTTTCATTGTATTTTTCGTTTTAGTTAGAATAGAATTATAGCACTATTATATTATAATGTCAACAAGACTTTTTTGTATCAGAAGAGCACTTTTCCGCTTGCAATTGCAGCTATTCCCGCTATACATTTGACAAATCGACGTGATTTTCTATTGCAATTTTTTTATCTGGGATAAAGAAAAACAAGGTAGAATGCGCTATTCATTAAGTTTACTGAAGAAGTATATCGGTGTACAGGACACGGCCGAGAACATCGCTCGTCAACTGACACTGAAAACATGTGAGATCGAAGAGATCATCGAAAGAAATTTGCCGAAGGAGATCGTGATTGGAAAGGTGCTGGAAGTGAAGCAGCATGACAATGCTGACAAGTTAAAAGTGTGTCAGATCGACTGCGGAAAGGCAGGGAAGTTCCAGATCTGTACGGGAGGTGAGAACATCATTACAAATGTGTACGTTGCGGTGGCTATTCCTGGCTGTTATCTGCCTGCTATTGATCTCAAGATCGAGCCAAGAAAGATGAGAGGCGAGGATTCAAATGGTATGATCTGCTCTAAAGGTGAGATCGGCATCATCGAAGATGAAGACAAGCATCGGATCTGGATCATGAACGAGGATATGAGTGATTTAAGCGATGCTGACATTGGTATAGCACTCGGTGATAAGTATCCTTGGATGAACAACTCTATTCTGGATGTGGACAACAAGACTGTGACGCATAGGCCTGACTTGACTGGTCATTTCGGCATAGCGTGGGAGTTACAAGCTATCTATGCGTCGGCGAATGCGAGCAAGGATTCAGCGAGCAACAAATTTTCATTTAACAAACTGCCGGATCGGAAGCATACGTTTGAGACGACAAATATTTTGGATACTCTAAGCAATGCGCATAAGGCAGACATTGTAGTTGATGTGAAGACAGCGGACTGTCAGAGCTATATTGCTATTCAATATAACGACGTTACTGTGCAGAGATCGTCGATGTATACAAGGCTTGCGATGCAAGATATCGGACAACAGAGCAGAAGCAATCGGGTCGACTTCTCAAATCTGTTCATGATGACGACAGGACAGCCAATTCATATATTCGATGCTGATCAGATCAAGTGATCAATCATCGTCAGGAATGCGAAGAAGGGAGAAAAGTTCACGGATCTTTTCGATAAAGAACATACATTACTCGAGACAGATATTGTCATCACCGACAAAGAAAAAATACTCGCATTAGGTTGAGTAGTTGGTGGAAAGACAAGCGGAATCAGCGATGCGACAAAGAATATTGTGGTGGAGATCGCTCATTTTGACCCGGTAGCAGTGAGAAAAACTGGGACAAGACTAGGCTTGAGAACTGATGCAGAACTCAGATTTGAAAAACATATTAATCCGTTATTTTCACTGAACGCATTCTTGTTTTTCTTAGAAGAGATCAAGTTTTTCGCTACTGATTTGGGTCAGCATGCATTCAAAGGAGTGAGCTATCATGTAGGTGATAAGCTACAAAGCATGATTGGACAGAAGAAGACAATCACGATAGATTCAACGAAAGGAAACAGTATTGTATTCGGAGGAGAGCAAGAAAACTTCGGGCAGATAGCAGAGCAAATACTAAATCCGCTCGGATTCAGCATAAAGGAAAAAGAAGTGACTGCACCATTCCGACGTTCACCGGACGACATGAACATTCCGGAGGATATCTATGAGGAGGTGGCGAGAATTTATGGGTACGATGAAATCAAGCCGCAGGCAATGATCGGAAAGACACCATATGTGCCATTCTCTCCTGAGGTAGCGCTACAGAGAGCGATCGAAGAGTACTTAATCCATGACGCTCATATGGATCAGTGCGAAACTTATCCACGGGCTGATGAGAAAACATATGATTACTTCATGAAGCGGGAAGGCGACTACTATACGGTGATGAATCCGGCTGCTCCAGAATTAAGCAAAATGAGACCAGACATGATCTACTCGCTGATGGATATCGTTGAAAAGAACCACAGAACATTTGATGAGATAAGATGTTTTGATACGGGAAAGATCCGGCCATTGCACAATAAACAACCGAAAGAGGTGAAGGTGGTTGGAATGGTTTCATATAAGAAAGCGATTACCAAATGGGATGAGGATACAATACTGGATGTAAAGAGTCACACATTACAAATGCTTGCTAAGCTAGGCATCAAGAATGTCACGATAGAAGCTATGCATGAGAGCCACTTTCATCCGAAGAAACAGGCATTGATCAAGATAGGAGATATGCCTATCGGATATATGGCGAGCGTGCACCCATTGATCTTACAAAAGTATAAGATCCCGGAAACGGCGCAGGTCAGTGTATCGATACTGGACATGGGAAAACTGCAAGATATAATGAATTTGAATGATGCAACAAAGGAGTATGAGACGTTGCAAGATCAAATAGTCTATAGAGATGTGTGTTTCGTCATCGATAAGGATAAGCCACGAAGTGCGGTGATGGATGAGATAAAGAAGCTGAAAACGATAGGAGATCTGGAAGTGTTTGACCTCTATGCATGAAGTAAGTTGCCGGAGGGAAAGAAGTCGATAGCGTTCACATTTAGTGTGAAGGGTGATGGGAACATGACCTCGGAGCAGATAAATGAGGTGATACAGAACGTTGTGAAAACAGGAGAAGCAAATGGAGCAACATTAAGATAAACATTTTTACCATTTATTGAGTATGAATGGCGATCAAGAAAGCAAAGAAACCTGTAGCTAAGAAAGCGACAAAGAAGCCTGTGGCGAAGAAAACCGCTGCGAAGAAGGCACCAGCGAAAAAGAAAACAGCCCCTAAAAAGCCTACAAAGAAGGCGACCCCGCCCAGCAAAAAGGCTTGAGGAGCTAAAAAGCCGAGCAAGAAGCCAGCAAAGCCAGCGACAAAAAAGGTTGTCAAAAAAACAGCTCCTAAAGCTAAGAAGCCTGCGGCAAAGAAACCTATCGTCAAAAAAGTGGCGAAGAAGGTCTCGAAACCAGTCAAACAAGTTTCTAAAAAAACGACTGTAAAAAAGGTCGAAGTAAAGAAACTTAGTTTTGCTGAGCAGAAAAGAATAACCGTAGCAGCTCAGCAGAAAAAGAAGCATGATCTGAAGACGCTGACGAAATTAGGTGCTGCGCAAAAGACGAAGAATAGAGAGGCGGCTGATGAGGTAGCGAAGAAAACTGCTGATGCAAAAGCAGCGGGCATCAAAGCCGCAAAAGTGTCTGCTAAGAAGCCAACCATCAACAGACAGCAGATCTGGGATAAGCTTGCTGAAGATATCAACGAGCTGACACCTGAGCTGCAGAATCTTTTGAAGAAAGGCGTGCAAAGCGGAAATATTACGGAGGATGAGATCCTGACAGAAGTAGACGATCTCGATGCGAAGATCAAGACGGTGGAGAAGTTCTACGAGCTCGCAGAAAAACTCAGCATTAAAATAGTAACTATCGAGGAGCTCTTCGAACAGGAGAACAAGCAGATGAAAGAGGCTGGGACGAAGCTCGGCAAGATCGAACTCTACGAGAAAAAATATACAATCAACGACAAGCAGTACCACGATCATATTAAGCTCTACTTCAACGACATTTCAAAGATACCACTGCTCAGTGCCGAAGACGAGAAGGCGATCGCCATCAAAGTCACACGCGGTGATGAGAACGCGAAGAAGAAGCTTATCGAGTCGAATCTGAGACTTGTGATCTCAATCGCGAAGAGGTTCTTTGGATCGAGACTAAGCTTTTCTGACTTGATTCAAGAAGGTAACGTCGGACTTATTAAGGCTATCGAGAAGTTCGATCCACACAAAGATTTCAAATTTTCAACCTATGCGACCCGGTGGATTAAACAGTCGGTAACGAAGGCTATTGCCGACATGACCAAGCACGTTCGTATACCGGTGCATCTTATTGACGAAATCAACAGTTACAACAAAGCATATCAGGAGCTCTTCCAGAAGTTAGGTCGTGAACCGACATCAAAAGAGATCGGGATCAAATTGAACTTCAACATCAAGAAGATCAAGAAACTCGAAGAGGTAATCTTCGGTAACGTCTCTCTCGACAGTGAAGTGGGTGACGATGGTAAAGACTCACTCGGAGATCTCATCGAAGATAAAAATACGATGAGACCTGACCAGGCAGCTGAGAAAGATGCGATCAGGAACAATCTCAATTACATCCTCGGAATGCTCGACGAGCGTGAAGCAAAGATTATCAAGATGAGATATGGAATTGATGGACCAAAATATACTCTCGAGCAAGTTGGTGAAGAGTTCCAGGTGACTCGTGAACGTGTCAGACAGATCGAGCAAAAGGTTCTTCAGAAGCTCAAAGAGCACATCGGATTGCAAAAAATCCTCGGTATCGAAGACGACATCGAAAAGATGGAGCTCATGAACAAAGGGAAGAAAGCCAAAGGTAAAGTCAAAGTTTCTGATGACGATGAAGAAAAGACAACCGAATGGGGAGAGGACGATGACGATTTCAGTTATCTGGACGACTAATCTCTACACAATACGAAGACTCTCCGAAAGGGGAGTTTTTCTTATATTGACTTATTTAACTCTAAACTTATAATATTTAAACAAACCAAATTAATCAAACGCTAAATAACATCACATTATGCCACGCAAAAAACTGAAACCAAAAGACAGCGGACAAAAAAAACCTTTCTTCATGCTTAACCATGGCAGTCAGGCGCCAGGTGTCTCCGCTCAAAAACCACTAACGCTTGTACTTATTACCGCTGGTAAGACCTATCTGCAAACCAATGCAGGCCAGATATGGTTATTACAGATGAATGAGACGCGGATGCTCAGGCCGCAGGTAGAGGAAGATACCTATCATATGTCTACGCAGGGCATTGTGCTCTCAACAGAAAAGGTCACCTTTACCAGCTTATACCAGGCCTTAATTCATTGCTTCCGTTTCGAATACCAAGATGAATATAAAAGCAGTGTTCATTGGTATGAGAAATGGACAGAAGAAGGCGATCATGTGAATGCAAAGGAAGCGAAGCGGTATGCCGAACTTTACGCAAGGGGAGTAGAACTGCTTGATAAACTCTCAAAAGAGACTAACAGGGGGTTCCGCAAAAAGCAGGAAAAAGAAGTATTGAGCATCATAACAGAACTTGAAGCGCCAATGGATGAGTATAAAACTATAATACCTACGTCATCTGGCTCTCAACTTGTTATTATTATCAACTAAGTACTATTAGACCACCATTAACAACGCCGCCGGAACTCCGGTGGCTTTTTTTATTGTTTTTAAACTCCCATTTCATATAAGGAATGCATGGAGTTAACGAAAGAGACAAAGCACTATCTTGATTACATAGGAGCGCATCCGATAGCCGATCTGACGGAGGAGGAGTTTTCGCGTATCTATGAAGATCTTATCTCATTAATTTGACAGCACAATAAGCTCTACTACATAGACTCAGCACCAGTGATCGCAGACTCGCAGTACGATGAGCTGTTTGCATACCTGAGAGCAGCAGAGGAGATCTTCCTGCACCTCGTCCGTTCTGACAGCCCGACCCAGCGTTTGACCTATCAGTTACAGGATAATTTTGCACAGGCTGAGCACGTGGTGCCGCTGCTTTCGCTGGAAAATAGTTATAATGCCGAGGATTTGAAAGATTGGGATGAGAGTTTGCAGAAGATCGTAGCAAAGGCGAAAGCAGCTAATGAGGATTCAGAAATAACAGCTATAACCTACACCGCCGAGCCAAAATACGACGGCATCAGTATCGAGCTCATCTATCAAAATGGTCAGTTCACACAGGCGATCACGCGTGGTGATGGCTATATCGGCGAGGACATTACGGAGAACGTGAAGACAATCTTATCGGTTCCGTATTACTTACAAGACAAGTCACATTCGCTACGCCTCAGAGGTGAGATCGTGATGACAAAGAAAGCTTTTGAAAGAGTAAACAAGGAGAGAGCTGAGGCCGGTGAAGCACTTTTTGCGAATCCTCGTAATGCGACCTCGGGAAGCCTCAGACAGCTCGACACGGGCGTGACTGCGAAGAGAGGATTGATCTGTTATGTGTATCAGATATTAGAATGAACTCCTGCGGATATTATCACGCATGAAGAATCTCTGCACTTTTTAAAGGAACAGTGATTTCTCGTCTTTCCATGGATGAAGCATTGTACTACCATCGATACGGTCGTAAGTCTGTGTCTTGATCCTCACACAAAACAAACATTCGACAAACAGGAAATAGATTTCGATGGAATAGTCGTAAAAATAAATAATCTCGCGTTACGCGAACTTCTCGGGGAAACGAATCACCACCCACGCTGGGCGATGGCCTACAAATTTCCTGCAAAGCAGGTCGTGACCAAATTGGCGTCAGTTGATCGGCAAGTCGGAAGGACAGGAATACTGACTCCGACAGCCAACCTAGACCCGATCATGCTCAGTGGCGTCACGATCTCGCGCGCGAGTCTGCACAATGCGGATTTTATTCGCGACAAAGAGATTCTCTTAGGCGACAGCGTGCGGATTCAGAGAAGTGGAGAAGTTATACCGTATGTTGTTGCGCCGGTCAGTCAGTCTCGTACGGGCGAAGAAACACAGATCGAGATACCTACGCAATGCCCAGTCTGCAAGACGCCTGTCGTACGAAGTAAGACTGACATCCATATCTACTGTCCAAATGCGACCTGCCCGGCGCAAATAAAGTGAAAACTCGCGTATCGGGTCTCTCGTGATGCGATGAATATAGATGGTGTTGGTGACAGCATTATTGAATCATTGGTTGATCAGGGATTGGTGAAGAATGTTGCGGAGCTCTATACGTTGGAACAGCCGCAGAAGAGGATTCAGATGATGGCGATGCCACTGATCGGTCAGAGGAAGTTTCATCTGATCGCGGATGAGCTGAAGAAGTCGAAAAATAATCCGTTGCGACGCTTGATAAATGGCTTAGGTATCCAGCACATTGGCAAGAAAACGGCGCAGATCATCGTCGAGGCGATAAGTGCCAGGTGATACAAAGAAGAGCAGAAATTCTCGATAGAGGATCTGGAACGTCTGCTGATCAACGAAGAGTTTCTGGTGTCGATCAAAGGGATCGGTATCGAGACCATTACAGCGCTGAAAATACGATTTTCAAATGAGAATAATAAGCGTCTACTCGAGCAGCTTGCGTATGAGGGGATCAGTTTTTCTATCTTTGATCTCAGGAAGAAGGTGATCGAAGGAAAGCTGGCGGGTAGCTCATTTTGCATCACAGGAACGTTTGAGATACCGAGAAAAGTCCTGGCTGATATTCTCACGAAACATGGAGGAGTCGTGGTCGAAAACATCACACAAGGGACACATTTTCTGATAGCGGGCAACGATCCTTCGAGCAAGATCGAAAAGGCGAACGAGCACAATATACCTGTCGTTGAAGGCCTTGAGAAGCTAGAGGCACGTTTCGCATTTCTCACAGACGACATCGAACCAATGAAACTTTTCGCAGCAAAAAAAACAGAGAAAGAAAAAAAGAAAGACGCACCGAAGCAGCAGGGGCTGTTTTAAGCTATCCACCTAAACTTTCACGCAGGAATTTGTCATATTCTTCATGGTCTAACACTCACACCACACAGTCTTTATGGTTAATATGCTGAACGACAAATCTATAAGAACCAGAAAGTTCCAAGGCTTTGATTTTCTTTCCTCACTTTTTAAAATGCCAGACAAAGCGCATACTTTCCAAGCTAGTAACCAGTTTTTTGATAATAGTTTTTTCTGGGTCTCACTCTATAAGTAAAGAACGGAGATTCTTCAATAGTTTCCTTTCATGCAAGAAATGGAATCACGATCTCGAGATCAGATCCATGATACCTTGTGCTGTATGAGGAATTTGCCACTCTTCCGGTTCAGGCGGTAAAAGCTGTGTATAGCCATTATGTGGAGCATTTAACGCTTCAACAAGAATCTCCAGATTCTCATTTTTCACGTTGCTATTTTCTTTGCTATGGAGAGGCGATACGTCTATTTTAACTGCTGCCGCTAAATCAATGATACGAGGAATATACTCCTCACCGATGCCAAAATCATGCACAAGATGATAAGCACTCAAAGGCTTAGATTTACGATAAACTCTCACTATATATCTCTTAAGGTCTTCTACGACACTATCCGGAGCAAGTTCACTCAGTCTATCGATAAAAAGCATAACATCATGCGGAACCTCTTTTCTCAGACTAGGCAAAGCATCATCGTGATTTTCATTCTTCACTGCCTGCATAGGGAGTTTCTGTTGTTCTACTTTTCTTGCCTCCTGGATTACTCTATGATAATGTTCTCTTTGTAGTCTTTCTGTCTCTTCTTCAAGTAGTTTTTCCAAAAAATCATTATTAAGTTCTCCCTTTGTAAGGTGTGTAGCATAATGCACAAAGTGTATAAAATGCGCCACAAAGTGTTCTATCTTATACGGACTCCCATCGACAATTCCTTCCATAGCAGCACTATGAAAAGTATCATATACATGCTCAAACAATTCACTTCTAAAGTCTTCCAACTTTTCTGCAAAATATCTATCTTCAAATATTTTTTTCTTTGCAAGAGGGTATTTTACATGAAGTTTTTCAAGTTGGGGAATCATACTTATGAAATCGGGCGAGAGTGCTTCTTGAAAGAGAGGTTCATACTGCCTCATAAAAGATTTTAAATATCTTCCCATAATGTGGTACTGCGTATAGAGATGATAACTATTGCTATAAATCTTAAGCATATGTGTCGGAATGATACGTTCATTCATATACGCATAAAACTCTCTCATAATGTACTTATATTTTTTCTCGCGATTTAAACCCGAGACTAGCTGATCTACTTCATTAAGATATTTTACTACCATTTTTGCATTGAATAATTCATGATTATTCACTTCGTTATGCGCTTTCTGCAAGAGGATTTTGGCGAGCTGATTTCTGACATCATCCAGAGCTTCACTTGCTTTTTCTCCTATAGATCACACCTCAGGTCTTATTGATTTCAAATGTTGTAGTGCGTCACGGACTCTCCCGGTAGTAAGATCACTCAACGCAGCCTTTATTTGTTCATTATAATTTCCATGCAAGTAGCACAGAAACTCTCCGGATTCCAGCTTATTCATAACTATTTTTTGCTCAGCATAAGAATCAATTTGAGGAATATCATAATTATCCTTGCCTCTCTGCACCTCGGTGTTTGCAAAATAGCTTACAACGGTACCAATGAATCTCATTTGAACTTCCCGGCTATAAAGTTTTTGATATTATAGTATTCGTAAATCACATGTCAACATTATCCAATATTGATATTATCGCCGATGATAGTAGGGTTGACTATGAAAGAAGGATATGTAGAATAACGACTTAAACAAATAACGAACTAAAATGAAAGAAATCCTCATTCAAATCGGCAATTGCGAGACTCTTTTAGCTGTAATACATGCTATAAAGAGGCACCCGGACTTATTTAAAGACGGAACCCGGGAAGAATGGCTACTTCGTGCCTATGGCGTTAAAAAATACGGCGCTAAAGCGATGAACGAAGACCCCGAAGATATTTTTCTACAGGACAGCGGGGCGAAAATTCCTGCTGAAGAGCGTGACGGAGTAGTACTCATAGTGAACAAAAAACAGGTTATCAAGCTGAAAACAGCTATTTACAGCGACTACAGCTCGAATAATGAAGTGTATGCTAAGGTAACCGAGGTTGGTGAGATGATGAAATCACTCGGCCAGTTAACCTAAGGCCTGCATGAAACTCCTTAGAATGTCCCGGTTTTACCGGGACTTTTTTTTAATATATACTTTCCACCAAAGTGCTGTTGACAATTCATCACGTATTTATAAAATAAAGACCTCAAACATAACGCTATTATGAAAAACAAACCACCATCAATCACAATGTGGTGTGTAACTATTGCAATGTTATTTCTTCCGTATTGTTGTTTATCATTACTTCCTTCTGTCAGTTCCATGATTTGGAACAAAGAGTCGTCTTCTCTGTTTGGTTTGAATACTCATCAAGCCATCATAGTACACAACTTCTTGTCGACAAACGGTTTAATAGTTAAAGACAACAATACTCCAGATAATGTGCAATTCACGCATCAACACACGCTACGCAGCTCAAAGGCTGCGTGTGCACTAGTAGGAGCGCGCCGACTACCAAAAATAGTCAGCGTCTCAACCTTCATGACGAAGGGCCCCTACCGGTGCAGACCGTCAACATCATTAACGGCATAGTGGCCTCCCGCACAAAAGGGAGGTTCCGCACTCACGAAGGTGAGGAAGGATGCCGGGTCCGAGCTTCGATCTCGTTATGCAATAGGCGCTAAACGCCGACAACGTAACAGGAGAAAAGCCTACTACCTTATTTGTTAAGGTACCTAAATGAATAAGGTTCTAGCGGTTTACCGTTAGGGCTTTTTTTTATAAAAAAATCTCAGAACACTCTGAGATTTCATCATACGTAATACAATCTCTGTACCTCCTATCCTTTTGCCCACAATGCGTAACTCTGCAATAACGCTTCACATGAAAGCAGCAGGTAGTGGTTCGACTTGATAACCTCAGCGATCGTTACTTCGTCCGATGAAGATTCGAAAAGCGACGAGGAAAGAGTCCCGATGAAAGTGTCGCTGTTACTACGCAGAGTAGCAAGCATACTCTGAAGTTCCGCGGTAAGAGTATCAGGCGTCATCGTTGCATTTTCCTTCCGCTGATGAAGAATATCGATCGTCGTCTTCATCGTCTGCTGGAAAAATGCGTAACATGAGGCGACGTGATCATGCAGGCTAGCATCTTTGATGTTGTCTAAGTGGTGAGCAATCTCTTTGATATACTTACTGCTGGCCGCAGCCTGCATGATGATCTTATCGAAGACATGAAGTTTCTGAGATTGTTCAGCAGTATATTCAAATTTGATATAAGTAATATACGTCTCGAGAAGTTTCTCCTCAACCTGTTTGATCGTATTGTAATGTTCGATACGCTTCTTATAGGCCTCAGAATCCAGCATCAGAGAACCACTATCGTATGTGGCAACCTGATCTATCAGGTAGATAGTATCCTGATGAAATGCATTGATGATCTCTTCAGGAAGAGCAGTATTGATATGTTCGATCTTCAGATGAAGATCGGTTTTTCTTGGTGGAATAATCCGGTGTAGAAAACGAGTAAGCGGCGAAATCAATGGAGTCCAGATAAGCACGAGAATAATATTAAATGTTGTATGAAAAAGCGCCAGCAGGATAGTAGGATCTGGGTTTTGCCCAAGAATAATATACATCAATTTCTTGAGGAGAGGGTAGCACAGAGTAACAATAATCGTTGTGGTAACATTGAAGAGAAAGTGACTGAACGCGACCTGCTTTTTCGTCGTCTGCGTCTTCGTACTCGAAAGGAGACCAACGATAGTCGTGGAAACTGCAGATCACATATTGGCACCAATGACCAGGCCAAGCGCCATGTCGACAGTGATAATTCCCGCATTGAAGGCAGTAAGGATAATGATCGTTGCTCCGGTACTTGTCTGCATCACCGTCGTCATGATCGTACCAACGAGCACAAAACCCCAAATCGACAAGTGGACATAGTCGCCAAGCGAGATAAACTGTGCGATTATCTCCACACTTTCTTTCATATATCCGATACCCAGAAAAAGAAAACCAAACCCTACGAGAAATTTACCAAAACTTGAAATTCTGGCTGATCACGAAAAGATAAGGGTCATCAAGGCACCCACACCAACGATCGGAAGGGCAATAACTTCTATATTCAATTTAAAACCAAGCAGAGAAACAATCCATGGCGTCAGAGTAGTTCCGATATTAGCGCCGATAACAACGCCCAGCGCATTAGCCAGACCGATCACACCGGCTCCGACGAATCCCAGCGTCATCATCGTCACGATCGTACTACTTTGGAAAATACATGTTTCGACGATACCGGTAATGACACTTTTTATACGAGTATTTGTATTCTTTCCCAGAATTCTTTTAAGCGAATTCTTTCCTAGATTATTGATTGTTTCTTCAAAAACGATCATACCGAAAAGAAAGATACCAAGTCATCCTAACAAATTTCGATAATTTACTGCCTCCATACTGTCGGGTAATATAAAACAAATATCTCCTACAAGTATAATGATATGCCGTTCAACCAGCCAAAATATCATCAAAAAATGGCCCAAAAGGACCAAGAATTATTGACATAGCTATTTATATGTGATATAATATTAGATCTTTTTCAACACGTAGATCACCCTCTGAATATCATCCTCGAACAATTTATACATATGTTGCTTTTCAAAGGCCAGTTTATATCTCTCACATGCAGCATCGATCGCGCTCTCTTCTTCTTCTGACCACATCTTGTAGAGGATGAAATATCCTCATTTTTTGACGAGATGATATGATCGAGTGAGAAGGTCATCAATATATGCCATAGCGCGGGCAGTAAGAATATCATACTGTTTTCTATGTTGCTCCGCACGAGATCGGACGACCTCGACATTACGCAGGCCGAGCGTGTCGGCCATCTCAGTTATGGCGACTGTCTTCTTTTTGACACTGTCGAGACCCGTGAAGTTCACCTCAGGATTACTGATGGCTAATGGGAGGAGAGGAATGCCTCCTCACGTTCAGACGTCGATGACCTCCTGTCCTGCTTCAAACGTCCATATCTTATTGAGCTCCAATGCATCACACACATGTTTCACGAAAACTCCATCCGCATCACGGATAGCGGACAAATTGAGCTCCTGGTTCTTTGCCAAGAATACTTCAATAAATTTTTCTCGTCAGGTTCTGTCTATCATAGTTATCAGAATCACATAAAAAAGTCTTGACTTGATAAGTATATAAATTTATAAGCGAGATACAATTTAGAAAACATCAAAAGAACTGTATGCAAAGATTAACTGTTTCATTTAGATCTTTTATGAGAAAGTGGCATAACTATATGCACACATTTTCGCGTGGGAGAAATGATACACAGTTGCCGGCATACGATTTAATCAAGACAATGTAGCCCGATACTAACTATCATCACGATAATAATCAAAGTCTCCTACGCAAAAGCGCTAGGGGACTTTTTTCATTATATATTACAAAACTCCATGCAAAGACAGGTATCTTACAAGAAGTTCTACAGATTTATGAGATGGCATTTAGACATCTTACATTTCAGAGTAGTCCCAACTTATAGGATACATAGCTAACGAATCAATCCGCTATGATCAACATATAAAGGCTTCCTACTCTGTGGGGAGTCTTTTTTGTTCTGATTATATAATCTTTATCATCTTATCTTACATCCATGAATAATCTTATTAGAAGAAGCCCACACTTATCATTAACTGACGCAGGCAAGATGAAAGCCTCAAGAAGCTTTCACGTAGGTAATTTATCTCTGAGGGATATGTTGCCTGTTATCTCCGGATCTATTGGAGAAACCTTTGATCTTAATAAGGTTTCGGACAAAGCGTACCAACCCAGAAACTTGGTATACCGTAGACACATTTACGATCTGTTCACGAAACCTCCCAGTCCGGACATCCTTACCACAAAAGCTCCTGTACCCGACAACTTGCCATCATGACTCAATTGATTAGGATCTCTCGTAAAAGATGCACAAGAAATATCGGGAAACCTCTCCTGATTCCGGATGTACATCAATCAGCATCTTGGTATCGGAGAGTTTACCACGTTTACCGAGAAGTGTAGTAATCAATCAGAAATACTTATACCCATCGTAGAGAAAATCACCGGTTACTATGCTCAAAATGATACTAAGAAGTTACTTAATTTACGAAGCAGATATATTGGACCAAGAGGAGATATGCGAGATGTAATCCGCAGAGAAGGAGACAGTCTGATCTATAGAGAAAGTCGCATCAGTGAAAAGAAAATTGCTATTGAAGAGTTAGCATCAAAAGGTTTTGCATTTTTAAAAAACATTGCAGATCTTAGTTTTTCACGCGGCACGAAAGAGGACCTAGAAATTAAAAGAAAGGAGATGGAATGACCTATATTTTCGAATGAGATGAATGGATTATGTTCATATGTTTATGATCACATTGTAAATGGCGAAGCAGAGGAGCAACTGCACTTAGGAGGACAAGCAATGTATAATTACGTGGAGAACAATAGTTATAAAGAAGTCTTTGGCGAGCTCCTTACTATAGCGCAGCAAAGTCCTAATATAACAGAGAAAATGTTACAATCGTGATTTGGCGTTATACCTGTTCAATTCTATAGATTTATAGGCTATGAGGAGGATCTTTTAGCAAACATCCAAACATTATTTACACTAGACAGTAACAGCAAAAACCTTATACAAGAGAGAACGATAGCCTACAAACAGTTTCAAGATACTCAACATAACGAAGTGGTAAAAGCAACAAATGCAATGAAAAATAACAAGGAAGATATAGCCAAATTGTTGGCGAGTATAAGCACTCATCCTGAAATCATAAGCATCCCTGCGCAGACAATACGCGATGGAACACTCAATCAGCTCTATCATTCGCAATTGGATCTCATGGACAAAATCAGCAATGGCTTTGATCCTCACGCAAAGCGATGATTCTTCATGAACAAAAGCGCAGGAGAGATACAAACCGTTCTTAATATACCTTTGCAAAAAATCCTTTAGTATTTAACGAACAAATCACATATCATGCAAATCATCGACCTACACCAAGACATCATCCTCACGTTTGAAAAGAACCCTGGCGCATTTTTTACTGATGCAGGAAAGGGGATGGTTCCTGAGTATAATGCGGGAGGATTCAGAGACTATAAGGACAGATTTGACCTGGTTTTTGGCGCGATCTGGCCGTATGGCTGCGAATGAGACATGACAGATCCACACAACAGAGTCATCACATTTACTCCCGAAAATATTGATCCACTATTGCAGTGATATAAGTCGTGGTGAAGCCAGATGCCTATCGTGCAAACGAAAGCAGATCTGGAGAAGCCAGGATGTAAGCTGCTGATTCATCTGGAGTGACATGATGGCTTAAGCTCAGTGGCTGAGCTCAAAGAGCTCTATGACAAATGAGTGAGATCATTTGGCTGGACATGGAACCAGGATACTACGCTGAGCGGGGCTAATTGCAGCCAGGAGAAAGGACTGACGACACTTTGACGAGAGGTCATGAAAGCAATGAACGAGCGATGAATGATCATAGACACGGCTCATATGAGTCGACAGGGGATGAGAGAGATCCTACAAAATAGCACAAAACCGATCTTGAACTCGCATAGCAATCTCTATACATTACATGAGCACGCCAGAAATATACCTGACGACATCATTGATATGTTTCCGGCAAATGGCGGGGTAATAGGCGTTAGCATCTATCAGGCGTTTATAAGTGACAGTTCTGAAGTTCTTATAGATACCTATCTCGACCAGGTCGCCTATATTATTAACCGCATTGGTGACGATCATATCGGCCTTGGAACTGACTGGCACGGAATACCGAAGAACAAAGCAGTCCAATGACTAGACAGTGTCGCTTGAGTAGATCTCCTCTACACAAAAATGATCGAAAGATTCGGCAGTGTCACCACTCAAAAGTTCTTCTATGAGAACGCAAGAAGAGTACTAGACCTTAATGTATCATAAATTTTATTATTATTTTTGATCTGAACGATGAAAAAGAGAATACTTACGGGATTACAAGCTACCGGCGAACATCTCCACATAGGTAATTACTTTGGCAGCATCAAATACGTACTTGATTACCAGAATGGAGGAGAGTATGAAACGTTTCTTATGCTTGCAAATATGCACTCGCTGAGCGGGTTTTACGACGCTGACAAGATCAGACAGTATAGTATGAACATATTAAAATTGTATGTTGCATGTGGGATTGATCCAAGCAAAACTATCATTTTCAACCAGGCGATGATCCCTGCACATGCACAATTAGCACGAGTCTTGCAGTGTATTACCAATATGGGAACTGCTGAACGCATGCATGGATATAAAGACGCTATCAATAAGGGTAAAGCGGGCGAGATTTCGGTAGGAGTATTTACTTATCCAATACTTATGGCAGCTGACATCCTTTTATATGACATCGACACAGTGCCAGTAGGGAAAGACCAGAAACAGCATGTAGAGTACGCGCGTGATATAGCGGAAAAATTTAATAAGTTATTTGGAGAGATCTTCAAGATACCAGCACCTAAGATTGATGAGAATGTCGCTGTCGTTCCAGGTATTGATGGTCGCAAGATGTCGAAATCATACAATAACTATATCGGATTAATGGATGACGAAAAGACCGTTCTCAAGAAAGTAAAGATCATTTCTACCGATACGAAGGGAGTAGATGAGGCAAAAAATCCCGATGAGTCGAACCTCTATCAGATCATGAAGCTCTTTTTGACGCCAGAAGAAGATGAGAAGATTAGAAGCGAATTTATCAATGGCGGACGTGGCTATGGATCGTTCAAAGAAGAACTCGCACAGAAGATTACGACATTTCTGGCACCTATACAAGAGAGATACAATAGCATTACTGACGCCGACATCATAAAGATGGTTGAAGAGTCGACTCCGAAAGCGAATGCGATTGCGCAGGCAAAGATAGAAGACGTCTATAAGAAGGTAGGATTCATCCTTTAAATATCGTTTTATAATTTACTCCACATAGATGAAAATACGAAGAGCAATTGGGTTTGCGGTACTTGGTTATGTTATCACGATGATTATAGGCCTGGGAATCGCTTATATCAGTGGTATCGACATGTCGCAGATGGCGAGTAATCCGCCCGCATGGTGTTGGATCGTCAGCGCTGTAGCAGCAATTGTCGTCATGGGATGTATGGCTTATGCCTACTTCCGTTCGTCAAAAGTTGCCAAAGGGTTGAACCAGGGTATCTATTTTGGAGTTCTGGCTATCGTCGTCGGTTTCATACTGGACATGGCAACTCTCGTACCAGGGTACGGATGGGAGCCGCTCAAACAGTACTATTCTATGCCTATTTTCCGGGCGACACTTGTCATTGTCATTGTCACTTCTGCTATTGTAGGTAAAAGAGCGGCAAAATAGTCTTGCAACTGTCAAGAAGATTTCTATAAGTGACGTTACGCAATAGACACATTGCGATTGACATTTATTTTGTCTCGACATGTCCAAATAATGCTTGGATGATTGGTACTATCTATAATTATCAACACTTTAGTGCTGGTAATTACGGCTCTCTATATTCCTCAGGGAGGATTGACAATAACACCATTGTCACGAGCTGCCACACCTTTGTTACTTATTGTATGAGCCATATTCTGGCTTATGTACTGGGTAATAAGAAAATTGTTGAAGTTTCTTGCGACACCGATAAACATTTTGACATTGGGGATCGCAAGCATCATCACCAATATGATCATTCTCTATGCATTTCAGTACGTTGTCTCAAGGTTAGACATTGGGATTACTGTATCGTTGGGCAGTATCGAACAGACATTTATACTGTCGATCATTATCGCGTTGCTCACTTTAATTCTTAAGAAAATTTTCTAATTATCATGGAACTCAGCTATAACATCACTCGTGAAGCCGCAGCACAGTACCTGGGCGTATCGACAAGAACTATCGACAGATATGTAAAATCAGGAAAGTTATCATATAAAAAGGTAGCAAACAAGGTTATCCTCGCAAAAGAGGAGGTAGACGCGATCAAAGACGACTTCAGCCTTCTTCGTCAGGATGCCGAGTATACAGAGGTTATTTCATCAAGCACGAATAGCCTTGCAAAGCCTGCATCAAGTAGTTCTTCAAGAGGAAATGATAGCGGGATCAATGAGAGACTCGATCAGTTCTTCGGACTCATCACGGAGAAAGACAAGGCACTTGAAGACAAGAACAAAGTTATCTTCGTCCTTCAGCAAAAGCTCGGTGAGTTAGAAGGCAGAATGAAGAGCATGATTGCTCTTCCTGAGCACACGGAAGAGAAGCAGAAGCTCCTTATCGAAAAAGAAAGACTCGAGTCTAAGCTTAAAGAGGTCTATACTGGCTATAAGGGAGAGAGAACAAAGAACATCGTATGGATGAGTATCATGTTTATCGTTATCCTCGCGGTTATTATCTTCATTTTCATGAGAGGGTAGTAGATAAGCTACATATATACATAGAAGTATCTTCGAAAGAGGATGCTTTTTATGATATAGACAAGCATAGTCAATATATTGTCTCAATGGAGGAGAAGGTTGTCGCAAGATAATAGAAACTTGCCCTTGCAAGATCGATTTCCAGGAGTACAAGTCGGGCGTTGGCGAAAAAGTTTTATTTATTCATACCCAGTCCGCATGAAACTTATCGTCTTTTTAAAAAACAAGAAAGAGATTGTCATACACGATGGCAAACATTTCTTACAGCAATGGCATACAGGAAGTCAAAAAATCTTTCTCTCGAAAAGGAAGAAAAAGCAGAAAGCATTAGCTAGGCGCGATATCAAAGATTTTATACAGGCTCGTTACTATCAGATATTCAAGACAGTATTTATGCCGACGAAGCGGGCATATTAAGAATTCTTCATTATTTTTAGACCGCCCTTTACCGGCGGTTTTTTACAATATAAAATAATATATTAGATGGATACTTTTAAAATATGGCAAGACATTTGTGTCAACTTGGTCTTGATTTTTTTTCAAAGAGGGGTACGTAGCGGCCGCCTTTTTACATCATAACTCTTAACCATGAAAAAAAGATTTGATAGGCATACAGCATGGTTTACGATGTTTGCTCTAGCGGCTACAAGCTTCTTATGCATGACACTCGGATTCTCCTATGCCAACGA
>JAGOPC010000040.1 GCA_017992195.1 Patescibacteria group bacterium
TACGATAAGCCTATCGTCACGGAAGTGCGCTCTGCTGAGAAGTTCCGGCTTGCGGAGTCATACCATCAGAACTTCTACGACCAGCATTCGCACTTAAATAAGCCCTACTGTCAGTTAGTGATCAATCCGAAGATCGCGAAATTAAGAGAGAACTTTAAGGATTTGTTGAAAGAATAGACAAGGAAGAAAACTTTGAGCCTTGTCTCATGGAAACGCTTGCAAAAACTTCCAGGTAGCGTATATTCATCGTATTTATCAAAATGGATAACTCGATATGGCAAACCAGACTACCTTTAAGGTGGGGAAGCTCATCAGAGACAAGAGGTATGATAATTGGGTGGAGAAAAAGCGGCTCATTAGTCCGCCACCTTCACAAACTCTTGTTAACTCCAGAAAAGAGCTGATAAATGCGCTTCATGCTAAGGCTGCAGAAGAGATCGAAGAGGCGAAAAGAAAGTGCAAAGACAATAATCGTGAAGAGGTGCTCGATGAGCTTGCTGATGTGCAACAAGTCGTTGCAGATCTTAAGACACTGCAAAAAGAACAAGATGATGATAAGACCAAAGCTCATGAAAACTTTATCGCACAAATTTGTAGTGTCTTCTCTATTGAAATAGCAGAAGTGATCACTGCGCAACAACGCAAAGAAGAGAAAGAGTGATGATTCACCGGTGGACACTTTGTGCATTTCGTGACTATGCCCGAGAGTGATGAACGACATAGTTACTTTAAAGCAACGTATCAAACCACACCTACTGCTTTATAATATTTTTCATCTCACATGCTGCTTAACGACAAAGTTGTTTTCATTACCGGCGGAACCAGTGGTATCGGAAAAGCGACGGTACTCGTCGCCCTTCGCGAAGGCGCGAAGGTAATTTTTACGGGAAGAAAGAAAGAGGAGGCTGATGCTCTCGGTGGTGAGGCAATCAAGGCGGGATATGATATAGATAATTTATTATTTATCGCTGGTGATGTAACCGATCAGGACGCATTACACGATGCGATAGAGGAGGGAGTAAAACATTTTGGAAAGCTTGACTGTGTCTTTGCCAACGCAGGAAGGCATATGGTCGGTAGTATCCTTGAGACGACACTTGAGCAGCGAAGAGAGATGTTTGCCGTGGACGTGGAGTGAGTATTCCTCACGCTGAAATATGCGATCCCTCATCTACAAAAAAACGGAAAGGGATCGATCGTGTTAACCGGCTCAGACCAGTCATTGATCGGAAAATGAAATTCAGCGGCCTACGGTGCAGCCAAAGGAGCCATCGGTCAGCTCACTAAGAGCGCGGCTATCGACTTCGCAAAAGACAATATTCGTGTAAATTGCATCTGCCCAGGAACCATCGACACGCCGCTCGCCAGAGGAGCTATGAAAGGCTTCGCTGAGCAGCATTTCGCCGGTGACCTGAAGAAGTGAACAGAGTTCTTAGAGAAAGCTCAGCCTATCCAAAGGCTTGGTACAGCGGAAGAGGTAGCTGAAACAGTCGTCTTCATGCTCTCTGACAAGCCAGGATTTATGACAGGAACCCTTGTTTCAATAGACGGCGGGTATGTGGCAGGGTAGAAAGTACTATAGGAAGTACTAATTGACAAATGTAATTCAATTATTATAATATCGTCTAACACAACCAACCCAATTAAGTTCACGAAACCAAATGTTTATGAGACCAAAACTAAATGCACAACACATTAAAAGTCGGTTAATTAAGATTTGTGGAGCTTGTCGTCTGATTATGGTGAGACGGCCTAAGCAAACTATTCTGCAAAGAATCGAACGGGGTATTGAGATGCAAGTGCCAAAGCACTTTACGCTCAATGATGTATGGGAAATTATGATGGAAATAGCAGAGGTTGCACCCTGGGCGGAAGATTATATTCGCCAGAAAGGAGCACTCTTTATCTGCTATAGAGAAGATCTTGCCAAAAAATTGGCACTCTCGGGCTTCTTATATAAGAAGAGGAGGAGGATTTCTATCTATCAGCACTGGGGTGAGGCAGCAGCAGCCTAGCCGCTATGAGTGACTACTAAGATTATTACTAAAAACCCGGCGGAGTATATCCGTCGGACTTTTTTTATGATTTTTTTTATCATTGTCGATGCCTACGTATATATCAAACTTTTGCCCTCTCAAAAAAAGTATTACTATTTGCATTATAGTATTACCATTCGGGGATCAAAAGGTATTACCAATAGCGAAATGGTAATACCTTTTTAGAATGAGAGTTTTTCGACGTGTAACTCCCTCTTTAAATATGTGGGCGAATTCACGTGCGTGAAGAACTACCACACTCTTAATAGTTGCTTTCGTAGAATAAATACGAATAGCAAATAATATAAAACGCTGAATTCGTCTAGCCGTTTTTGGTTGCTTTTTGAGGCGATGACCAAAAAGTGACCCCTAGCGGAGAGCGTAAAGTTAAATGAATAAATTTTTAAAAATATTACTAGCTATTTGGTGTATCACTAAAATCGAACTGTTTGAAATCTTCGGTGATCGCCTCCATAAATAATCTCTTATCAAACTCCAGCGCGACGAATGCGTTTACTTCGGTTCTTGCGTGATTGCGGACGTCGACGACGGTTTCTCCTTTCGTCAATTCTCCCTTTGTCTCTACATGCACATCGTAGAAGGTCCCTTTATACAAATGCGGGTAGAGGAGCATGCCTATGGTATGGGCATCGTGTACATAAAATCATTTATCATATGCAGTCTCCCTGAACATCATATTGGTTCCGGTGGTAAATTTCGTCAATGCACGCATAAATTCCTGCTTCTTATCATGGTTCACATTTTTGAAACAATTTTCCATATCAGTATCGCTAAATACCATTTGCGTGGTAAGATCAAGTGGCAGGAGCATGATATTTTTAGTTGCGTTAAATACAGCCGCCGCGCTATCAGCATCATAAGAGATATTAAACTCTGCGACGGGTGTGACGTTACCGTTGGTCTTTATCGCACCTCCCATAGCGATAATTTTTTTGCATTTTGAAAGTATTCCGGGTTCGCGTGATTCCGCAAGTGCAAGATTGGTCATTGGTCCGGTTACGAGGAGCGCTAGCTCGTTCCCATATGTGTGAATCGCTTCGATGATCATGTCGACGCTATCTTTTTCTGTTGCCGGAAGGGTAACTTCAGGAAGCATGCTAGAAAGATTTCCGATACCGTCGTTGCCATGGATGTGGCTGGCGTCCTGAGAGACGATTTGTCTATGATCTTTGCCGACAGGGATGTCGTTGGCTCAGACAAACTGGCACATTCTGAGTGCGTTAGCGTAGGTCTTGTCGGCCGCTACATTGCCTCACACGGTCGTGATTCCGATGACTTTCATCGGAAGATGAGCAAATTTGTGGTTGATAAGAAGCCACAAAAGCCCAAAGACATCGTCAGCGCCTGGGTCGCAGTCTATCAGTACTGGTAGTATTTTTTCTGAGCTCATAAATCGTAGTGCATAGATCATAAATTTTATCTGTTACCATTATAGTCGGAATTAGCATTTTTTGCAAAAAAAGTCTTTTAGTCCTCGGTCGCCCCTATTGGGCAGATTTTTGATGAAAACGCAATGGGAAAGTAAAGTTGCTCTCTTGTATTTAAAAGGAAAGATCATACATCTATTCGGGTAACTTATGTATTTTTTATATTACAAAACACCTATCTCTATGAAAAAATATCTACTTACTGCCATAGCTTGATTGGCAGCGTTATTCGCACTTACAAGTAGCGTATCAGCTGCTCTTCATGTCGGCGTCGGTGCAAATTTTGATCGGTGTACAACCAACTCAGGTACTATTGCTATTTCATATGACGAGTGTATCGGTCTCGCGTGGCTTTATCAGGAAACAAATGGTGACAATCGGTGACAGCACGGCGGTCGGTTTGTCGATACAGGCTTTCAAATGCGAAATGGGCGAGACGGGAATAATCTCGTGAACTGGCAAGTATTTGGAGGTAGTGAAGCAAATCTTGATGGCGGGCACATCAATGAGATCTATCTTATGAATAACAATCTGAGTGGTACTATCATGACAGGACTTCTCTATCTGCCATATGTAACAGTGTGGGGATTGGGTGGGAACTCGATTAGTGCGGTAAATACTGAAGCATTGACGTGAGTCAGCGTCCTCAATCTAGGTTCTAATCGGTTGACCTCTCTTACGCTGCCTGTAAACCCGTCTATGACAAGCATCAATATCTGAAACAACTTTCTTTCAGGTTTTGTCAGTTTCACGTGACAGACAGGCCTGCAATCTATCGATATATCGAGAAATGAATTTACCGGTTTTACTGTTGGAAATAATACCGGATTGACAGTGCTTAATATCTCTGCCAATAACTTCCCATCTGTTATAGACTTCAGTATATATAGAAACCTGAATGAGCTCTATACGAGCGGTAATAGTTTCACCTCTCTTGATATCTCAAACAATACCTGACTACGTGTTCTCAATGTTCAAAATAATCCGTTCACTTCACTCACATTCAACGGATATGCTCTTTACTCAGGACTTCTCATAGGGAACTGACATTTCGATGGTATGACTTATATACCGACGGATTTAAATACATTACAATTTCTTCGTACTTATGATCCAAACTGGGGACGAAAGGGTTTTGGTGGCGGTCAGATAAAAGTGACGCCTAAGGATAACTGTCCGGATGGCGACACCTCTCCGACAGAGTATGATTCACTTTGTAGCGGTATGTCTGTATGATCATCAGATAGTGTTCTTGCGGTAACTACATGAGCTACCAGTTCATCTACTGCTGATAGCTCTCTCAGCAACATGGGTATCGATACTACGGGTTCGATAGTAGCTACAGGGACAGATGAAATGCCTGTTCGGCGGAGCGATGAAGATCCATGTACTGATGCTGAGATCGAAAGTGCATACGTGTTTGCTCATGAACATGGTCTCAGTACCATGCCTACATGTATGACAGCTCGTACTGAGGACTTCCTCACGAGAGGGGAAGCTGCAAAGATGATTTCAAACTATGCGATGAATGTTATGGAGATGAGTCCGGATGCAGATATGAAGTGTATGTTCTCTGATATGACATCTGTCGGAAGTGAGATGCAATGATATGCAAAAACAGCATGTCAGCTCGGCCTTATGGGACTGAAGGGAGACGGAACGGCTGCTGCGACATTCAATCCAACTGGACTGATCGATAAAGCGCAGTTTGCGACTATTCTTTCAAGAATGCTTTGGGGCGATGAGAACAACACAACAGACGCATGCCGGTACTGCAAGCATGTAGATGCTTTGAAAGCAACCGGTGTTATCAAAGTGACGACAGACCTTATGAACCCACTCAAGAGAGGACGAGCGATGCTTATGCTCATGAGGCTCGATCAGTAATTACAATTATTACAAAACGATAAGATCTATACTACATAGAAATTCTCTTCCTTCGGGGATGAGTTTTTCTTTTTTGCTTGAAAAT
>JAGOPC010000041.1 GCA_017992195.1 Patescibacteria group bacterium
GAGCAAAAGTCGAAGTCCTCAATCCGCATCAGGTAGTCGTCATTTGACCAACAACATTGCACGGCAACTACGTCACCAGCACCGACATCAGAGGTGGTGGCGCCATGATCGTCGCAGGCGTGATCGCTAAAGGAGAAACTGTCATCACGAATGAAGAATTAATATTGAGAGGTTATGAAAATATCGTAGAAAAATTACAATCGATCGGTGTGCAAGTTGAGAGAAGGGATGCGTAATAATAAATGAATTATTTAAAATAATAATTAAAAACTCGATGGAAATAACCAATCCTATTGTCAAAAAAATATTGGAGAAATATGAGATTGTATGGGCTATTAATTATTTGCTCAAGCTGTCTCGGCGAGATATGGAGACCTATATGCCTGAAGGCGCTTCATTCATGAGAGGACAAGTACATGGTCAGCTCGATATGCATGTACAACAGTTGTTACTTGATAAAGAGTTCACTATGTTAGTTGCTTCACTTGCATGAGAAACACTCAATGATACAGAAAGATGAATACAGAGAGTTCTTGTAAGAACTATTGAGCAATGTAAGAAACTGCCTGAATCCTTTATTAAAGAACGGGCAGAAGTAACAAATGGCGGATCAGTGGTACGAAGAAATGCGAAAAAAGAGAATAACTTTGCTCTTTTTGAGCCTTATCTGACAAAGATAATTGATCTGTGTCTGCAAAAGGCAGAATTGCTCGGCTATACAGATCATCCGTATGATGCGATGCTTGATGACTACGAAGAAGGGCTTACTACTAAACAAGTCGAAGCCTACTTTACAGAGCTCAAGTGACCGTTACAAAATATTTTGGCAAAGGTAAAGGAGAATTTCCTTCAAAACAATGGAATAGAGCTAGCGGAGCACAATACGGAAAGCCTCAAACAATTTAATGAAAAAATATTGGACTATCTGGGATTTGATCGTTCTCTTCAAAGACTGGATCTTTCTTCACATCCTTTTTCTATGTGATTGAGCTCACAAGATACAAGAATCACCACAAGACTGCAAAAAGAGTTTCATAATACATTATTTTCTACCGTTCATGAGTTCGGACACTCACTCTACGAGCGTGGATCTGCAGCTGAGTTAGACAAGACTCCCATACGTGGTGGAAGCAGCCTTATCATTCATGAGTCTCAGTCAAGATTTTGGGAAAACATGGTGGCGAGATCGCTGCCGTTTACCGAAAAATTTTTCGACAACTATAAAAATCTTGGAGATGATTTTAAAGGGTACTCTACGGAAAAGTTTTACGACAATGTTAATCATGTCGTGCCATGACTCATAAGAGTTGACGCTGATGAATTGACCTATCATTTTCATGTATTGATCAGATTCGAAATAGAAAAAGCTCTGATGGAAAAGAAAATAACAACAAAAGAGTTGCCTGTGTATTGGAACAAGATGTATAAAGAGTATCTTGGTATTGATGTGCCAAATGATGCTGTTTGAGTGTTACAGGATGTACACCGATCATCGGGCCTATTTGGCTACTTTCCTACCTATTCGATGGGAACAGCATTAAGCGCTATTTGGAAAGAAGCGATGGAGAAAGATATGGGAAATATAGACACATTAGTTAGTTCTGAAGAGTGAATTACAAAGATAAGAGATCGGCTACAGAAACATATTCATCAATATGGATCGACCTATACACTTAATGAGCTCCTTGAAAAGAATGGACTGACTTTCAGCTCCGCTCCCCTGCTCGCATATCTGGAAAAGAAATTCTGTTAATATTTTATCGTTTCCTCTTTTTCACTTCATAGTATGCTTTGATTTTTCCGCAATCTCTTTGCGCCCAAGTTACAAAGTTTAAACACCATCACGATCGACAGAAAAGCGATCCTGCATAATTTGTCATATCTGCAATCGCTGCATCCTGCGGATCAGGTGATCCCTGTATTGAAGTCGAATGCGTATGGGCATGGATTGAAGCAGCTTTGCCAGATACTCAAGGATAGCGATTTGCCGATGGTTGCCGTTGATAGTTTCCCGGAATATCAGGTCGTGAAGAAACATACCGACAAAAAAGTATTGATACTTGGTGAGACGGACGTGCGTAACTATAAGCACTTTAACCGGAAGCGTGCGTCATTTGCGGTATATAATATAAGTACGTTACAGGGAATTATTGATTATAAGAAATCAGCGAAGATACATATCTTTTTGAATACCGGTATGAATCGTGAGGGAATACAGATCGATGAGTTGGACGAGTTTTTGACGCTATTGCAATGAGCACCGCGAGTGACTGTCGAGGGCATCATGTCGCATTTCGCAGGGGCGGATGAGATCGATCCAACGTCGATGCAGTTACAGGTAGAGAACTTTAAGCGTATGCATGAGAAGATCCTTAATTATGGATTTGAGTCGCAGTACAGACATATCAGTGGAAGTGCCGGAGCGCTCAAGCTCTACGATGAGTTTTTTAACGTGCAAAGAGTTGGTCTCGCATTGTACGGATACAATCCGCTCAAAGAGTGAGATGAGTTCTATAGCAAGTGAGAGCTCCTGCAGCCAGCCCTCCGCATCTGCTCCTCTGTCGTTTCACTGCAGGATATCGGCAAAGGCGAATGAGTAGGCTATAATTTCACCTATGTTGCGCCAGGCAACACGCGCATCGCAACGATGCCATTTGGCTATTTTGAAGGACTTCCAAGAGTCTTATCGAACAATTGGAACGTCAAACGAAAAGATGTCTATCTGCCAGTCGTCGGGACGATTTCCATGAATCTCTGCTGCGCAAACGTGGCCGAATACGACGTCGCCATCGGCGAGATGGTCGAGATAGTCTCTACAACAAGAGCGTCGCTCAATACGCTTATGCACATGGCCAAAGCTTCAGGGATGATCTCCTATGAGTTACTGGTGAAAATTGCTCCGAGCGTGAAGAGGAAGGTTGTGTAAGATTATATAATCCTTAAGCTGGCTTCAGGAAGCCATCCTTTTATAAAAGACATATTTTATACGAAATATATTATATCTAATAGCAATATATTCGCAAAATTTACAATGATGAATATAATTGTCTTATGCAACTACAAGACACTCCCAATACGACTATCGCTGAGGGATCACAGATACTATCTCATACAGGTGAAGCAGCTAAAGAGCTTGCTAATTTGATTGATACTGATTTTTCTACTCGAATAAAGAATCATTGGGAAGAATGAGAACAATTGAGTAGAAATTGACATATGAGATCATTCATTTTGGGATGAAAGAAGTATGTCGCCATCATATGAAAAAATAAAAATCATGAAGGTATTATTGATATGCCAGATGATGTGAAAGCTTGGTATGGCGCTGTATTAGAATGATATAAAATGATTTCCCAACATATTTATACATCATATCTACCTGATAAACCACCATATGAGATAGCATATCCAAAAGCATTAGCATACAAACATACAGATGACGCTGATTTGCTTATCATAGAATGGGTAGACAATTTAGTATCTTTTGAATACATCAATAGGAATAAGGCTAAAATACCAAATGAACATATTGAACCCATAAATACATTTCTTGATGACTGGGCTAGGGCTATTTCAGATCTATCGATACAGAGTTGAATAAGAAAATCTAGTAAATCTAGATCTAAATATCGACAATTTATCGTAAAAATGCCATATGGAGATGTTGTAGTGAATGATGATTTTTGACTTAGGCTTAATGGCAACGGAGCAGAAGAACAATTACTACAAAATGGCGGATATGTTCTCGGCACAACAGCTGATGAAAAGCCTGTTTGTTACTTCACTGATGGACTTATTGCATCTCATATGAAACACAGTTAAAGCACTTTCTTATCCCTTCTCTTACCTTGATTTTATAAGTCAAAATCTCTATTATGGAGGTCATTTGTTATATTTAATACATATTCTTACCTATGAAAAATAGCCACATCGTTACCCTCAACATATTCATCACCCTGCTTCTTCTAGGTGGATTTTACTATGCGATCAATAGGTACGGGACGGAGTTCCTCACCGGCGTTCGGGACAGAAATGGCGTCACCAAAGTTATTAACCAGAAGGTCATCCAGCAAAATGTCAGCGAGTATAGAAAACTCTCTGATATGCAGAGCGACATCACGAAAGCGATCGCGACGGTGGCACCTTCAACGGTGCATCTGGTTCGTAGCGCCGATGTCACAAGCACCTTGTCTGGCTTTGTGGTCACAAGCATCAAATGAGGCGCGACGGCTGTTATAGCGACATCCGATGGCTATCTCATCACGAATAAGCACGTCATTGCAAATCTCAAAGACAAATACGTTGCTATCACGAAAGAATGACAAAAATTACCGGTTACCAACATACGGCTAGACCCTGTTCTTGATCTTGCAGTGGTGAAAGTAAGCACCGCTACCGGTAAATCACTGACTGGTCTGCCTGCTGCCTCGTTTGTCTCTGCAGAGAGTCCTTTGAACCTCGGTCAGTTCATCATAGCCCTCGGCAGCAACTCCTCACGCCTGGATTTCGTCCAATCAGTCTGAACTATAAGCCAGAAAAATATTCTCATGTGACTCCTCAGCGGAGATCTCACCACATCTCTGCCCTACTATGGCATCGATACCCCAGTCTATCCAGGCTTTAGTGGCGGACCAACAGTTGACCTTCAGTGAAATGTAATCGCAATTACCACCGCTATGCAAAACGGAGATACACAAAATGGCTATACTCCGTGAGGCCTCATCCTTCCTGTTACGAAGGAGATGATCCAAGCAACTCTCACCAGTATTAAACTCAGTGGAAAGATCATCAGAACTCCGTTTGGCATGACAACAATTCCGCTAACCAGCTATCTCGCAGAACAACTCGGGTCGAAAAAGTTCAATGGCCGGTACGTCCAGAAGATCACTCCAGGAACTCCAGCCGCTGAGATGGGTCTCGTCAAATGAGACATCATCACCGAGATAGACGGCAAGAGTATCGATGGGGACACGCCTTTCGCCCGCTATCGACTTGGTTACTCATCAGGCGACAAGCTCAATATGATGGTCTATACTAAAGATATCAGTAAACAACTTTCTATTATAGTACGTTAATTATAAGAGACAGATCTTTATAAAGAAGAGAAAAAAATCTATACCAATGTGTATAGATTTTTTATAGAAGAAATAATTTTTATATATGCCCTAAGATCTTTAGATCTTCCTAATCATTCCCGTCAACACTCTATCATTGATACCGACTGAAAGCACAGCGAGGATAGCGAACTCAATGAGCACGATGCCTACAATGTGTTGCCATCCTACTGCATCTGCATAGGTTG
>JAGOPC010000017.1:0-6215 GCA_017992195.1 Patescibacteria group bacterium
TTGAGAAATTCCTCTACTTCAAGAATGAGACGCTGATCAAGCTGAAGATGTTCCATTGGATCAATATCAAAATCAAGCTCTATATCAAAGGCGCTGATAGCATTGAGGGGTTTATTGACTTCATCATAGGGATAAATTGGTAAGATAAGACTACCAATAAAATTTGCTCCCTGAGTAGGATCACATATGTGAGCCTTGGGAAGCCGGTCGTATTCATTCAATACATTATTCACTACATGTTTCTCATCGTTATCATAAAGCACGAGATGCATGTTGAGTTTCTGTGCTGCCTCTCTTATGGCATAGCCTCCTCTGCCAGTATTCAGCTGATCTGTACTTCAAGTAGAAAAATCTTCTTTGAAGAAATTATCAAGAGAGGTCGCGATTCCTTTAATTCATAAACCCTTATCTCATACGATAAAGTGCACAATATGTTGGGCTAAGAGTGGGTCATACTCTTTTTCAAGATAATAGTTTCCTTGACCTCCGGCATGATCTTGTACATTTTTCCAAAGCTCTCCCAAAAAATCAGTCATCAGGTAGGTGATTTTCTCTCCGTCCGTCTCAAGCGATCGTCCGAGTTCTTTTTCTATTCGAGCTAATGTAGTATTACGTAGTTCATCTCGTGCGTATTTTCTCTCCGTCAGGCCTGCAGGAAAGTCTAACTTTATATGGAGCTGAGGGTTTTGAGGCAGTTCCTGCAATATAGTTGTCCCTACATAATGTACGCCCTTCCCTCATCTTCGATTTTTCGGTTGCCGGTTATAACCTTTATGTCTGCCATACATCACTCGTCTGTTGTCGTTATCATATACGACAAGATCCATCTGGAGAGCAGTTGCATAGGCTAAGATCATACCTCCTCCTATACCATATGTTCATGGCTTAGAGACCGGGTGTCCGTCTTTTATAAATTGATCGTAATCAAAATCATCTTTTTTCAGTCACTCCCCAAAATCTCCTACAACAAAATGTAAAATATCTTTTTGAATGATAGGGTCGTACTCTGACTCTATATGAATATATCATTTACCTCATCCATGATGTCTTACATTTTTGGCAATCTCATTAACTAGGATAGCTATCACACGCGGATCGTGTAAGCGCTTATCCTTTATCAAAGGAACGACGTAATCCCTTACTGTTGACCATATGTGATCCAATAAGCTTTCAGGATCGCCTTGCGTAAAATCAAGCTCCATCTCAAATGGAGGTATAGCAACAACTTTAGTTGTTTCTTCATTATGTTCTGGGAGTTTATTCGTCATGATCGCTCCGTAATGTTACTACAAGATGAAAGTTCCTATAAAATGAGCTCCTTTGCTCATATCAATACCCTCAGGTTTTCGGTCGTACTCTTCTAGAGCATCATTAATCACTCTTTTTTCGCCATTATCGTACATGGTAATATGAATATGATTCAATTCAGCGGCCGATCTCAACGTTGAACCACCCAGACCTTTGTTTTTAGCTCATCCATTGCTGAAGCCTGTTTGTAAGAAATTATCAATAGATTCGGCGGTTGCAGCGATACCGGGACCATCATCACCTACGACAAAATGCAATAACTCCTGACCAGGGAGCGGAGCTGGGTCTTTTTCTATCATCACATAGCCCTTCGTTTTGGCGTGATCCTTTATGTTTTTTACTAATTCCGATATAATCATATGAATAGTATTTGGAGGAAGATCAGAAAAAAACATGAAATTCTGCAATTTTTCGATTAGCAACCCTCTTATATCTGAATAAAGCTTTTCTGCTTCTTGTTCAGGTAGGTTAAAGTCAAAATCCATCTTCCGAGGTGATGTATCTGCCTTTTCTCTATGAAAAGCAGCGACAAGATGGCTTCACGACTCTTTTTCAAATCCACCTACCTGCAAATTATCATCATCCATAGTATTTTTTATAATACGTTTATCGCCAGCCTGGTAGAGAACAACATGCATTGGTTTTTGCCATCATCCTTTGATATCAGCATTATAAATACAGCGCTCTTTTAGATATCCTTCCGCATCAATATTTTTTAAACTAGTTACGACAAAACAAAGAACCTCATCCCCCACTTTTTCATCGTATGTCGTTTCAAGGCGCAAACTCATATATTTTGCTCCATGTTTCTTGAAATTATTCGCTACAGTTGCGATAGTGTGAATATACCTCTCTTTATCGATAGGCCATCATGGTGCGAACTCTTCCACGACTCAACTGATATGATGACGTAAGACCGCCTCACACTCTTTCTTTTCATTTTCAGATTCAAGAAAGTCCAAGCTTATATCAATAGACTTTGGAAGATAAGAATTCCTCTGATCGTGTTTCTTATCGGGAGAATTGGTCATGGATCTTACGAGATGTATAAATATACGATATTCTACAATTATACACTCTTATGTCAATGCCGAGAAATCACTTAAAACAGCTCATCTTCCTTCTCTTCAGCCACTTCTGGAGCTGGTTGGCTCTGCGGATCGACTCTTCGATCGATTGGCTGGAGGCCGCGTTGTTCGAGGTAGTCGTTACATTTGCTGAACTGTTTGCTGCCGAAAAAGCCTGAATGGACGGAAAAAGGTGATGGATGGGGCGATTCGAGGACGAGATGCTTGCTCGTATCGATCAGCACTTTTTTCCCTCTTGCGAAGTTTCATCGTAATAAGAATACGACATGTTCTTTTTCGGCACTGATATGTTTGATGACCGAGTCGGTAAACTCTTGCCAGCCAAGCTGCTGATGCGAGGCGGGCGTGTTGGCACGCACGGTGAGGATCGCATTGAGAAGCAGCACTCACTGCTCTGCCCGATAGGTCAGATCTCACGTAGTGGGAATACTTAATCCAAGATCCGTATGGATCTCCTTATAGATGTTCTTCAGTGAGGGCGGCGGCGTGACTCATTTCGGTACGCTGAATGACAAGCCCATCGCCTGACCTTGCCCATGATACGGATCCTGCCCCAATAGTACCACTTTGACGTTATCGAACGGTGTTGTATTGAATGCGTTGAAAATTAAGTTAGCCGGCGGGAAAACAGTATATTGTTTTTTTTCTTCGATAAGTTTTTCTTTGATAGTTGAAAAATAGGACTGCTCAAACTCAGCGTGTAAGACTTTTTTCCGTGACTCATCAATTTGTACGTCGCTCATGACTTTTATTTTTTGGTTAGTAATGTACAAATTGGTTGCCTTGAACATACGCTCAAAGACGACATACATATCGTCAGTATACCTTTTCGCCCTTTTGGCGCAATAAAAAAAACAGGGCCGATTTATCAGCTCTGTTCTTGGCGTACTATGTGATTTTTATGTCAATTGCTCGTGTTCACCCTCTTTTGGCAATGAAAGGTCCTGCATACCATTGTCATCACCCTGTTCTTCCAAGGTCATACCAACGATAGACTCTTCCTCTGAAAGAGCATCCAACTTACTTTCATCTTTGACCGCATCACGATTGATATACACAAACATCGGCATGATCATCGGCACACGTCCAATATTTTTTTCTATAAATTCTCAAAGTTCATCTTTCATCGTCTTAAGAATCATCTTCACGTCACCCGTATTTTTCAAGTGATGATAGTATTTTTTCTTCGCGAACTCCACAATATCCGTATGGATCTTCTGTACTTCTGATGAGTAGACGAATCCACGGGATTCGATCTGGATGTTACCGACGAGCTCTTTGGTCTTCGTATCCACTTTGAATATGAGAGCTAAGACTCCGTCTTGCGACATGATCTTACGAGCTTTGATAACGTACTCTCCTGAGAGATGTCCCATACCGAGACCGTCGATCATCACGACATCAAGTTTCATATGATGTTTTGAGATCTCTACTCTGTCGTCGTACATTTCGATAACACTACCATTTTTCTCTGGCATAAGGATATTTTCATCAGCAATTCCCATATCAAGTCCGAGCGCTCTGTGTGAATATCTTTCTGCAGCTGGCATGTAGTAAGGCAGAAAGAACTCAGGCTTCACGAGACCGAGCATGATTTTATGATCTTCCATACCACCATGTCCTGATGCGTGGACGTCCATCGCGTCATTCGTGATGAGATTGATTCTCTTCGTCACGAGGACGTTGATCATCCTTGCAAATTGCGACTCATTTCCCGGGATGGTACTAGCCGACATCACTACTGTGTCACCAGCTCTGAGTTCAAAATGCGCGTGCTCACCTCTTGAGATACGAGCGAGAGCTGAAAACTCTTCACCCTGTGCTCCTGTAGAAAGGAGTACCACTCTCTCATCTGGTAGTGTGTCTATCTCATTTGCGTTGATAAGCTTACGAACTGTTCCCTTTGGAAACTGAATATATCCGAGTTGCTGACAAATCTCCACGTTGTTGATCATTGATCTTCCTGAAAGGAATACCACTTTGTTGTGTTTCACCGCACTCTGGATAATCTGGATGATACGCCCGACATTTGATGCGAACGTTGCGATCACCATTCTTGATTTTGTTCCTTTGATGATATTATCGATAGACTCTCCTACTCTCTTTTCAGAAATAGCGAATCCAGGTTTACTTGCACCGAGCGAGTCACCGATATAGAGTTTTACTCCTTCTGTTCCGATACGAGCGATCTTTGAAAGATCAGCTGGCTTATCGATCGCAGGAGTGTGGTCGATCTTGAAGTCTGACGAGTTGAAGATCAAACCCTTTGGCGTATGGATAGCCATAGCCATCGTCTCAGGAATGTTGTGGTTCACGTGAACGTATTCGATCGTGAAACATCCGAGCTTGACGATATCTTTATTAGGATCAATAATCTTTGCTTTGATTCTTCCAAGTTGTTTTGGATCTTCAAAAGTTTTTTTCACGATACCGAGTGTTAATGGTGTCGTATAGAGCATCGGAAAGTCCAACGCAGGTAAGACATGACGAAGTGCTCCGACGTGGTCCAGATGGCCGTGCGATAAGAGAATTCCTCTGATCTTATGCTGATTCTTCTTAAGATATGAAATATCCGGAATGATATAATCAGCTCCGAGTGTCTCTTCTGCAGAGAACTCCATACCTGCATCGACGATGATGATATCATCTTTGTATTCGATGAAGATACACTGACCTACCTGCTCGAGACCGAGAAGCGATCAGATTCTTACAGGAATTTCTCCTGTATAGACTGGTTCGTCATAGTTTTCGGTGCTTGCAGGTCTAGGTTTTCTTGGCCCTGTCCCAACTCTACCGCGAGGCGCTGGCCTCTTGACGTTGTTTTTTTTATTAAAATCAATATGTACGTTAGTAGAAATAGTAGATTGTTCCATTTGTTTTGTTACGTAATGTATAAAAATGTTGTGAACTGAATTTCTTATAAAACTAAGAAAGCAATGCCTCGATCGTCGTGTTCCGCTTATTTCTGAAGCGACTGAAGAGTATCTTCAAAAGCTTCTACACACCCATACACCTAAAAAAGTGCTCGAAATATGAACTGCCGTAGGGTATAGCGCTTGTATGATTTCCAAAGAAATTGCATCATATAACGGCATCGTTTACACGTTTGAAATCTGATACCGAGACTATCTGAGCGCGTGAAACAACTTTCATCACGCGAATGCATACAATGTCATATCATATCACGCCGATTTTCTTGACGCAGATCTTACAAAATTACTTGTTGGGAAAATCGATATGATATTCGTAGACGGAAGGAAAAATCAATACAAGGAGTACATCCTTAAGGTTTCCGACTTCGTGGCTCTCGATGGTATCATCGTAATAGACGATGCGATCAAGTTCGCTCACAAAACATCTTCATTATACGACTTTCTTTCAGAAAATCAAATCGAATATGAACTTCACAAGCTTGACGAAGACGACGGAATCATTGTAATATACAATGCGGGGAAACAATTGGCTAGATAAGCGATATATCATTACTATATAAAAAACTTCATTCCATGTTATGTTTTTTCTTTTCTCCTCCCGGAGGGGTTACTTTTTGGTCATTGCCTCTCCCCCCGACGTGTCGGGGCCCGGTCGAGGCTTAACGTACACGTATTATTCATGCGAGGATTTCCGAGACACAAATGAAATCGACCCACAAAACGAAAAGGAGCATAGTATCATTTTTTTGCCCTCTCTAAAAAAGTATTACTATTTCACTAATGGTAATACTTTTAAAAAGGAGGACTTTCCGTGGTGTAGTCGCTGGAGGCCATACAGAATCTTAGCGTTGTTTCCCTCGGTGCTCTCTACTAAGGATCTGAATCA
>JAGOPC010000017.1:6315-19421 GCA_017992195.1 Patescibacteria group bacterium
AAAAGTATTACTATTTCACTAATGGTAATACTTTTAAAAAGGAGGACTTTCCGTGGTGTAGTCGCTGGAGGCCATACAGAATCTTAGCGTTGTTTCCCTCGGTGCTCTCTACTAAGGATCTGAATCAGACTTTTGGTGTTAGCGTGTCTTATAAGCCGCTGTTGCGGTAGTATATGCCCTTGTTGTACATCCTGCAACTTCAGCTCTCACTCTACAACATATATCTCTTCTGAAGCAAATCAGGTATGTTTAACGAACTCATTTTTTAGTCACTCCAGATCGTAAAAATCATCCATATCTTTGACTTTGATATGCGGTGGCTTAAGGTAAGTAGTCTGAAATATTTTATATCAGCGTGAAAGTATGTGATGAAGAATTTGTCACACACTAGCTTGTGTTTGTAAGTTATTTTTCTGTAAAAAATAGGTGTCTGCTCATTCGATAAGTGCATCCGGATTGTAGAGAATTCTTTTATTGAGCGAGTCTATCTTATATCCCCCTTTATGAAATCCCGGCAATCCCAATGTAGGAAAACTCTCTCAAAGCTGATCGTTTTTTCTATAGTAGTCCTCTCCCCGATGAGATCCGATAAGTGGTGAGTTACTCATACCCGCAAGAGATGTGTTTCGATGAACACCATATGAACCCTTATAGTGTTCAAGTATATCTATAAGATCATAACACGTCCCATTTTCTACCACTGATTTTTTCTGTCCCTGAAAATAGCTTATATCCTTATGGGTATAGCAAGGGATGCCATCATCGTTTTTACGAATAAATGGTTCGAGGTGTGGCATGAGTTATCTCATATAAAAAAATTGACTATATTATAGCATATGCCATAAATAAGTCAATTTCATCTGATAGTCGTCGTTAGTGATTGTATTACTCAGCGATCGTTGTGAGATCGATCTTCTCTCCCTCGAGTTCCATTTTATCGATCGTTTTTGCGATGAATGGATCGACATAAAGCCGATATTTTGCAGCAGTAAAGTCTTCATCATCAAATGCCGAAGCCGATTGTACGAAAGCAACGATTTGATTGTTGTATTTGAGAAGATAGTTCAATGCTCCACCTTTGTCCTCTACGACCTTGATAGTTACCTCATCTTTGTCATACTCACCCGGATAGTCTATCACGAATGGCATATTTTTCTCATCGCCATTGCTGTAGGTCATATCGGTTCCTTTCATAGTCATAAGGTTGATATGTGTCTTGTGGGGCTTTGAAAAACAAATATAGAATTTTCCTTCGAGAAGATATCCGTCTTCATGTTTCTGTACATTTACTGCCATCGTTGTTCGTTCATAAAGTAATAAAGTATAATATTGAATGAATAAGTTTATTTGAAGAAGTTTGGATTTATCAGTGCTAATATCGCTCCAGATGCGCCGAGTATGGCTAGTCCGATAGCGACTTTTGTGATCTTGTCTTTTCCGCCTTTTGCATCGCCTGAGGCTCGTTGGACACCGCCGATGATAACGAACATGAATGAGACTATCAATATCGCGGTAACGACTATCTTTGAGATACCTCCGATGAGCGCAGGGAATGCGTTGCTCGTATCGGTTTTATTGATACACCTGCCGACGAATGGCACGTCCGTATTGAGCTTCACTCCGCCGTTTGCCACACATTCACAGTACGAAGTCTGACCTGGGTTTGACTTTAAACATTCTGCTCTCTTTCTTTCGACCTCTTTCTTTTCCATTTCTGTCAGCGCTGCCTCTTTTACTCACGCCGCCTCTTTTGCGACCTCGTCTGGCATTGTGCCAGGCTTAATAGAGCTCTCTCATGGTATCGTCATAGAACCTTCAGAGGTCGGCCCATCAATCGCAAGCACCGTTATCGGGAACAACGAAAGGCTCATCGTGAAGCCAGCAAGAGCATATCAAAGAATTTTTTTATTCATCTCTCTGCAATATAATAAAGATTAGATCATACTCATGATAATATCATTCATCATTTTTCCATCTACCGCCGACTTGTGGGTTGCCATGATCGCACCTACCACCTTTCCACGTTCTGCTTTCAGATCCTGGACACTTAATGTAGCAATAGTTTGCTGCACGAGCGCACGAAGAGCCTCTTCACTCAGCATTTCCGGCACATAGTGCTGCAGCACAGCTATATTGTTCTTTTCCAGAGCGATATCGTCTGTTTTACCTGCTTTCTCGAGGAATTCAATAGCTTCGTTTCTCGACTTTATCTCTTTCTTGATCACACTGATCACATCGTCATCACTCAGATCCTTCTGGGTCTCGATCCTCTTATTTTTGAGCTGAGCATAGATATAGTTCAGGATTCCCTTCTTGCTTTCATCTTTATCTTTAAATGCCTGCTTATAGTCGTCTATAACCGTTTGCTCGAGGGACATTACAATGCCATAATTATGGGCTAAATATCATTCATCCTACCATATCAAAAAGTGAGAATTTTACAAGGAAATCAACGAAATTTATGATTTAGACTTGAAAGTAAAAGAAATGTGGCTATAGTGGGATCGTTATCACGAAGAGGTGTTCATGGGGTAAGTGTTGGTGCTTATCTGGTGGCCCTCGCTTTTTTTTATCAAAAATATTCTAATTTTGGTCTTATATTATTTAGACCATCTATATGGTGCTTAGCAGCGCTTCTAAGAAACATGGAATATTTCTTTTCATTCGGAATCAGCAATCTCGCTAATTTCTCTTTTCTAGACAAATACTTAACCAAACAAGCGAAATCTCCGTCGCCACTCACAAGAATCGCTTTATCATAGTCGCAGTAATCAATCATTGCTTGTAATACAAGTTCCGCATCTACATTACCTTTAGTCTGTCAATCATGCAATTGCAAAACAGGCTTAAATATAAGCTTATATCACAGAGATTTAAAAAAACTATACATTTTATGATTGCCTGGAATATATCCAAGAAACAGATAGGCTCTCTGCACGCTTAACTTTTCACGCAAATAAATAAAGAACTTTTTCCGGTCTATTTTCCATCACTGCCCCCTTACTCAAAGATTAACATTTTGTGTGTCTATAAAAGCGTAATTATTCATCGCCGGCTAGATTAAATATATAAACAATCCGGCAGTATAATTAAAATCCTGGATTTGCAAGAATTTGAACTCAAATGGTCTGAATAATCTCATCAAGTGATATAGGCTTCTCATATAACAAAAAATCGTCCCCGAAAGGACAACTTTTTCATGCTGGAGAGGAGACTCGAACTCCCAAGCCGAAGCATACGCACCTCAAGCGTACGTGTATACCAATTCCACCACCCCAGCATAATAATATTCAGGATTGTGTAGTATAGAGCTAAGCTCCCTCGGCGTAAGGAAGACTATACCAAATCTCAGCGAAAATTCAATATCATTATGAATTTGAGGCAATGACCAAAAAGTAGGTCCCTCCGAAGGAGAAAAGAGAAGGTTAAATGAATAATTTTATAAAAAAGACCCTCCTTGCGGAAGATCTTTCATATAGTAATAAATTTACTTAGTTGCTTTCTTCGCCATCTTAGCGCCTTTGAGCTGGTAGACACCTTTGTCGACTCTTTCGAACATATCTTTGTACTTCTGGAGATTGAGAAGGACAGTGTTTGGACTCACCATCTTTTCCTTGAGAAGTTCCTTAGATATTTCTTTTACACTCATAGCTCTTTCATTCTTCTTGAGGATGCGGGCGATGATGTCTTTTACTACTCCACCTTCGATACCCCACTCGCGAAGTCCGTAGATACCAAGACCCATATTAACGAAGGTCTGATTGTTCTTGACGAGCTCGTTATGCACTGTCGTCACCTTGATAGGCTTTGCCGGGAACCACTCCATGATCTTTGTTGGAAGCTCCTGGAAGTGCATAGGCTTATTTACTTTTCTCAATACATACATTATCTTTAACTTTATTGTCTTTGGATGAACATCAACAAACTCCTGTAATCCTAACTTACCATCAAACACCTTTATACCTCTGATAACATTGAAGAAGTTTGTGTAGAACAATGTGTTCGTGAGGTATGTAATATTTGGATTTTTTGCCTGAAACTCAGCTTTCAACTTCTCGATGAACTCATAGATATCTTCAGACTCTTTTCTTTTTTCAAAGTAGCTGTTTACGAAGAGTGTCATCTTAGTGAGAAGATCTTCGAACAAAGGATCCTTATAGAACGCCTTGTAGAGAAGTTTATTTCTCTTGAGATAGTTGATATCGAAATCTGAAACGAGGATAAGCTTAAGCTCTTGCGCAGTGAATTTGAAAATACCTTTGTTCACCATCTTCTTGATCATCTCCTCTTCTGACAACAGGCCGCCTGAGACGTCCAGTGTCTTCTTTGCCTCTTCAAGTACTTTTACGTACTTCTCATTGCCAACGATGAGTCTTCTGAATCTCATCAGTGCTTGCGTCTCGATCTGTCTTACACGCTCTCTGGTCATACTGTAGTCCTGACCGATTCTCTGCAGAGGAATTTCTTTCCCTGTGAGGAGTCCGAATTTTTTGCAGAGCACGAGTTGCTCTTTCGGTTTACAATATTGTAGTATGTCTTTAATGTTCGTGCTCTCAATGTCGACTTTAATTTTTTTGTCGTCCATCTTTATATTAAAATTCATGGCAAGAGGTGTTAGAAGATAAAACAAATCTCTTGTAAGTGATTATTACGCATTTCGTTTTTGATGTCAAGCACAAGTTGCGATTTACACCGCTCATGTACAAGTTCGAACGCGGATTATCCAAAAGAGATAGTTTTTGATAAAAATAATGCAAGAGTAAATGATGAAAAGAAAAGTTTATTATCCATTTTGTAGAAAGAGATTAAGACGATTGTATAATTCCCTCCTGTGTTGTCAACAGTTAATTGAAACAACTAGTTACCACCTATTATGATTATTGTCCTATCTTAAATGTGACGATATCTCACTCCTGCATCACATATTCTTTTCCTTCGAGTCTGAGATATCATTTCTCTCTCGCTTGAGATCGACCACCCGCATCGATGAATTTATCGTACGTGACCACTTCAGCTTTGATGAATTTTTTTTCGAAATCAGTGTGGATAACACCAGCCGCTTGTGGTGCGCGAGATCACTTCTCGATCGTTCGTGCGCGAGTTTCTTTTTCGCCAGTGGTAAAGTAGTACATAAGTCATAATGTATCGAATGCAAGTGCAATCATATCATCTAAAGTTGGCACATCTTTTCATGGATGCATATCAGCGATAAACTCCTTTCTCTCCTCCGGAGAAAATCCAAGCATCTCGGATTCGATCTTCGCACATACGATCGCGACAGGACGATGCAATTTTGCTTCGAACTCTTTCTTGATAGCTTCTGCGTTTGCCAGATCGTCCTGTGACACATTGATCGCATAGACGAATGGCTTAAAGGTAAGCAGATTGTAACTTCTGAGCAAGTCTAATGATTCGCCGCTGAATTCGTCCCTCACCTCATATGCTAACTTCCCCTGCATCAGGGTATCATAGATACTCTTCAAAACAGGATACAGTTTTGCTGCTTCTTTGTCGCCGGTTTTTGCTCTCTTTTCAAGTGACGGCAACTTCGGTTCGATCTGTTCGATATCTGACATGATTAATTCTGTATTGATGATCTCTACATCGCGCATCGGGTCGACAGATCACTCTACGTGCATCACGTCGCTATCATCAAAATGGCGCAACACCTGTACGATAGCATCGGTCTCACGAATATTCGCAAGAAATTTATTTCCCAGTCACTCCCCTTTCGAAGCTCCCTTTACCAGTCCGGCGATATCAACGAATTTGATAGCCGCATAGACTTTTTTCTGCGTATGTGAAATCTCAGAAAGTTTATCAATTCTTTCATCTATAACATCCACAATACCCACGTTCGGTTCTATCGTACAAAATGGGAAATTCGCTGCATCAGCAGCGTACGTTTTTGTAAGTGCATTGAACAGCGTTGATTTTCCTACGTTCGGAAGCCCGACAATTCCTATCTTCATGAAAAGTTTGTAATAACAAAAAAGAGCCTTTTAGACTCCTTTCAGTATATGTAATGGGTAGATGAAAACAATACTAATCCTCAGGCGCGTTAAGTTCTTTCACATGCCTTGCTGCGTCCTTTCGATCTTTAATAGAGATTGTAGGTTCTTTTAGAGTTGATCTATGGGCAACCGAAGAAGCGAGAGGGATTTTTTGATCCGGCTTATCACTCACATCCAATACTACCATATCCTCAGCAAGGCGAATATCAGCGCTATGGTAGCAAATTTTACCAAGAAGCGATTGAAATCATTTCATATAGAAGAGATAGGCAGGCACGACTCCACCATTAAGGTCAGGATTCAATAAAGCATAGTAAGCTTTATCGTGAACCTGTTTTAAATCTTGATACTCAGGAGTATATTTTGCATAAAACTGACGATACTTTCTGAGCATTTCAGCGAATTTCAAGACGACACGATGGCGCTTAGCCTCTTTAGTAGCAGGTATATTTCTCATGTGTTGTAAAATCAGACCACCAGCTTCACGGAAAATATTTTCGAAAGGAATATCATTTTTATTCGCCTCCCCGACTATTATTGCCTTTAAGTCTTTGTAAGTAACTTGAGCAACAGTCTCCTCTTTCTTGTCTAGGGTATGAGCGACCATTAATTGTGTGACGGCAACTTGCTCATTTATCGCAGGTGTCAAAGATTTCACCTCGAGTGGATGTGGCGGAATAGGCTCTAATCTGTCGTTGAAAATAGTCAGCTGAGGATTAGCCGAATAGACATTATTTGGAGTATGACGCAAACTGCTTGCTCCTATTCCCATCTTATACAAAAAGACTAAAGATTATTTTGTTTGTCTCTCCTTAGCATGTATATTCTCTGGATATTTGTTTCTAACGATAGGATATTATCAACTTTAGAGAATATTACACTTTTCAGGAGAGTTTACAAGCGATTAAACGTATATTATGGGTCTTTAAAACTGATCTTTAAAAGCTAGCCTGTATTCACCCGATGGAAGTTTAACGGTAGTGCGGGCAGCAAGTTCTTTAGATTTAGCAATGAATTCAGGATTTCTGTCGTTTTTACCATACTGATCATAAAGCTTCATGAACGGAGTTGCAATCTTCATAATCATAATACGTCAACGCATAGCTGAAATCTGCGCAGGATGGTCACGTGGAGGCGTAACGTCGAGAACCTGACCCGGAGTTAGAATGTCATCCTTTAAATCATTTTGTGTCATGATAATAAATCTACTATTTCATGTCATCTCGGCGATAGAAAGAGGTGTATCCCCTCTTTGAACCTTTCGGTTTATTTTACCGGTCGGCGGAAATTTTCAGCACGCATCCATCACCGCTTGCCCATTGACGAAATATTTCTCTAAAAACTTAATAGCTTGAAAATTCTTTTCCATAAAGTCTCTTGGAGTGTCTTCTTCTTCACTACTCGCAATAGCTATCTCTGCGGGTGCTGGAGTACGCATTGGCTCTGGAGCTTGTTGGCGGGTAGGAACTTCTGCCATTCTCGTCGGAGGATTCGCGGCTCTTTGTCTACGAGCCTTCTCTTCATCTGACATAGTCTTGTAGATAACATTAGGTTTCTTTTCCCGCGCCACTTGTTCAGGTACATCACGAGGAATCGGTCACAAATAGTTGTCGAGATATGCCTGTATGGTAGTCATATTTCCTCGCGGTGTATTTGGATCGTCAATTACCCTGTCGAAACTGTTGTTGAATACTCTTGCTTTGGCTAACTCCTTTTCCCGATATGCGACCTGTTTCATCCATACTGGCACTTTTGCCGGTTGTGGTGGTTTTATTTGTACAGGCTTCTCCTCTTTCGTCTTTTCATCTATCACCTTTCCTCGTACTCCATAGGTGGCATCGTGAAGACTATTTTGCACACGAATAAGATTCTCTTCCGCTGTCTTTCTGATGCGATCAGACTCCTCCGATGTATGTGTCGGTTGATTATCGATACGTTTTCGATTTCTTAAAATAATATTACATGCATAAGGATCAACATTTCGAGCGAGTATAAGAAGTTTTGAAGCCTCGCTATAAATGTCAGCTTTAAATTGAGCCGTTGAATTAGGATGTCTTAATGCATCATCCATCAGGTTATTTGCGACTCTGATATATTTTTTGATCGTTGAGACTGAGACCGGATCGAGATCTTTTTCTTTCTCGTCCATTTTTGTCCGATCAACATCTTGCGGCGCATTAGCTCTCTTAACCGCCGCAGTAGTATAATAATTTCCTGCGTCTTCAATTCTTTTCTCCTGAAAGAGTTTATCACCGGTATTTTGTAATTTATCCGACGCAATATTTTTCATCTCTTGTTTCTCTATTTCTCTGTTCACGGCAACAGTAACATTTGGATTCCGTTCCGGATTGAGGAAACTATTGAGCGACTGTAATGTTCTTTTTTGCACACCCTCTGTTTGGTCTTTAAGTACCTCTTTCTGGTATTGTATAAGTGCGTTCTGAAATTGCGGGCCATAGATACCATCGATCTTTACGATACCATCTTTCCATCTGCACAGTGCGATCTGCAACGGCAACACAATATCAGCCTTCATCTCTACTGCAAAGTTTGTCTGCGAAGAAGCATTCGTTAAAAACTCCCCTACTCTAGTATGCATAACATCTACCGGGATCGTCTCTACACTACTTCTCATGTTATAGAGAAACCCCTGCACGATTTCCTGATAAAGTTTCTTTTGTTCTGCAGAAAAAGCCTCAACGACTCCTGCTATCTCTTTGTCCTGCGTTTCTTTCAAAGATTTCAATTCGCGATCTATCTCCGCTCTTTCCTCAGTTGGGAGATTGTTTAAGTATACATCAAAAAGCCTCTTCATAGCATCCCTGCTTGATTTGGTGTTCTTGACGTCGACTTTGATCTCTTTGTTGTCGATACCCTTAAACCCCATCGGTTTTTGATAAAGATAAAGTTATACTGTAGTATATTCGGCTATTATTATGAATGCAAAAAGCTCCTCGAGATCCCCTTATGAAGAGGAACAATAACATTCTCTTTATCTTATTAATATATATAATATGCATCACTAGCGAACGAAAACACACCTTATTACCGTTAGGAGTTGCATTTTCTTCCGTTTTTGGTAAATACAGAGCATTATCTAGTGATTTTACCCTCCTCCCACCCTCTTCATGGTCATTTTCTATGAAATCATGAAAATTCTGTTTTTGCTACTGACTGTTTTGATAGCTATTTTCTTTTTAAGAGGAAATTATATCGTTCCCAGCAATACGTTCATATTCATGGAAAAGATCCTCCTCCCGCTCTACTTGATCTTTTGCGGTATCATGATCGGCTATATCATTGCGCAGATTAGTCTAGCTAAATGAGAGGAAGAAGATTGAGTTTCCCGTGTCTACGTAAAATCATTCACGATCGGACTGATCATCGGTATCATCTGAGCATTACTTTATATTTTCTTCGGACAGTAAAGATGAAAAAACGATGCATTTGAGCTTTAGCGGTGAGTTTTATCTTCCTGGCCGGCTGCGGAACTGCGAATAAAACGACGGTCACTTTTGACGGGCTGCAAGTAAACATATCGGCAGATCTTAAGACCGTCAGTAACGCTCAACTCGATAGTTATCAGATAATTAATAAGATACTGAAAGCATACAAAAACGGGACAGAGACACTCATCATCGCAAGAAGCTCCCTGAATGCGAATATCACTCCGCAGGAGTACGCTACGGCATCAAAACAAAAAATAGCCCAGGGAGTGCCAGGCTATCAACATCTCGATGATAGCGCGACCAGTTTCAGTTGTGGCAAATCCACCATACAAGGTTATACTCATTCATTCAGCATCGCGGACACTCAGCCAAATAACAATGCAGGTAAAACATATATCATCCAATACTACTTCATCGCAAACGGAACGGCCTATATTATATCGCAGGCTGACCGCACCAGCGCACACTACTCCGACTTTACATCAATGCTTAGTTCATTACATTGTAGCTAAAATATTTTATACACTTGTTATTACACGATGGCAGCAAAAGAAATTAATGTAAAACTTGGTAATGAACCACATAACAATACCGGTTGGCAGGTCTTCGCAAAAGCCGCTATCGGACTCGCTGTTGGAGTCGTTATTGCATTTTTGATCTTCATCATTCTGTTTCTCGCGAGCAGCATGTTTACACAAGCGCTGAAAAGCGGCATCAATAGCCCAGGCGTTGCTAACACGGTCAATCCTCTCCTTCCTCTCGTACTCGTCATCATTGCATTCATCGCAACGTTTGTCGGAAGTGTAATCTTAAGCGGTCTCTTCAATCTTTTCTACAGCAACAAATATTATGATCTCGGGAAAACATTCAGCGTCTCTCTGCTCACAAATATTTTTCTGTTCTTCCTGATGATCCCTCTCTACATGATCTTCTATGAAAACATTAATACACTTTTCTACGTACTGGGCTTTCACATTATCTTCGCTATTTTCATAAGCTACTGTCAGGGAGAGTTCGTCACCAACCCAAACTATTCGTCGTCTCACCTCCTTGGTGCAGTGATCGGTGCAGTACTTGCTGTCCTCGGTTTCGCGATTGTTGGCAAGACCTTTCAGGGCAATCAAAATATGCTTCTTATCCCGTCAATTCTCGGATATACGCTCATCCCTTTCTTCCATGCACTTCGGGAAAAGATCTACTACAAATTTTATGAAAATGGAAACAACTTTTTATTTCTCCCGTCACTGAGCGAGATCATTGCTGCGGAAGAAAACGTTACTACCAACGATGATATTACCGTCGATTCAAATTAATCACTCATAGATGAACATACTCAAGATAAAGGCGTTCCGCCATCTCTCATTTCTTAAATTACTGATCGGAGCGACACTACTATGTGTCGCATTTTTTACTATCAATGTGTATGAAGATCCGGGCATAGGTATCGCTATGATTCTTTTTGGTATGTTTTTTCTCGCACGGGGTGCCAGCTTTTTTTTGTTTATGTTATTGCAAAACCTCTTTCATAAGTTTCCGCTTTCCGAGCAGAAAAAAGAGAAAGAAAGCTATAAACTGTCGTTGTTGTTCGGGCTATATATTTTGATAAATATTATCCTGCTCATCCTGGAAAAACGAAGCAAGCGAAATGGATTGATGTTATTGATGGTCTTTGTTATAGGCCAGGTTATTTTATTTGTCGAACCACGCAATGACAAAAAATAGCAATAGCGAGAGCACGAACCAGAGCATTATCGAGATGAAAGAGACAATCATAAGCCAACTCCAGGGCGTTTATGATCCTGAGTTTCCGCTGATAGATATCTATACGATGGGGTTAATCTATGAGATTACAGTCAATGAAGAAGAGAAAAGCATTCATTTACTGATGACACTGACCTCACCGAGTTGTCCTGCAGGCGAGATCATCGAACAGATGATTCGTAACGCTATCATCAGTGTCTATCCTGAGTATATGCTTGAGATCGAAGTAACATTTGAACCACCGCGAACGTATCATATGATGAAGGATGACGATCTGAAAAGGATGTTTGAGTAAAAGTTTATCTGCTAATAGATTACAGTGAAAAGAGTTCTTATCTGTATAATAGTGTGAGTACTATGATTTCTATCATATAGTTATGCCGAGCAGACAAATGTCTCTTTTATCATACTGTGAACAGGAGCTGCTGATACCGGCAGTGTGGATACAGGATGAGACACGGGCGGCGGATGATGAGGCCGGGCCGGCGGATGAGGTATTATTGATGATGATGATTTTGGAAGTGCCACAGGAGGTGATGTGGATGTAATCGTTCCCTCTACGGGAGAGTTTCCTACCGTCTATGAGCGGGCTCATCACTATGGACTTATAGAGAAGAAAAGTCAGCTCTATGACACCATCAGCAGAGTGGAATTTGCAAAAATGATGACACTGTTTATCGAAAATGTTCGATGACAAAAGATCACGCCAAATCCGCTCTGTGATATCAAAAAATATAGTGACTATGCGAAAATTTATTGGGCAGATAGACAATTCATCAAGGCAGCATGCGACATAGGGCTGATGTGATGGAATGGAGACAGGACTGCGCTTATAAGTACGTATAATCCGTATCAAAGGGTTACCAGAGATCAGATGGCAACAATCTTTTCAAGAATGCTCTATGGAACTACCTATGATGATGCCGATCCTGTCTTTTGGTATAAAAAACATCTCTATGCAATATATAAAGCAGGTTTCGTCACCAAGCTTGATCCTAAGATCGTAGAAGATCGTATCAATATACTAACCATCCTGCAGAGAATAGCGACAGTGATACCAAACGGAAGAGTCAGTCCATATAAGTGATCTACCCCTCCGAAGCCACCTGTAGTGTCTGACCCGGAGCTACAGATCGCATATAATCGGGCAAAAACCAATGCTATAACAACCCTTCCAGCATATGATGAAAAGGCACTTTACGCGCCAATCGCCAGGGTTGAACTGGCAAGGATGTTAGTTGTCTTTTCAAAGACGGTCCTAGGGAAGGTGGTAACAGACAGACCGGTGTGTCAGATAGAAAACTATAAAGATTATGCAAATATCTCACTCTCTCTCAGACCATATGTGCAAGACGCCTGTGATCTCTCTATCATGGGAGTCAGCACCACAGGAGCGTTGATAGAATGGTTTAAACCGTACAGCACGGTAACAAGAGCCGAATTTGGCACAGTACTCTCAAGAATGCTGTATGGCTCAGGTTATGACACCAATAACTCGGAGGAATGGTATCTGCCGCATCTGGAGGCGCTTTCGCGCGACTGATATATTCATGATATAACCCACCCATTTATGAAGGAGTTACATGGGTATATATTGCTCATTCTCCATAGAATAGCGGCAAACTCACTCCATTTATAAAACGGGGAGACAATTCTCAATAAGAGATAATCGCAATAATGCTAAAAAGTCGCCACAAATTTGACAAAAAGAGATAAAGACATATTATATAGTCATGTCATATTTATCTTTCTGAGTAGTCATAATGTATAAGTCGATGGTGAGAACAGGGAAAAGAATCGCTGAACAGACTGCTATTCTGGCACTTTTGCTCTACGGATTAACTCCAGTATGGACAAATGGAGCAAATAACGTACTGATGAG
>JAGOPC010000018.1 GCA_017992195.1 Patescibacteria group bacterium
CAGCAGTTCTGCAAATCATCGTCAGAAATATCTTATGGCTGTTGAGTAGCCGACGTTGCGTATTGGCGAAGGGATAATAGACTTTTTCATGCTTTTTTGGTATTTGTAATGTATAAATTTCACATTGTTTAGTTGATTGTTGGTTGTGCCCGCCGAGAGTTGAACTCTTCTGATCGGCGGAACTGAAATGTCGAATCTGATGGATAGATGAGCTTTCCATCAAGTGAGATAACTCTTCTCTCTATCCCATCTTTCATGAGGATACACCTTATGTTTGCGTCATTTTTGCCGCTGTTGCAGAGGTCATTCCAACTATATTCGACACTCTTACTTATCGCTCCTTTTTTTTGCAGGCACTGATAACTTGTTCAACATGCAGGATGCTTATCGGCAGCTTCGGTGATAAGTTGTAATTGCACTTCGAAGATCGCTTTGCCCAATGTTTTTTCTGCTTCACTTGTGTTACTGTTTTGCTGATCATCTGCAAGCGAAAGAGCCGCTGCATTTTCTGAAAGCGACAAAAATCTATCATACCGAAGCGTCGCACTTTTCAGGTGCTCGCCTCCTCTGCCATAGACGAGCGCAGCCATCAGCGACGTTAACGCCGGCGCGTCACTATGCATCGCCGAGATCCTGTACTGCTCAGCCGCGCGCTCTGAATCCCCTAAGTAGTAAAACTGATTGAATGCCAGATAGTGTGGCAACTCATAGCTTCCACACGGATTAACTCATTTCTCTCTCTCACATAAAAAAAACTCTCATTTCTTGCCGAGTACCACTGCATCTTCTCGAGATCTCTTCCTCTCATCTATTCTCGTACCGCTACCAGACTCATCTAAGCTTTTCTGCATCGGAACAATTAACTGCCCAAATACGTACGGATATCTCCAGTATGGCGCTATAGTAGTCAACGTGTCGAGCAATACCGCCAATGACGCATTTGCTTTTTCACCAATATTCATTCATACATATTGAATACTTCCTATCCGTAATAGGTCCCCATAGAGCTGTTGAAACGGCATGAACTGGCAAGGTTTTCACGCCTCATGACAATAGGTATTGTAGTTTGGAAATACGGGCGTTTGAAAGACAGCATGTGGTTTATTGTTTTTGAGTTCGAAATATGCAGCGTATGGAATCGGGTTGATCTGCTCGATAATTGCGCTATTTGCAGGTTCGTGACGCAAAAAAAGATCATTGTAGCCCACGATGATCCCTCAGAAAATGATAATGATAAGTGTCGGTAGTATCGTTCTTTTCCGCATGAAATGGAACGTTATCAGATGCGTAAATGTTTGATCTCTTTCTCTGCGAGTCTCGCCGTATCCCTCTCTTTGATGAGTTGCTTTTTCTCGACCTGGCGTCTAAGCTTGCCGATACCTATTTTTACTTTGATCATTCTACGCAGGTTTTCCCGCACGGCGAGTGGCACTATGGTTAACCCTGTCTTGGTTGTGCTAGCGGCTATCTTCGCAAGCTCTTTCTTATTGACCAGCAGTTTTCTTCTTCCTTTTGGCTCGTATCCCGCTACTGATTCAGGATTTGTCTTGCTATAGAGTGGAATATCCATGTTCGTAATGTAGAGCTCCTTGGTATCGTGATCCAATTTGACAATCGCATTTCTCAGATCGATATTGCTTGTCTTTACCGACTTCACCTCATGTCACGCCAAAACAATCCCCGCATCAAACTCCTGCTGGATATCGTAGTCGCTATACACGTGCTTATTTTTGGTGATTATCCTCATGATAGTTCTGTATCTATAATGTTATCAAACACTTCTTTCAAATCTGCTTTCCCATGAGCTTCAAAGCTCTTGAGGTATTTGACGAGATGAGGTTTCTTTTTGATAACTTCCGAGAGTGATTTCATCAGGAAGTCGTAGTCACCTGCTTTCGGATAGACGTATGTACGCGGATCTAAGAGTCCCGTTGGTCTGATGATTTGCTCTACAACCTGTGCGCTGTGATCCATCTCATACTGTGACGGTGTGGCCGAAACGAACATCGTCTTTGCTTTCTTTTTGATCTTATCCTCCTGATAGTTTCCTAGTTTATGGTGCTCCCACCCCATGGTTGTCTCGAGCTCCTGAAAATTGAGCGGACGGTGATCCGCAGCAGATGGCAAGCGGAATCCGTGCTCGATCAGCGAGTTCTTTCTGGCCTTGTCTCCCTCCGGCATCGCGCGAAGCTGTGGAATCGACATATGCGACTCATCCACGATCATCAGCATATCGTCCGGAAAATAATCAAAGATCGTATATGGCGCCTCTCCCGGTTTCCTCTTATCAAAATAGGTACTATAATTTTCTATTCCATTCACGAAGCCAGTCTCCTTTATCATCCTTATGTCGTACATCACGCGCTTACCAATTCTATGCGCCTCGATATCTCTCCCCGCTTTCTTGAGCTCCTCCACTCTCATCTTCATCTCGTGTTCGATCGCATCAAGAATTCACTGTACATCGGTCATATCTTGCAGATATTGTGAACTTGGCCAGATCAGACACTTTGGCACATTTCCCAGCGGCTTAAATGAGACCGCGTCTTTCGACTCGATCAACTCCAGTTTCTCTTCGTTAAAGTGCATGCGATAGATCACATTTTCTATCGATGCATAGACATCGAGCAGCTCGCCTCTGAGATCGAACGTTCCCGGCTCGATCTTGCTCTGCATCGGCTTGTACTGCATCGCGATCAATTGACGTTTAATCGTGTCGCGATCATACTCCTTGCCTACTTCGAAATAGATACTATGTTTCTGAAAGTACTCTTTCTGTCCGAGACCGTAGAGTGATGAAACTGACGAGACGACGATCACGTCCTCTCTTGTCAGTAATGAAGCCAGTGTCCCGAGACGGTACATCTCGATCTCCTTATTAATTGTCGCCTCTTTCTCGATGTACATGTCCTTGTCGGCCAGATACGCTTCCGGCTGATAGTAGTCGAAATAACTGACGAAGTAATGCACCGCATTATTCGGGAAAAAATATTTGAACTCGGTTGCGAGCTGCGCGGCAAGGGTCTTGTTATGCGAAATTACTAATGTTGGCTTCTGCAACTTTTGGATCACATTCGCCATCGTAAAGGTCTTACCAGTACCTGTCGCACCTAATAACGTGATCGCATTTTCTCACTTCGAAAATGACGACAGTATCTGCTCTATCGCCTGTGGCTGGTCTCCAGCCGCCTCATATGATGACTCCAGTTTGAACATATGAAGGTAATAGGGAAAATGTGTGTTTTTGCAATGAAAAAAGAGCCATTAGGCTCTTTTACTTACGCTCTCAATGCCTCCTCGTGAATAAGCATATTGAGATAGGTCTGATATGGGATTCCTTTTGCTTCTGCTTTACTTTGTATCGCGGCAAGATCACTGTTTGCTACTCTGATACTAATAGACTTCTTCGCATGATACTCTTTGAGATATCATTTGATCTTTTTCATTTCTACATCCAAATCTTTGACGGGAATATAATCCCCTCTTTGGAGGCTTTCATATAACGCTTTGTCTTCTTTATCGTAGAACTTCATAGCCATGGTTCTAATAGTTAAGGTGTAAATTTTTTATGCTTACGTTTAGGGTAGATGGTTTTAAGAAACATTCACTCTTTTTCTTCTACATAGGGGACCTCACAGGTATATCACTTGATCATAACGATCAAACACTTTTGTCCCGGATACTTTGACTGGTTGTGATGAACAATATCTCCAAGAACGCGATCGCTCTCTATTGCGCCTATCACATCCTCAAAGCACACTCCTCTTTCTTTTTTTAGCCACTCATTTTTGTTTTGGTTTCGTCTTATTCCCATGGTCATTTTAGGCAAGTAAAAGCTGTATATACAAAATATATACACTTTTGTCCGTTTTTCAAGAGATTTTTGCAATGAAAAAAGTCCGGCGATAATAGCCGGACCTAGGAGGGAGACACCTTTTTTAGAGATCTTCTTTTTTAAGCGTGTGAAGATTGAGAGATAAGAGTTGTTCAAAGGTTATAATTCCTTTGCCCCGGAGCGTTTTTACGATTTGCTCCAGGAATGCTATCGTGATGCCATTGTTTTTTTCACAGATGAACTTCGCTATATCAGTAGTGACAACTCGTAATAGTTCGGGCTGATCAAACTTAGCAAGTATATCTTTTTCCTCATAATCCACCGGAAAAGGACCAAGCATAGTATAGGTGCCGAAATAGTCTGACACTTTGATAGCCGTTGTGTCGATGATAGGTATGTTGTGGTTAAAAAGCATCTTTCTGCCTTTCCCATCCATCCATCCTTTTTGTGTCGCCATTTCATTGAGGCTGTATAACCAGCTATCAATTTGCATCGCATTGAGCTCGCTCATTACACTTAATCCGTTCTGCAGTTCAAAAGACCATATTCCATCCAGGCCAAATATAATCCTATCTCTTGCTTCCATGATAGAGAGTGCCTGACTGGTCAGGATAATAAGTACCTTGTTGAACTGGAAGTGTATTATCTTCCTTCCCTGTAAGATTTCTTCTATAGGAGGAAAGAAACCATAATGTGCGGCTACTTGCCACATATAAAATATGTGCTTTCTGCTTACTCCCGCTGGCAGTCGAGACCCCGCAACTGGTTCGAACTTCATCGGTATGCCAAGTGGGTCGGTGATATTCCCTATTCCAGAGAAGAATGCAAATTTAATAAATTCTGTTTTGTTCATAATATTTTTTTTTGGAGTGAGTTAATGATCATTAACATCTCCGATTGTAGTATAGAAAGCGTATAAGTCAACGTTGTGCTCTCGCAAAGTGTAGTAGATTCCCTTCTACAAGGTGTAAGTAAACTAGCTTACTATTTTCTCTCTTTCGCTCCGCACAAACTCCGCTAACTCCTTGATTCTCTCTGGTGAAAAGTCAAAGGGAACTCCAGCTGTCTTGTATAAGTCTGGGAGTTTCTTTGTGTATCCCAGCGACAGTGCTGCCTTATAGTCTGCCAATGCTTTTTCAGGATTAGCCATGTAGTTCTTCCATACTCCCATAGCTCCTAGTTGCGCGATACCATACTCTATATAATAGAACGGAACCTCATAGATATGAAGCTGTTTTTGTCGTACTATCTTTTTGTACTCTTCAAATCACTCTCGGTGAATCCATGGCTGATAGGTGTCTATAAGTTCAGAAAACTTAGCCTCTCTTTGTTCGATAGTATGTTCAGGGTTTTTATATATTCGATATTGCAGGCTATCTATGACGGGAATCCAGGTAAGCACATAGAGCGTTTCTTCGATTTGTCACTTTTGCGCTCTTTTGAGATCTTCAGCATTCTCATAAAACGTTCCTCGGAAGTACATACTCATAAGTTCCATACTCATAGATGCAACCTCAGCAATCTCCATAGGATAATGATTGAAAATACTGGTAACTCCTGCAGCACAAAAACTATGCATTGCGTGTCCTCCTTCATGCATAAAGGTATGCAGATCATTTTGCGTGCCTGCTGCATTCATAAAAATAAATGGGTAGCGACTTACTGGCATCGGACAGTTATATCCCCCAGGAGCTTTCCCTTGTCTTGAGTTAAGATCGAAGCGATTATTTGCTTTCATCGAGCGCAGGTTGTCTGCAAATACAGGATGAAGCTTCTCCATCGTAAGAATAGATTTCTCTAAGAGCTCATCTCCTGTGGTAAATGGTTTAAGCGGCTCCTGCCCTTTTCCTTCCACATACAAATCATATGGTGTAAGAACATCCAATCAAAGGTTTATCCTTTTTTCTTCATAGATCTTTTGTACGAGCGGAACGATATGAAGTCTTACTCCTTCATGGAAATTGAATACATCTTGTTGTGTATAATCAAACCTGTCATATGCATCCCATTGGTATTCAACAAAACTCTCGTAGCCGGCATTCTTCGATATCTGTACTCTTAGTGCGATGAGCTCTGCGAGAAGATTATTGAGATCGTCTTTTGCTGCTAATCTTCTTGATCGCATTTTTTCGTAGATATCTTTTCTCACTGCCCTATCAGCAGATTCCATATACTTTGCCGCTTGCTGCAACGTTAATGTTTGTCCATCATGCTCGATACTCATTGCTCCTGAAATCTCTCCAAAAAGCCTTTCTTTCTCTGCTTTCTGAGTCTTTAAAGGTATGTTCTCTTCTCTGAACATTTCGAGCGCTTTTCTAATAGCTCTCATCCATATACTATACGCCTCATTTTCCTTCTCTAACTCTTCAATGCCTGGCAAAGCAACTATTTTTTTATTGAGCAGATCGTCAACTTCAGCAAGCTTTGGTCCGATTTCATTAATAAAATACATATATGATTTTTTAATCTCTTCGTCTGTCGTATCGCACGTATGTTTCACATGCCTCCGGTTGAAATTCTCCCCAATATGAGCCTGTAATGCATCATAATCCCTGATCCACTGCTCTGTTTCCTCCTTCGTCTTCACCTCACGGTTCACTAAATCATCCAGATATGGCTTAATATCCTCATAGGTATTGAGTACAAACGGATTAAACACAAATTCCATGATTTCAACAATCAAAAACTAAAAATTGAAAACAAAAACTTCTCTCTGTGAGTTATGATCTATGATTTATTTCTTCACGATCACGATCTGTCTTCCTACCTTCTGTCCCGCTCTCTTGTAGACCTCAGTGACAAATTCGTATTGCAGCTTGTTGTCCTGACATCGCTCCTCTACGCTCTCTTTGACGTAACTTGGTCCGGTGTGGATAGGTAGCGTGAACACTGCAGTAATATGCTCGTAGAATGACGTTATATTAGATAAGAATGCTTTGTAAAGTTTGACGATTTCATCCTGTGCTTTGAAGATATCTCTTTCTGATGTTCTATCCGTAATGATAGGTCCAAGCCGTCCTTCGGTGACGATAAGTTGCGCATTTTTCAGAAATGGTTTTTTCAGCGGCTCAAAAACATCATGCTTGAAGATCATGATTCTCTTGTCGTTCTTTGCAAATGGCTGTTCATTTCGCCGATTGACATTCTGCTTCATCGCCGTTACATCAATATCCGATGCCATACAGTCGTAGCCCAGTGTGTTAGCCAAAAATGCCGTTGTCCCAAGCCCAACAAACGGGTCGTAGATGGTGATCTGCTCTTGTGTAGAAGTCACATTTGCGAGTCCGATATTGATCATCATATGCGCCAGTTTCGCCGGCATCATACCGATCTGCATGCTGTTGACGGGCTTGTCGAAGTCGATGCTCTCGTAGAGTCCGATATTCTGATATCCTTCGACCATGAGCACCTTATCGTCCTCTTCTCGCTCCTCTCAAATAACGATATATTCAGCTCCCTTGTCCTTGACCTCATCGTCACTTCTACTCTCTTCTACGTCTTTAAACCTTCTGGTGAGACCTTGCTTCTTGAGGTATTTGCCGAGGTCTTTATCATTTGTCCCGATAATCTCTGCGGGTCAGATGCTTGAGATCTTTATGAGTCTTCCCCGTTTGATGATTCCCGCAAGATCCGCGATCTTCTCAGGCGTCTTCGTCGAAAATGTCGCGATATTTCCTACTACCACAATTCCCTCCGGCTGTACTACCTCTAATTCCTTCAACGAAATCTGCTTATTCTTTCCCAATACTACTCCGTACATATTTTTTTTGTCTAAGCTCTAAATGCTAGGTATGAATTGCTATATAATGCAACAATAGTGAATGGTTGCTTTTTTTCAATAAGAAAAACCCAGGGCGCAGTCCGTCGACGCCGCTGAGTTTTGTATGTAGAATGCTATTTCTACCTAAGTTTTTCAGATTACAACGCGTAATCTATCTAGACCCCATTTTTGTGAGGCGACCTTTACTTTCCTTCACTCATGAGTCTTTTTCTCATGAATGGTGGAGTTTCAAAGTCTTGTGCTGGCTCCTTTGGAGTTTCAGCTTGTGCAGGAGTGTTATCTCTTGCAGTATTGAGCTCTCTCGAAACGAAGTCTTCACTTCTTGTTCTTGTTGCGCCCATAAATCCACTCGCTCTGCTTCCTCCAAATTTACCTCCTGTTCCTGCCATCTCTCTCAAACTACCTGCTCTGATCATTGTTTCCTGGTTTCCTTCTGAGAATCCAGTTGCGATGATCGTCACTTTCACTTCTCCCTGGTATGCTTCATCGATCGACATCCCCCAGATGATATTAGCTTCTGGATCTGCGATCTCTTCCACGATACGAGCTGCTTCCTGTACTTCGATAGGAGTAAGGTCGTCACCTCCGGTTACGGCAAAGATGATGTTCTTTGCCCCGGCAAGATGTGACTCAAGGAGCGGATTGTCGATAGCTCTTCTTGCAGCTTCAACAGCTCTTTGTTCACCGTCACCATATCCGATACCGAGAAGTGCAGTACCAGAACTTTGCATGATACGCTTGATATCCGCGAAGTCGATATTGATGAGTCCTGGCTTGATAACGAGGTCTGTAATACCCTGTACACCGAGCGTAAGGATCTTGTCGATCATAGAGAAAGCTTGTTTGAATGTTGTCTTCTTATCAACGATATTGAAGATCTTGTCGTTAGGGATGATGATAAGTGTATCAACATTGTTTCTGAGTCTCTCGAGACCATCAGCAGAGTTGATAAATCTTTGCTTCCCTTCAAATGAGAATGGCTTTGTAACTACTGCTACAGTGAGAATTCCCATCTCCTTCGCGATCTGCGCGATAACCGGCACTGCACCAGTACCTGTTCCACCTCCCATACCAGCTGAGATGAACACCATATCAGCATCCTTAAGCATATGCTTGATGCTCTCAGCGTCCTCTTCTGCAGCCTTTCTTCCGATGTCCGGATTAGCACCTGCACCGAGACCTTTCGTAAGGTTGAGTCCGATGTTTACCTTATGTGGAGCGAGACTATTCGCAAGTTGCTGAGCGTCAGTATTTACTGAAACGAACTCTACACCTTGAATCCCTTCACCGATCATGCGGTTTACTGCGTTGACACCTGCTCCACCTACACCGATAACCTTTATACGTGCGCCTGGAATAAATTCAGGATTAATTTCTTGGATTACCATGTTACCATATAAGTTTACAAAGTTAAAGTTTTGAAATAGTATGAATGAGTTTTGTTAGAAGACATTTTTAATCCACTCTCGTATCTTGTTGATCATGTTACCACTTGCTCCGAGATTGAAGTTGAAGTTAAGGTTTTTGAAGAGACCTCTCTTTCCTTCATAGTATTTCTCCGACCGGGTATACACACCGATAAGGTTAACGAATTGTGGGTTGAGCGAGAGTTCTCCAAGGTTCATCACTCTGTCTTTACCGTAGTGAGTGACAAGCTTAAAGACTCATTTTGCAAATATATCAAGGTTTTTCATCTTAGCTCCTCCTCCTATAAGGACGATACCTCACGGCAGTCTTCCTTCTCTGTCGATCGCTGCGAACTTCTCATTTATCAGTTCAAATATCTGTTCATATCTTGCTCCGATGATTTCCGAAAGGAAACCAGTATCTATCTGTGTGTCTCCGATGGACTGATTGTTGTCCATAAGTAACGATCCATTTGTTTTCTTCATCTCTTCTGCTTCCTTGATGTCTACCTGCATGCCGAGTGAGATATCTCTTGTAACATCCTCTCCTCCGACGGGTAATGTACCATAGGCAAGTGGATTTCCTTCCTCATAAACGACGAAGCTTGTATGATTTGCTCCGATATCTACCAGCGCGACTCCAAGATCCTTCATGTCAAAGTCCAATGCGACCTCACCGGCACCGAGGATATTCGGTACGATATCTACTACATTGAGATTTAACTTATCAAAGATATCGATCAGGTTATTGTAGAAGTTCCTTGGTATCATGAACACATCTGCCACAAGCTCTAATTTCTTTGCCTGCAATCCGAGTGGATCCTTCTCTCTCTTAGTATCGTCAATCAGCCGATAGACAGGCATGATCTTCAACGTCTCATAGTTTGCGTGTCCGCTTATCTCGCTGACGATCCTTGAAAGGTGTTGTATGTCGTCATTTGTGATCTTTTCACTCATGATTCTCTTCTGTTCCTGGATTCTTGTCACCAACATCTCAGGATGAGAAACGCCGATAAATACCTGCTCCAGAAAGTCACCACCAAGCTTCTTATGAAAGCCATCGATGATATTACTCATCGAAAGTGTCAGATCGTCCATATCAAGTACTTTACCCTTGCGGAGTCCTTTCGTCTTTACGATCTCCTTTGCCAGAATAAGCTGTTTTCCGTCGTCTTTCCCGAAGAGTGCTGCCTTGATATACCCGTTTCCTATATCAAATATTGCCTTTAATTCCTGCATATCTGGCCTGTGAGTGTTATGTATCTAAAATCATATGTCCTCTGTTTAGGTAAATCGAATATCAATACAAGAAGATAGAAATAGATACTGATAGCGTATGGTTATCACACATAAATTAGAGGTATAACTATCAGTTATATAGCGTATTTTCCAAAAAACCTCATTACAACTTCTTTTTATTTTTACACTTCTCGTGATATAAAATTATCTACCCTTCCGACATATGGTTATCACCCTCTTTATAACAAAAAAATCCAACACGTAATAACGCATTGGACATTCACAGTTAAAGATAATGCTTTTTAGTTTTCCGGCAACCAGTCTTTGTTGACTATGGTGAGGCCGATCCTCGTCCATAGCTTTCGGCTGTCCGGGACATTAAAGTTCGGATTTTTTTCAAGCACGTACTCTCTTATCTTATAGAGAGCAAGGGCCTGATAGTCGGCGTACATCGGATCCCTGCCTCCTAAGGCATATAGATAAGATACGTATCTGCGAATCACTCCTTTTTCGCCGATGCTTACGTTGACTTTCTTTAATTGTAGCCAAGCGGCATCAGCATTTTTGTTCTCCTGCTCCATGGTGAGGCGCCAGTCATTGTTTGCCAGATTATCATACCATTTCCTTATTTGAGGCGTAATTTCGCTCATAACAGGATCTACTGATTCTCCTTGTTCCATCTGGTATACTTTAGATGCTGGCTCTGCCATATCCTGGGCATTTCCTGTGAGTACGATCGCTGTAAACAGCGTGGTGATAATGATCTTTTTCATCGTTTTTTTTCTTTTTGTTGTTCGATTATTATAACCAGCAAAAGCTATTAGTCAATGAATTTTTGAGCAAATGAAAAACCCGACGGTGAGCCGAGTTTTCTGTGTATTTATGATCTATGAATGTATAACTTTGTATATTTAGTTTATATCTCCTCCCTGCCAGCTAGTACACTTTCTGTTCCCATCGTAGGCAGCACACTTTTGGAGAAAGATATCGTTTACTCTGGTGTCGAAGAAGATCCTTTGGATTTCTTTACAGATGAGTTCTCTGTTACAGATCTGAAGAGTGACGGCTCCGGTATTAGCTTCAGCGATCGTTCATGACCCTCGTTGTGTATGTCGGATGATCATCTTTTTTCTGATGTCGGTGGATGATGAGTTCTGAAAACCGATACGTAGTGCCGTGACATTATCGTATGGTGTAGAGATCGCGTAGGTAGCAAAATAATCTCTACTGACACAATTCTTAAATGGTGTGTATCCTCCGCTTCCCAGTGTTTGTAAGTAATTAAGTCCTCGAATAGGTAAATACATGATCTTATATGTGTCTAATCACGTATCAAGTGCTTCGGTAAAATCTCCCGTCCCTCTATACAATACTGTCCACGCGATCAGATTTTCTGAAGAGACATTATTGCCGCTATGTACGCCTAGTATTCCGCCGCTCAGCGGATCTGGGAAGAGCTTGTTTACAAGCCCGGAAGTTTGCTCTACAGAAAAAGAATATTGAGGATCAACTATATGTCCGGGCGGCCTGAAGACGATCGTATATCGGTCTGGTGTTTGAATATCATCTCCACTAGCGCTATAGACTCCTGACAGAACTCTCGTCCTTCCGAGAAGTGCGGCATTAGTAACATCTTTGACTGTATAGTAGAGGTTATTGATGCAGCTTTCACCTTCGTAGTAGATCTGATTTTCGCTTGAAAAATACTTTCTGGTCATAAGGAACATAATTCCTAAAATGACCATCACAATAATAATTTCTACGATGGTGAAGGTGCGTTTTTTCATCTATGGCGAGCAAAAGTAAAATGATTATTTCACTAGTGGTCTGATCACATACTTATAGTTGGCGTCATCTTTGTCCATGAAAATAACTGGTTTTTCGCTGTTGACGATATTCATAGAGATATCGCTGTTCTCTGTCGCTTTGACAAAGTCAGTCACATACTTACCGTTCAAACCAAGCGTTGCCTCAGGTCCTTCAACAAGTGCCGAAAGTGTACTGTTTGCCTCACCTCTATCAGTTTCACCTGAATTGATGAAGAGTGTATTTGGAGTGATTTGCAGTGAGATATAATTATTGATATCTCTCGTGATGATAGAGATCTTTCTGATCGCTTTTTCTATTTGATTCTTGTCGATCATCACCTTTGTATTGAATGATGTCGGCATGATATTCTCATTTTCGTACTCAGGAAACGAGCCCTGGATCAACAGCGATGTCATCGTGATCTGTATTCCGTCGAGGCTTGCTGTACATGATAACAGATTGTCAGAGAATTTCATAGCAACCTGCTCTCCCCCCTTAGAAATGAAGTAGTCTACTACCTTTTTGATATCTCCGATATTTGTCTTTGGAATGATCACATCCATCGTATTTGCTGAACCATGAAAGTCGATCTTATATTCAGCCAGTCTAAACGAATCCGTTCCTACGAACACAAGCTTGTGCCCATTGTCGGTAGCTTTCAGTCTCATCAGTATACCAGTCAACACAGGCGAGAAGTTCTTCTCTGTCACTGCGTATTCAACCTTTCCGACACCCTTTGAGAAAGCAGCCGCATCAAATGTGATACTCTTGTCGCTCTGTACCTCAGGTACTGCCACATACTCGCTCGCTGAGATTCCTTTGATCTTGAAGTCATCTGATGCAGTCTTGATAGTCATCACGTCCTTTACCCCATCGATATGGATCTGCACCTGCTCATCGTCGATAGTCTTCAAAATATCTCCAAATGTTCTGGCATTTACCGTCATAGCACCTTCCGTATCGATGCTTGCAGGTATCTGTACCTCAACGTATTTTTCCATGTCAGTTGCCCTCAAAAGCAACATATCGATATTTCACTTGATATAGATATTTTCAAGAATAGGCAATGTAGAGTGTTTTGATACGAATCTTCCGACGATATCAATAATCTCCTGCAGCTGAACTGTGTTCAATGTAACTTTCATCTTACAATCGGGTTTAGAGGATTAAAAGGCCTTATTTAAATCTATTCATCTCATGTTATTTATTTTCCGAAGTTTCTCTTATCTGCTACCTCATTGAACCAACGTAATGCCTCATCAACGTCGGCTGGTTGGAATGCAGGATAGGTTTTTGCTGTGAAGTAGAGCTCCGCATAGCCGATCCATCGAGCCATAAAACCGGAAGTCCTTTGTGCTTCATCCCCTTTTGTTCTGATCACCAGTTCTACAGGAGGCAATGCGCCCAGATCCATGTACTTACTCAATGTATCTTCGGTTATTGTATCTATCTCTTTTTCATTAGCTACCATATTCTTTACTCCCCTAATGATTTCGTCTCTCCCCCCGTAATTTACGGCGATCACTGCGTATCTATCCGAATCGGCAAACGAGAAGTTCTTTTGTTTGTTTTCCAGATACTCTTTGAAGTCAGCAGGTAGTCCTTCAGGATTACCAATTCGCTTAAAGTTAATGTGATGTTCCGCAAAGAACTCATCGAGATCGTTACCAATGCTCTTATAGATGCCGCATATGAACTCTATCTCAGCAGCAGGTCTTTTGGTAAGATTTTCAGTGCTCAGGAACCGTCATGTCACAACCTTCACCTCCGTGGTGCTAAATATGTGCTTAAACAGATCTATGGTGTTCTTTGCTCCTGCAAAGTGGCCATCCATAGGCGTCATTCACTGATTTTTCGCCCGGGTTCTATTCCCATCGGCAATCACGGCAAGATGTTTTGGATAATTAATTGTCATTTTCTGTATAGTGTTCTTTATAATATTTAATGCATCTTTGTAATATCAGATCGATCTTCTCCATGCTTGCCAAGTCTTTTTTGTCTATAGTGAGCTTAAGACTCATATATCCTTTGTATTTTGCATGATCAAGCTTCTTGAGTAATGATGGAATGTTCAGCACTCCCTCACCTGGCACGATATGTGTCTGGTCGTATTGTGTTTTGTCTGAGAGATAGATAGTAGAGATATATGGTACGTAGTTGTTAATATTTCTGAGCAGTCCGCTCTCAAACTCCTCCTCTTCGAGATTGGCTATATCAAGCCCAAGATTCGCGTGATATGTCTTGATGATCTTGATGATGCTATTGAAGCGATATTTGGGTAGTGCTAGGAGAATTGTTCCTTTTTCAGGATTGATGAGAGAAAATTTGATCCCAGGATTTGCTTTTTTATAGTTCTCGAGATTATCGACAATAAACTTATAGGATTTAATATTGAAGAATCCCGGAGGGTTTATCGTTATCGTATCGACGCCGAGTTCTCCGGCGAGATCAAGCGCCTGATTCATCTCTTTGACGTTGAGATCCTTTGAAGTCTGGATGACCTTCACGGGAAGTTCGTACTTATCAACGAGTCTTTTCACGTATTGAATGTTTCGGCTGTCGAAATTTTTCCGGATAGCAAGATCAATACCATCGAGCTTGTTTTTCTTTGCAACCTCAAAAATGAGGTCAAGTCAATACCCTGTCAGCGTATCAGTACTGAGAAGAAGTGGTGGGATGCTGTTTGCCATAATGGGGAAAGGACATGAAAACAGTAAAAGTTTCGTTTATACGACTTAATCTATACAATAAGCGGATGTTTTCAATGCCATTTTCGCTATTTTGAGGCTTACTTTTCGGCGAAAATATCTATGCCTTGTATATCCAGTTTTGCCCCGTAGAACTCTGCCATTTTCTTCACCACCTCTCTGGTATCATAGCGTGGATCTTGCTGATTTTTATAGTATCGCTGGTGAGAGTCTATCAGTGTGATATTCTTCAGATTTTTCCGATCCTGGAATATCTGCGAATAGGTACACAGTAATGTGTGAATTTGACCCATCTTGATGCCCCGTCGAGCCTTATCTTGCTGCCCCTGGGTCGATGTCCCGTTGAGTACGACTACTCACTTGTCGCTTGGATCAAAAGCTTTCATCGTATTCTCCATCGTCCGTACATCTGGATAGATGATCAGTGACTGCTCCACTTTTTTCTTCGTAGCAACCTCCTTTTTGAAAAGATCCGCGAGCTCTCCCGTCACAAAAAGTTTTACCACATTTTTGTACGATGTGTAATACTCATGCACCATCCGATGAATCAGCGCAATAGCCTCCTTACCAAGAAAATCCTTATGATGGACGCTCAGTTCTTCTGTAATGTTACTCTTTGCCTTGTCTGCACTCCATGCCATTGTGTCGCCCAATGCGAGGTACATATCACTTTTCCCAACCAGCAAATCTCCGACCTTCAAATCCTTCTGCTCCGTCCGGCAGATCTTATCGTTCCCATGTCGAGCCTGAAAAGCATAGAGTCGCACCTGCTAATGAGAAATTACTATCTAAAAATTATTCATCTAACATTACTCGTCCTGCCCTGGCTTGAGTTTCTCCAAATCCTCTATATCCTCCCCTTTTGCCTCATCAATAATCCCATGTAACTCTGGCGGCAACATCTCTCTAAGCCTCAGCTCCCTAATATGTCTCGCCTTCTCCTCCTCCACACTTTCAGCTGGGATAACCTCTAAGTTAAGATCTTCTTCCTGGATGGTCATGATACTTTCTGATTACACAATAAATCAGCATGCAATGCTTGTCGTCAGTATATCATTTTCCTCTGCCAATACCAATCTTTTGGGTATAAAAAAATCCCAGTTGAGGCTGGGATTTTTAGTCTATATGATAATGTTAGGACTTTCTGAAATCTAATTCCTTAACCATTAGCAGGTTTGCAGCAAGAGAAGAATGATTTTCTAGAGAAGAAGACTTATACATTTGTTTCGTTATACGTAGACGCTTACTACTACCATTTTTCGTGCTAAAAAGGAAGTCACTTGTACGTCCAATAAGCAAACTTAACGTTATGAGTTTTTCTTTTTCGTTCGCGCCAGGAATATACTCTAATATTTCAGCTAAATCATTTTCGTTCGCAGGTCTATATCCAGTACTTTGTTGAAAATTCTCAATTTCCTCCATAACTAACTTATTCATGGGATGTGAACTCTCAAATACTTTTTGCTCAATATCCATATTTGATTTCACATACGTTATATTGTTATGTGTATTAAGAGGGTTATTAATAAGCTCGTCACTAAATTTAAATCTTTCTGCCATTACTACTAAACCACAAGGTAGTTCAAACTGTTTGTCAGTCGCTTTCCCCTGTTTTTCTAAGCGTTTAATAAAGGTGTTAGCCTTCTTAAAGAAATCAGATAGATCGTTGCCACTGTGTTGGCTTCTAATCTCCTTTCTCCATTCAATTTGGTCAGAAGTAGGTTGATAGGGCTCTAAAAGATTAGCAGAAATAGCAGACCCAGTTGCATCAAGGATAGAAGGAAATTTATGAGTTGCGGCTTTTACAAGTTTTACTCACTCCTCAATAGTCATATCTTTAGTAAGAGAATCTACATTCTCGTCGGTTACAGGTATCGTTACGGTAATATGATCGCTGGTAAATCCAAGAGGTGCCATGGAAATTAATGAGTAATTTTTAAAGAACAACCATTATACTCTATTGTATGCAGTTGTCAATATAAACTCTTGGCTTATTGCCTTGTGATTTTATTTTCCAGCGCTTCTATAAGAATATCATAATAGGGCTTTTTATGGTTCACATGAAGAGCTACTGTATCGGGATTGCTAACTTCCTTGATAAATTTCTCTATAGGTACTCGTCTGAGCTCGTCAACCTCTCCAGGCTGCATAATTAAAGAATCTATAGAACCATTATATTTATAGAGATAGAGAGTTTGAAACTCATTGTTAAATCGATTTTTTTCTGGTTTGCTTGAAGTGCTCTTGCGTGTTATGATTTCTTCTAGATTACCTAGAGAAACATCTATTCATAACTCTTCGCGGAGTTCTCTTAAAGCTCCTATCTCGACTGTTTCTCATGCATTGATATGTCCTGCTGCAGAAATGTCCCATAATCATGGGTAAGAATCTTTTTGTAGAGACCTTTTCTGGAGTAATACTTCGCTCTTATCATTGTATATCCAAATATGAGCGGACCTATGTCGGTAGCCTTTAAAGTGTGCTTCTTTTTTCGTAGCTTGCCCTATAGGGTTCATATCTTCATCAAAGATATCCAGTATTTCTTCCATGGTCTCTATTCGGTTAAAGCCTTAATAACCTCAGGTATGAACTCCTCGAGTGGGATATTGAGAAATTTCTCGCAATATCTGACGTGTTCTCTGTCGACGCCGGCTGCGAACTTTTTGTCTTTCATTCTCTTGAGGACTCATTTTGCGTCCATGCCTTCAAAGCCTTCTGGTCTCATTAGTGAGTAGGCGTAGAGAAAGCCTGAGAGTTCATCAACTGATATTAAGTACTGTCTGATGAGAAGGTCCACCGGTACGCCTGTTTTCTCGTAGTAGTGAGAACGGATATCGTTCATAAGAGCCTCTGGTAGAG
>JAGOPC010000019.1 GCA_017992195.1 Patescibacteria group bacterium
CCGACCTTGATTTTCATACCACACTCGTAACCGACGGCGACTTTGTCGACGTTGTCCTGGTCGCGTTTGAGAGAGGTAATTCTACCTTGTGTGTAGATCTCTTCTGCTTCGCCTTCACCGCGTTTTACTCTGAAGAACGCTCCGTTTCTGATCTCTCCGTCAGTGACTTTTCCTCCGATGATCATCTCTTTTTCTTTCTTGTAGAAGATTCCGAGGAGTTCAAGCTTTCCGATGTATACTTCTTTTTCTTCGATCACCACCATTCATTTAAGAATTTGTTCTACGTAATCAGTCATCTCGTAGATGATATCGTAGTTTTTCATAGTCAGTTTCAGTTGCTCTGCTTTTTTCACGAGGCCTGAGTTGAGGCTGGTGTTGAATCCGAGCAGGATACCCTGTGAGGCTTGCGCAAGCGAGATGTCTGACTCTCAGAAATTACCAACGTCCGCATGGACGATCTTGATCGAAAGATTCTCCGGAGGAGTAATGCTTTGGAGCGCATATTTGACTGCCTCGAGCGAGCCGAATGAGTCGGCTCTAAGGATCACATTGAGCTGAACGGTGTCACCTGACTGGATCTTAGATACGAGCTGCGCGAGAGCGTTCTCACCTTGTGTTGCTCTTTCCTTTTCCATGATCTTCGCGATCTTTGCTTGCGCATCGCGTTCATTTGGAACGACCTCTGCGACACGTCCTGCCTCAGGAACTTCGCTGAGTCCAAGGATCATCACCGGATCTCCGCCTTCGACATGTTTTGTCTCTTTGCCTGTTCGGTCGAGCATCTTCTTGACCTTTCCGTAGGTGTTGTGCACCATGATGATATCTCCGACGTTAAGTTTACCGGTCAACAAGAGGATCGTTGTCAATACTCCCTGTTTGCTGTCCTTTGTGACTTCGAGAACGATACCTACACCATTTCTGGTAGGATCATATTTGAGTTCAAGCATCTCTGCTTGAAGTACAATCATCTCCAAGAGTTGATCAATTCCTTGGCCGGTCACTGATGAGACAGGTATGACAGGAACATTTCCTCCCCATTCTTCTACGGTGAGACCGTGCTCAGCGAGCTGACTTTTGATCAGATCCATATTGCCCATTCCCTTGTCGATTTTCGTGATAGCAACGATAATAGGGACTCATGCATCCTTTGCATGGTTAATTGCTTCAACAGTCTGTTGCTTGATACCATCATCTGAAGCGATCACGATCACTACGATATTTGTGATTTTTGCTCCACGCGCACGAAGCGAAGTAAAGAGTTCATGACCTGGAGTATCGATGAATGTTATCTTTTCTCCGTCATGCATGATCTGTGAAGCACCAATCGACTGTGTGATGCCTCCCGCTTCGCCACTCACGACATTTGTCTTTCTGAGGTAGTCAAGAAGTTTGGTCTTACCATGATCAACGTGTCCCATGATCGTCACTACCGGAGCTCTTTTGATCTTCTTTTCTGACTCTCTATCTGCATCGAGGATCGCGCTGATATTACCTTCGAGTACGTCGTCGATGGAAATATTTGTCGCCTCTTTTTTTACCTTCACGCCGAACTCTTCACCGATGATATTCGCAGTGTCAAAATCGATAGAGGAGTTAATGTTTACCATAATTTTATTCTGGAGAAATTTCTTTATCAACTCCGGAAATGGGACTCCCATCTTTTCGGAAAACTCTTTTACCGGGATTGTATCGCCAATAATGATCTCTTGTTTTTTTACGAGATTGCCTGATACCGCGGCTTCTTTTTGCACCTTTGGTGCCGCTTCTGCATTTGTTGAAGCGTGTGTTCAGTGTCCGTGAGATCCAGGTCTTTTGTTGTCAAATCTCCCTCTTTGGGTGCCTTGAGAAAATGAGGTATTTGAAAATGTATGAAAAGTTTTCCCCGCGCTTTCAGATGTTTGTGGCGCGCGTCTTTCATAGTTTTTATTATCTGCTGTCCCTGGGCGATCAGCGGGTCTTTCCTTTCTTTTGTCGCTCTCTTTTCTTTCGTTTATCGGAGCAGAGATGATCACTCTCGCGTTACCGAAAGAGACTTTCATCTCCTCTGCGGCTTCGGCCTCTTTTGCGGCAGGCACCTCCACTTCTTCTTCACTCTCTGCAAGCTCATCTTCTTTCTTTGGTCCGAAACCAAGTCCTGAGAGGAAGTCGTCTCCACTAAAAATTTCATCTCCTTTGAGAACTTTAGAGTCATCTTTTTCTGCCGCTGATTTTTCAGCAGTTTTGCTTGCTGCTTTGGTCGTCTTCTTGGCAGAAGCTTTAGGAGCAGACGTGGCGGTGTTTCCCTCTGAAAGGGCTGATTTCACGAGCTCCCACTCGTCATCCTTTAAGTTAACTGCTCTTGCAGAGAGGGCTTTCCCTATAACTTTTTTGTATGCTGCTGCGAGTTCTTCTCTGGTGATGTGAAGATCGCTTATGATGTCCTGAATTTTTGGCATTTATTGCGTATGAGAAAAAAATAACTAAAGGCTTTTATAGAGGAAGGTATATGATTTTTGGTGATGAATACAAGCTCAATACAAGCGGGATTTAGCTGTTGCATCACTGTTTCCAATCAGTATAGTCATGGTATATTTATGTTACCAACACGCTTTCAATGCACTTAGGCGATCTTCGTTATCTGGATGCCAATCTTTCAGCAGTTGCTCACTATCTTTGAAAGGAGCAACTTTTTGTGGTTGGTGGAGCAGTTCGCGACATCGTCTTAGGGACCAATCTACAGCCGCATGATGTCGACATGACACTTGCAAGCTGACCGGAGGAACTCTTTGCAGCGTTGCAGAAAGCGCCAGACGAGGAGTACTCATTATTTCGTACTGAGAAATTCGGTACGGTGACGCTTATTGCGAAGGCTGCGAGTGAAAACGGTATCGAGACTAACTATGAGTTTACGCCATTCCGTGAGGAGAGTGGATACGCTGACCATCGCCATCCTGATGAGATCATGTGGTCAGACTCACTGATTGCTGACGCGAAGAGAAGAGACTTTACGATCAATTGTCTCTACTATACTGCTGTTCAAAGCACAGGTAGTGATGACTCTGCGGTTATTATTTTACAGGATCATGAATGGATTGAGAAAATTTTTGCGAAATGAATATTTAATGAAGAGGCGTTTGATTTGTGGGCGAAAGAGAATAATCATACGAAAGGAAAAACATTACGTTTTTTGATCGATCCATTTGGTGGAATGCAGGATGTAGAAAAAGGAGTCCTGCGTTGTGTCGGCAATCCGGAAGCGAGGTTTCAGGAGGATGCGCTTCGTATATTGCGTGGTGTGAGATTAGTTAATATCATCAATCAGAAACTTACGGAGTGAAATTTTGACTTTGAAAAAGAGACACGAAATGCGATGAAAAAGCTCAATACGTTAGTTCCATGACTTGCGAAGGAGCGTTTGCGTCAGGAGATAGTAAAAGTTTTTTCAGGAAATAATCCCTTCGGATGGATAGCGTTGATTGACGAGCTTGGATTGCTCAATGCGCTATTCCCGGCGCTTCACTATAATAAACACGATGAACAGCCGGTTCGTTACCATCCGTTTGATACCTATGCTCATACTCTTCTGACGCTGCGACATCTGCAGCAGATCAACAAAAATTATTTGGTGAAACTTGCGATGCTCTATCATGATGTCGGTAAGAAAGACCAGTATGCTGAGTATGCCAAGGCGACGAGCAAAGAGGAGATGCAGGCGATTCATAGCAGCTCAGCAAATCATGTGATCTCCGGCCCCGTCTTTGTTGAGAGAGATTTCAGCGCCTTAGGATTTTCAAACAAGGAGATCGAGGAAGTCGGGTTTTATGTCGCTAATCACATGAGGCCGGGGCAGATCCTCATGGCTCACGATGGCAATCAGATCAAGAGAATGCGCCAGCTTCTTTCTGAAAACGGCTACGATAGAGTTAAAAATCTGCTTGATATTACCGTCGCTGACAGAAGAGGTCAGTTCAATCCTTTGCAATCACATGAGATCGATACGGTACAAGTGCTATATGATATCCTGGAGAAACTTTACAGCGAAGAAGGGCAGTTCACCATGCGTGACATGGCTATCAATGGCGATGATCTGATGCAGGAACTTTGACTGCAACCTTGACCGCAGATCAAAGAGTTGCTCGCGAAAGCATTTGAGCGAGTTCTGTCTGACATTGCACAAAGAAATTTGAAAGAAACGATCTTAACATATTTACGTTCCGGTGACGCATAGTCGAAACGCATGAAAAAAAACAATACAAAAATCATTCTCCAAAGAGCCCGAAAACGCATAGTTCGCCCTATGTTGCAAAAATTCTGACAGCAAGTAAAACAGGCTGTTCTGTTTTCGCCATGGTATGGAAGAACGCTTCTTGCGATGTCGGTTTTGCTTGTCGTCCTGAAAATGTTCCTTGTCCATAAAGCGTATGGGGTGTCGCTTCTTGGTGCTCACTTCACAGAAACTATCGTGAATTATGTGAGTATCTTAGCGAGCGACTTCATGATCGTCGGACTTATATTCGTTGGTGCATTTCTCAATGCTGTCCTACGCAGAAGACGATTTAAACGATATGTGAATATCACTGCATTGTTGCTGATGTTGCTCTATGTGAGCGACATGTTTTCGATCTACTATTTTCAGAGTAGGTTTTATATGCTGGATCTGCTGCAATTTTTCTCTTTGAGAAATAGTGCCAGTTATGTCTTGTATCCATTTATCTGGGCATTTGTCTTCTTGGCGGTCCTTTTCGTTTTCTTTCTGCTTATCCAAAAATGGTTCCCTGTCATTCGTAGAAGAAATATGCATCTCAGGATGGCGTTGGTGTTTTTTGGTATGTGTGTTTTCTTTAGTTTAGTGAATATTTTAAGTTCAACAAATTTCTATTTTAGTAGTAATGTCCTTGCTATCAACGTGCAGGAGATCACTGCTTTAAGTTATGGTGGCGACACTACGGAATTGCCGTGAAGAACTATTCAACCGTATGAAAAATATTTCAACTCGTTTCGATGACAAAAGAGAACGGGCAATGTTATAGTGGTTTTTGCGGAATCATTTACCCAGATTGACTCAAAAAGAGCGGGTGGTATCCATGACTTTTTCACTGGCTTTGATCAGATCATGGCGGATGGTGTCACGTATACAAACTTTATATCAAATGGTTGTACATCTGAAACATCACATATTGCACTTCTCAGATGAATTGAACCTTGGGAGAGTGGAGATGGGTCTACCGATGCATATAAAAATTATCATACATATACTGAGTCTCTCCCGGTCTTTTTCAATGATCTCGGCTATAAGACGGTTTTTCTGAGTACGGCGCCATTGAGTTTTCTTCACCAAAGAGATTTTCTGTCGGGAATAAAATTTACAAGCATCATCGGTGAGGAGGCATTTACCACTGGTAAGAAATATGTGTTTGATGCGGCCCCGGATGAGGAGCTCTATGCAAAGGCATTGGATGTTATCCGTAATAAACCTTCCGATAAACCTCTATTTCTTGCTTTGCAGACGATCTCATCACATAAACCATATAGTTCGCCCGATGGTAACAGTGAGCGTGCAGCATTTGCATACTCTGACAGGACTATCAAGGCGTTTTACGATCAGCTTAAGAAGGAGTGATACTTTAACAACGGCACGTTGATCATAGTCGGAGATCACCATAAGATGGAACCTCTCGAGCGCGAAGAGTTTAAAAAATCCGGTATCGGAGCTGCCGGAAAGGCACTTCTGACTATCGTCGGACCTGGCATCAAACCATGAACATTCAATGACAGCATTTTACAGCACACCGATGTTTTCTCGTCCCTCAAGTATCGATACGCGACAGGAGATGCTGTACTCAATACTCGCTTCAACGATCTCCTCGATAGATACGAATGAAGAAAACAGGCGATTCGTTACTGTCAGTACGTTGAAAGGCAATATATCGCAACCGATAAGAGCAATAATTCGTGGGTTATCAACTCTATAAGTGACAAGCAAAATCTTGCATATATCAATTCGTTCAAGGTTTTTCAACACTATACAGGAGGAAGTAGTGATGATCTTAGAGAGATCAACCAGTTAAAACAGGAGATGGGAATGGTAGTGATCGGACATCAGTGAGGAGCTCCGATGATGGAAGCGCCAAATAGTTACTCTGCGATGAAGCGCGCAAAAGCCCAAGGAGCTGACGGTATCGAATTTGACCTTTCGCTCACGAAAGACGGCTACAACGTTGTCATGCATGGCCCTGATATCGGTCGTACGAAATGCAAGAATAGTGCGGGCAAAAAGAATATCAGCGACTTCACGCTGAAGGAGATCAAAGACAACTGCGTTTTGCTCAATGGCGAGCCTATCCTTACTTATATGGAAGCACTTGAAAAGACTGCCGGGTGGTTCAACTACTATTTCACGGATATCAAAGTCTATGATTCATCGAAAGCGCAGCAGCAGATGGATGAAATCATGCACACGGTGAAAGAACTCAGAGTACAGAAAAAGGTAATCTTGTCGAGCTATGATCCTGTGGCTACTATGATCATCGAAAAGGCTGGTCGTAATTACATCGCTGCGCGGGACACTTTTGATCCGCAGGATGCTAATAAGCTGCAGGGTACCTCATTCAGATATTTCATGCTTCCCTATGAGACCTTTACACCGACTGTCGTAGCGAAGATCAAAGCTTCTGGTAAGAGTATTGTCTCATACACAGTCAACAAGGTCCAGGATATGGACAAACTCTATGATATGGGTATCAGAATCATCATGACTGACAATGTGCCGCTTGTGCTCGAATGGCTGAGAGATAAAAGGGAGCAAAGTATGGGAGAAGATCCTGTGAATCGCCGTCACTAAACCGTTGTAGTCCGGCGGTCTTTCATTATTATACTCATGAGAGCGAGCTACAGACCAAATTTGTATTTACATTCTACTGATGAGCACGATGAGTACGATTTTTACGCGTATTATTGATGGAGAGATCCCTGCACAAAAAATCTATGAAGACGATATGGTGATCGCTATCCTTGATATCGAACCGGTGCAGAAGTGACATATGCTCGTTATCACCAAGCACCCGTATCCATGGATGCAGGAGTGTGATGATGCGTCTCTTTCGCATGCGTTTCTTACCGCAAAGAAATTAATGACACATATGAAAGAAAAACTCTGATGCGATTATGTTCATCTGGTAGTCGAATGAGTTCAGGTTCCTCACTTTCATATTCATCTTATCCCTTCGATGTTACCGGTGAAAAATGCAGAGTGGCACCACACGAAATACGAAGCAGGAGAGATGGCTGACTACCAGGCAAAATTGCAAATGAATAATTAATAATAAAAAATTCAAAAATATTCATTCAATATTTACATTATCAACGAAAAAGATGTCAAATAAGATAGAAGTAGTCTTGTTGCAGAGCGTTAAAGCGCTCGGTAATAAAGATGACGTGGTGTCAGTCGCGATACCATATGCAAGGAATGTGCTGATCGCACAGGGGAAGGCAAAGGTGGCTGATAAGGCCGCGCTTGAAGCGATGAAACAGAAACAGGAGAAACACGATAAACACGAAGCCGAAGCTATGGCAACATTTAAACAGATCGAAGTTCGAAGAGCGGAAGGATGAGCTCTGAAAATTCAGAAGAAATCTACACCTAACGGGCATCTCTACGAGAAAGTGTCAGCTAAGGAAATTCAATCAGCCTTGGACCAATCAGCCCAGGTGAAGAGTGACCTTTCGCGGATACAGATCGATGGAAAAATAGATGAGATAGGAGAGAAGTTAGTGAAAATAACGTACAAGGGAAAAAGCATCAAAGTGCCGGTTACCATTATGTAAAAGATGTTTGTTATATGAAAATTTTATTATTTTTTACGTGTCTGTTATGATAAAGGGTGTGTATAAAAAGATAATTGTTGTGGCGGGTGCTGTGACATTGGGAATGATGGGTAGTGTCTATGGGGCCGCGGAAATTATCGTGACGCCGGGTATAAATTTTACCGTTACTGCAACTCCGCGTAAAGCGAAAAAACAGGACCCGAGGCCGGTGAGCGTAAAGGAATTTTTCACACAGTATTGCAACAAAGTCGGCGGCGGAGTACCGGAAGTGTTTAGACAGATTCCGCTTAGAATTCCGGCTGTTGATCGCAACGATCCGCTGTATACGGCACTACAAAAGTGTGTGTACCTATGATTTATCGTGAATAGCAATGTCAGTTATCAGCGGACTAGTCCTGTGGGCTCGAGATTCGTGAATCTTTTCGTAAGCAAAACCCTTCATATCGATCCGGATGTTAACGAAGACAATGAGAAATTGATGCGTGCTGACCTTGCGAAGCTTATTAATGGATTGCCGAACTATAGTATGCTGATGAATATCGGTAGTCAGTCAAAGTGGGGATTGAATAGGAATTATAATAGCCAATTGATAACTGCGGATGGATTTGGTGTGTTAACAGAAATCTATCAGTCTCTGAAGTCGGACTATCGGACAGGAGACAAAGTAACTGATCAGACACTTCTTCAGGGTGCTATCAAAGGCATGAGTAATGCTGTTGAAGATATTCATACTGAATATTTTCCACCCACTGAATCACAGGAGTTCAGCGATCAGCTCAATGGCAGTTTTGAATGAATCGGCGGCTATCTCGAGTTGGTTCATCCAGGCGAAGTAGTTATCACCTCAGTTATCAAAGATGCGCCGGCAGCAAAGGCCGGACTGAGAGGAAATGATCGCATCATAAAAGTGGATGATTATACTATTACCGAGAAGGATTCGCTCGACTTTATTATTTCAAAGATAAAAGGACCTGCAGGCACAGTCGTAAAATTGACTATCGATCGTGGTGGTGTTCGTTCAGTCATCCCTGTGACGAGAGCGAAGATCACTATTAGTATGATCGACTATAAATTTACTAAAAACACGCCAATCATCACGATCCACTCATTTGGCCGAGGTGTTGCGAACACATGGTCGGAGATGCTGAAAAAGAATGCATCTGCTATCCAGAACGCCGGGAAACTCATTATAGACCTCAGAGATAACCCAGGTGGAAGCTTGCAGGAAGTTGCTGAAATGCTCAGTGATTTTGTGCCAAGGGATCAACCTGTCGTGGTGACTCTTTCAAGATACCAGGAAGAAAGCGTAGTCTCTGCCGGAAGAAAGATCGTTGACTTTTCAAAGATCCACATCGTTATCCTGATTAATGGTTCTACTGCCTCAGCATCAGAGATCATGGCGGGTACTATCAAGGATTACTTAACCAAAAATACTACTATCATAGGGGAGAGATCGTACGGTAAAGGTTCCGTCCAGTACCTCCAGACATTTGACGACAACAGCAGTTTCAAGATGACCATCGCCCACTGGTACACGGGAAAAACCAAGAAGATCATCGACGGCGTCGGTATCACACCGGACATCGAAGTTTTCCTCGATCCCATCCAATTCAAACAAGGCTACGACAACCAGATGGAGAAGGCACTGAGTAACTAATTAATCAGAAAATGAGAAGTTAATAATCAAAGATCCTAGCTAAGAGGCTGGGATTTTTTATGAATGTTTTTTTCTCTCCTCTTTCTATTACTACGTTTCATATCCAACGAGAGCAATGCGTCTACCAGATAGAGTATAGGCTTTTCTTTGCTGCTCAGTGAGTAGGCGACTTATTTGGCAAATTTTACATTTTAAAAAAGCTCCGCGATTACTTTGGGACTGCTATTGGTTCCTGGTTTTCCTGGCATTTTACATGAAACACCTTAAAGAGAGTAAAATACTAAATTGTTGCTTTTAGGCTCATAAGTATTGGCTCTATGCCATACAATTGTAGTGTCGTAATATAAAAAGCAACACCCTCTCGAGAGAAAAGTGTTGCTTTTAGAAAGTGATGGTTTTGTAGTATACTCGTGCATGCTAAAGTTCTAGAGTCTTCCGGCGAGTGAAACAATTACTCCCTGAACAAACGCTATATGAGTGTTAGATTACTGGATCACTATTCCTGCAGAGAATGCAGCCCAACTCTCAGCGTTCGTCTTTACGATAAACATCTTCGTTGTGTCTGCGCTTTCTACGACCATATAGTTAGGTAATTTTGCTTTGATCTCGTCTGCTGTAAGCTTTGTTACGCACTCGTAGATTTCAACACCTGGCATGACAGATGTGTTCTCTCTGTCAGCGTATGATTTTACCTGGATATCGACGTAGCAGGTTGTCTTTTCGAGGCCGAATGTTTCGGTGAGATTCACTCCTTCGAAGGCGATCTTCTGAGAAGGAAAGAAGATAGAGTAGTTACCTCTGTTTGAGATGAATAAGTAACCAGTCGATGTAGGACCAGGTACTCCGCCTACCTTTGTAGGAGTGGGGGTTGTTCCTGCCGTTGAGCCTGTTGGAGTTGTGTTGTTGCCTGTTGCAACGTTGACGCCAGCGTCTGAGCTTACGATGTAACTCGTCATGCTCATCATCTCCTGATGGTCGTTAAATGTCATATCGAGTGTACATGTCACTTTTCTTCCGTCTGTATCAACTCCCTCAACAACTGTTGTCCATACATTTCCTTTCGATGTCGTTGTTTGTTTGCTGATAGTAGAGAGTCTAGAGTTCACATTGTAGCAGTAGTTCGCTGCCTGTGTCTGGATGCGAGCCTGAATGTACTTTGTATTGAGCGGGAAGAAATATGACGAAACCTTGTAGAAGAATGCGTCCTTCGGTACGTCCACCATGTAGCCCATAGAGTCGCTCTGTGCAAACCATTTGCTTGCTTCAGCGATCTTATAGAAGGTGAGACCCTGTGTACTTGTAAACTGGTCTCCGGCTTTTGCTGAAGCCTTGATCTGTTCACAGTCCTTAAGAGGATCGCTCTTCTGGCAGGTGAAATACGTAACGGTGATAGTATCTCCTGATACGCTTGAAGCTGTGTCGTTGATCGTGATGGTGTTGTTTGCGATGGTCACCGCGATAGCCGTTGGATTCCCGGTAGTATCGATGAGAAGATTTGCATCAGGAACATAAGTTTTTGATGCGTTTACATCACCAAGGCTTGCGGTAGTGTCGGTTGTGATGAAGCTCACATCGATCACATACATGCTGTTGTCGTAGCTCTTCACAGTTCCCTTTACTGAGACTTTGCCATTATAGTTGGCGATGGCAGTTCTGGTGCTTACGAGTCCAACCTGCTCATTTGTAGCAAGTTTGAGGATGTACGAGTACTTCACCGGATCGGGTGATGAAGTGATCTCTCCTGAAAGTATGACCTCCTTGCCGACGTACATATTTGAAAGCAGCGAATTTCCGCTGATAGAGTTTCCTGATCAGGTCATATTGTTATTTTGCACGATCTTTGTTCCTGTTTGCTGGAGGTACCAAAGTCCGAGCGCAACCACTGCGAGTGCAAGTATCAATGCTACAAGCGGTGCTCATTTCTTCTTTTTTCTCGTTACTGGCATAATAGTGCTACAATTTACGTATTAAAGACGTTCTAATGCTACTTATCTCGACTGGTCTTTGCAAGGGTATCCTGTTATTTTATAGGATTTATACTGAAATATTTGATGATCAGAAAGACGATAAATGCCGTGACTAAGAAGTCAATCAGTCTGGCTATGGCTTTTCCATAGAGTATACCTCTCCGGGCGAGATCATTGAGCTTTTCGATCTTAAGTCTCTTCATCGTGGGTGCGAAAATGGCTGGTGTGAGCAGATCTTCCACGACTGATTTGACCATATCGCCGACCTTTGTCGCAACGAGAAGTCCGATGGCGAGACCGATGATGTTGTTTTTCATAACGAAATCTATAAATTCCTGAAGCATTCGTTTCCTTTATCAAGTAAAGTGGACTCATACCTTATGTCTTTGTCTCAAAAAAACAAGCGAAATCGGCTATCACGAGTGACGGTTGTGGTTCTTGCTCTTATAGATATCGTCTCAAAACGGCGAATCTTCAGCCAGTCATGGACTAGTCAGCTTATCACGCCGATGATAAACCCGTGAGCTGCCCGATCGATCAATATCGACATTTCGGTTCTTATCGCTTTCACCATATTGGCGATCGTCTGTCTGATCTTTCTGCACCACGCAAAGTTTATCAAATGTCGATCATTCATCCTGATCACTGCAGGCGCATTGGGTAATATGTACGACCGCGTTCTTCTCGGAGGAGTCAGAGATCGGATCCATATCAGTATCTTTCCGGTCTTCAATCTTGCCGACATCATGATCACTATCGGCGTCTTACTGGTAGCGCTGCACTACTTAAGGCAAAGCCAAATTGAAAGAGCTAAATAATTTACTATATACAATCATCAATAATGCTTTCTGTTTTTCTTCCTTTAACGTTTTAACGTAATTGTTGTATATGGAAAATATTATCATCATAGGTTCGGGTCCTGCTGGTCATACTGCTGCTATCTACGCTGGACGTGCCAATCTCGAACCACTTATGTTCGAAGGATTTTATGCGGCGGGTATCGCCGCAGGTGGTCAATTGACCACCACCACGGAAGTTGAAAACTTTCCGTGATTTATAAGTGTTGGATGAATAGAGTTGATGGAAAAAATGCGTGCACAGTCGTTGCATTGTGGTACGAGAATCGAGACTAAGACAGTTGATAAAGTCGATTTGTCGGTCTGGCCATATAAGGTTTTTGTGGATAGCGAGGTTTTTGAAACCAAAGCTATCGTGATCTCGACAGGGGCGACAGCGAAGCGTATGGGAGTTCCGGGTGAGGACACATTTTGGCAGAAAGGAATCAGTGCGTGCGCCGTGTGCGATGGTGCACTGCCGATCTTCCGCGGTCAGGAGGTTGTTGTCGTAGGCGGAGGAGATGTCGCGTGCGAAGAGGCGATACACATGACTAAGTTCGCAAGCCATGTCACATTGCTCATCAGGCGTGATGTGATGCGTGCCTCAAAGGCGATGCAGGACAGAGTAAAAGCTAATGAGAAAATCACGATACTCCGAAATACAGAACTGCTCGAAGCTCATGGTGAGAACACGCTTCAACAGCTGAAGATCGTGAACAATCAGACAAAAGCTGAGTCAATGATCCCAGCCAAAGGTTTGTTCTATGCGATCGGCCACACGCCAAACACGGCGTTCCTGCAAAATCAGATCGAGCTCGATGAGATGTGATATATTAAGACGCAGCCATGAACGACTAAGACAAGTGTCGAAGGGGTGTTTGCTGCCGGAGATGTCCAGGATCATATCTATCGCCAGGCTGTCACTTCAGCTGGGACCGGCTGCATGGCTGCACTGGAGGCTGAGAAACGGATCGGAGAGAAGGGCGAGTAAGAGATAATCAGTATACAAAAAAACCAGCTTCGTGCTGGTTTTTCTTACGGATGAAATTTTTTAGTTCTGTGCTTCTTCTGTCTTTAATTGCAGAGCCTTGTTTCTAGCAATCATGTAATGCATCATAAACTCCTGAAATGCTTGAGTCTCTTTCTGATCCTTTTTGAATTGCGGATCATTCTCATCGAAGCTGTCTTCCTCTTTTCCCATTTTCTCAATCCACTTGCTTTGTCTCGCTTGTGACTCTCCGAAAAGCTTCAATAATGGTATCATTATATCCTGACCATAGACGGTCATGAATAGAGGCTTTTCTCTCTCAGTCAGTTGGTGAAATGCTCCTGAGATAATAAAATCTTTTAGCATGTGTGAGATGCCAATAAGTTTTGTCGCGATGAGTGCTTCGCGTTGTTTTGCTGGTATCTTAAGAAAATATTGCATGTTCTCATCATCGAGATTGTTGTGTTCATCGCTGAGTAACGCCAGAATAGTCGCTAGTAGTGCCTTATGATCTTCCGATGGGAATTTTATGGTAAGCTCTTCAAGATACGCCTTCATTTCAGTCCAGCTATTCATCGGACTTAACATTCCATTGTCTGGCTTTGCTAACGATGGATTCTGATAGTAGCTTAAGAGCTTCTCCCAGCCTTGATTTTGTGCAAGAAGAGGGAAAACTTTTGCAAAATCTGTATTGCACATATCGAGAATCATCTCCAACGGGGGGAGTACGCTCCCATAAGAAGAGAGCTTTGGATGCTTTAATGCTACCGCTAATTCATAAAGTTGCTTTTTCCAAGGATCGGTTCACCCATCATTTTTCAGTATATTTGCTGTATCAACTCTAGCGGTTTCTATAATGCTCAAAAAATATGGAGCAGTTGTTTCCCCATCTATTTTATCGATCTCATTGTCATTAAAAAGTCTTAGATTTTGGCTCATATCTCTGCAGAAAAGTCTAAAAAAGTCGTCATTTAGCATATGATAAATATATACGATATTAAGTCAACTATAATTGGCTGATATTTCATACCTTTGGATCTGTGGTTTTGGCTATTGCTTCTTGTATGAATATACTTATTACAGAGCGAAATTTACATTCTCCGAAACAAAAAAGTTTATGACACTTTGTGCTGATAAGTTAACGTATGCATTACAGACGATTGATGGCCTCAAACAGGATGTTATTTCCGGTAGGGTAACAGTTGGTGAACTTGCGACCAAAGCCTGGGGACAGGAAGGAAAGGTTGCATGTTACAATGAGATCCCGGTCTATAAGATCATGGATTTTGTGTCTGCATATAGAGATACAGGACCAAATGAGACGATTGACTCTCAGACGCCTGTGCAGACAGGTAGTACGACGCAGCAGACGACTACCGCAGGATTTGCGTGGCCAAAGATTCCGACCTTTGATCAGCTCAATGTAAATAACTACCTTGTTATCGCAGGACGGGCTGTGGCTGGTATCATCGGTGCGATAATCCTTGTGAAGATTATACGTTCTCTTTTTGTGTTTCTCTACGATGTGCTTAATGCGCGACGTATGGTCTATCTTCGCATCATCCTTCCGCGTGGAGACGACAAGATCTCGCGTGAACAGGATAAAGATGTTGCGAAAGATATGAAGGAGAAACTTGCGCGTATGGGGCAAGTCTATGAGGCGTTGCACAAACTGGGACACTCGTCGCTTCGTGATGTATCGATGAATTATCTTTTCCGTAAACCAAAGGTGACTACCATATGGCAGTATGAGAAGGGGCTTCTTCACTGTGTGATAGGAGTCTATCCTGAATATAAGAAGATCGTAGAGTCTGCGGTCGGCGCACAATTTCCTGACGCATCTATAGAAACCCTGGATAAAAGACCTTCGCTTTTCTCAAAGAAATATTCTAATATCGCGGTGATGGAAACGGTCAGAAGCTCTATCTATCCGATCAAAACATTTAAGCAGATGTCTGATGATCCGATCAACGATCTGATCGATACGATGGGAAAGATGTCGACAGAGGACACATTTAGTATCGTTATGCCGCTGAAACCCGCAGGTGATGGGTTCAACAGAAAAGCAAAGAAATGGGCAACAGGTCTCTACAGAAGAGATACTTTCTACGTGAAAGGAGGACATACACATCGATGGAAGTGGCTTATCCCGCCATATCGAGTATGGGCATTTTTCGTCTTCATGATCAAGGGAGTAAAAAAGAAAGGGAATGAAGATACCATCCAATCCGGCGGAAAGGATATGGTTCGTATGACGAAAGCGGAAGAAGACGCGCTTAATATCATGGGTGAAGAAGCGGGCAAACATGCTTTTGATGCAGCGATTTTCCTTATATCATCCTCAGATGTCGCTGATCGTGCCGTGCAAAATATTAACAATATGGAAGCGGTTTTCACGATCTACCGTGATGAGTTTAACAATGAACTTGATAATAATAACTGGAAAACAGATGCTCTTGGCTTCTTTTTCAAACCGCTGTGGAAGTTTGCCGCAAGGTTCGGACTGTGTCATTTCTTTTTCAGAAAGAGCATCATGACTCCGAACGCACTAACGTCGCTCTTCCACTTGCCTGACGGTATCTACAATCGTTCGCCTATCATCAAGTGGCTCGACTATAAGATGCTGGCTGCGCCTGATAATCTTCCAAAACTCAAAGAGCCGACTGACTATATTATTACCGGTATTATCGCTGAACAATACAAGGGCGGTAAGATAGAAAAAATCTTTGCCGATAGTGATAATTGGGCAGTAGGATTGAAAGAAGAAGAGGTGACTGAAGTGATTGATTATGTTGAATGATATGCGTTACAGCCGGGTGAAAAAATTATTGAAACAGCCGGGAAGAAGCAGATAGAGAGAAAGAAAAAGATCACGAAGAAAGGACTTCGTGTGTTTAAAGATGGTGTGCTCTTGGGTGTGAATGTGTATCGTAATACTTATACGCCGGTATACATGTTGAAGAAAGATAGAACGAGACATTATTATATGGTCGGAAAATCTGGTACAGGTAAGTCGGTGTTTATCGATTCTCTTGCACGTCAGGATATCCGGGCTGGCAATGGTTGTTGCGTGATCGACCCGCATGGGGACCTCGTGGAAAGCATCTTAAAGTATATTCCAAAGGAAAGAGCGAAAGACGTTGTCTACTTTGATGCGGGTAATGAGGACCGTCCGATGGGTCTCAATCTCTACGAGATCTCGTCAGTGGATCAGTCAGACCGCGTCGTAAACGACGCGACAGAGATGTTCCTTAAGATGTTCGGGCCTGAGATCTTCGGTCCGCGTATTCAGGAGTATTTCAAATACGGTTCGCTTACGCTCCTCGAAGATCTCGAAGATCCTGCGACGCTGATCGATGTGCCAAGACTGTTTACCGATGAGACATATAGAGAGTATAAAGTGAAGAAGGTAAAAAATCCTGTCGTAAGAAACTTCCGGGAGAGAACATATAATGCGATCGGCGAGCGTGAGAAGCAGGAGATCATTCCGTACTTCACATCAAAGTTCGTATCATTCATCACGAACTCGCTTATCCGTAATATCATCGGTCAAACAAAATCAGCCTTCAATTTCAGACAGATCATGGACGAAGGAAAAATCCTTCTTGTGAACCTGTCGAAAGGTAAGATCGGTGAGTTGAACGCTCAGCTTCTCGGTATGATCCTTGTCTCGAACATCTATAATGCGGCGATGTCTCGTCAGGATATCGACGAAGATAAACGTAGAGATTTCTACCTGTACGTCGACGAGTTCCAGAACTTTGTAACAAACACATTTGCAGATATCTTGTCAGAAGCTCGTAAATATAAGCTCTCTTTGATCATGGCGCATCAGTATATCGCGCAACTTGACGGTGGATCAAGCAACAATATCGGTGAATCAAGTGGAGGTAAAAAATCTGTGAAGGACGCTGTGTTCGGTAACGTGGGTACGATGCAATCATTCAAGATCGGCGCTCCCGATGCTGAATTCCTCGAGAAAGAGTATGCCCCTGTATTGAGTGCACAGGATATCGTCTGAATCGCAAACTATAAAGCATACATAAAACTCAACATCAATAATTCTACATCCCGCGTCTTCAGTATGAACGCTATCGGAACTACCGACTACGAAAACAAGAAAGCCGCTGCTATCTTACAAGAGTACAGCGCAAAGAAATACGG
>JAGOPC010000042.1 GCA_017992195.1 Patescibacteria group bacterium
GCACTCGTACAGTTATTCCATAGTAACGCATACTTCTCATGCTTCTCATGAATCTCATTGGTCTTGTGCACCAACTCCACAAAAAGCTGCTTCATACGGGTCTCCTCCAGATGCAGGGGATAACAGAGCGGATGCTCTCATCTCACATGTCTTAGTCCTACATGATCCTGCTCGCTTCCCCAAATATACAAATTATAATATCCCAAAAACGTTGCCTTCCAAAAGTTATACTCATTCCCCTGATTGAGCTGTGCTTCTACAGATAGCGTTACCTTTTTTTTATCACTGAAATGAAACGTCAGCATCGTATGTGCCAACACATTGCGCCATGAAAATGGCGCGATGATCATATCTACGCTCACTAATTTACTGACATCAAACGTATCGGTCGTTCGATGCTGCTCCTGCGTATAGTCCTCACGCGTCCACGAAAACTCCCTCAGATGGTGAAACGTATACTGAGTCCCCTCGTGCGTAATACTACAATATTTATTGTGTCAGATCTTGTGCATAAGGAGATATATACGAAAAACAGTGCAAATAACAAAGAAAATAGATATTGCTTTATCTTGAAATGACTATATAATAACGCCCTAACAAAAAAAAAGATTATGATGCCATTTGAAGTCACAGAGAGAACCACATCCAACAGTATTGTTACGTATTGGGCAACCTCAGAGAGCCAAAAGGCCAGGCTTGCATTCATTGTAGAGGCCAACTGGTTCAAGATAGAGATCGGCTATGTATCATCTATTCATGGTAAGGTTGATCTCCTCGTAACGATGGAGAGCAAAAAGGAGTTGCGAAACTTTTTAGAAGTTGTAGGAGCTAGACAGCCTTTCACAAGGTCCTGTTGTGCCACTATGCTATTGAAGCACAATGACCAACACGTCATCATTGCTCATATAGAGCCAGGTGCTATGGAAGAGTGGGTAAAAGAGTGCGGAGAAATACTTGCCGCACTGCCCTTACGTGAAAAGCTTGTAGAGTCCGGAATGATTCACCTGTTATGACAACTGTTATGCTATGCGTTATGACAAGGACCTCTGTCCACTGTTAATGCCTCGCGTTTACGCCGGGCATTTTTTTATTGCAGAGTTGTAATCCAAGTAGCCTATTCTAGAACAAGTAGGGAGTATATATCGGGAAACCCATCCTTCCAAAAAGGTATTACCTATAGTGAAATAGTAATACTTTTGCCCCCCGAAAGGTAATACCAATATGCAAATAGTAATACCTTTTTTATAGGACAATTTTTTTGATATCTATATCTCCGTCGGTTATTCGATTTGGATGACAAGGTATAACTGAAATTATAATGCGAGAATTTCACTTACAATTGTATTATAGACGTCCAACCCCTCATCGCTCAATTGCAATCGATCGTCCTCATAGACAACGAGTTCTGCCTGCTGATATTGTTCAAGCAATGCTTTTCGATTAGGAACTAATATGTGACTATACGTTGAGAGTTCTTTTACTCCCCTGCTCGTCCTCAGTGCGAGAAAGATCTTTTCGATATCGTACTCTCTGTCGGTGAGATACGTCACGCTCTCATCAAGAAATTTTTGTTCCTTTGTGTAGCCGAAAATATTCTGAGAGGTCGTGAAACGAACTCAGCGATGATCGCCTATGGGAGCTTTCTCGTCTGTAATTAATGTCGGCAAGTTATCAGCGTACTCTCCTGTGAGAAAGCTCGCAGCTGATGGGCCGAGTCAGAGATACGATCACATGTTCCGGTAGGTCATATTGTGGATCGACTCTCTTCCTGCGGATGAAAAATTAGATAGCTCGTATCTTCTATAGTTAGCATCGAGAATCACTGCTTTGAGCCACTCAAACTCCGTGGTGATCTTTTCCTGGTCGGTTTCAAACGGTACATGTGACACGTCGAGATGACTGTGTCCGTCGATCTCTTTCAGCTTTGTTTTTTCCCGGTTAGCGCCTGCAAAGAGTTCTAATGTATAGAGCGAATAACTGTCGATAAATCAGCTTTGCGCCACAGCCTGAAACCGCTCACGACGCGCTTTGTCCCAAAAGAGATACTCATCATCTTTTGTCCGGACTCACTTGCCGAATGCGATAAAGTCGAGATTGAATACATTGCGGCCGTCTTTGATCTCACGAAGATCGCGCAAAAACTTTTGTATCCCTGCAAATGAGTACTGTCTCCCTGAAAGATTGAGCACGCTGTCGTCAAATGACTGGATCCCGAAGCTATATCTGATGCGTGGAATGTCTTTATATGTAGTGTTTAATGTGTGGACAAGATCAAGAATCTCTTCGTATGGATTAGGATTGAGTTCGATAGAAAGTTCCTCGAGATAGGTCAGGTCGAAATGTTCATGGATAGTGTTTATAATATGTAGTAGTTTGTCCTTGCCAAGGATCCCCGGCGTCCCGCCTCCGAAGTAGAGAGTCCTCAGCTGCGGCTTTTTGTAGTGATCGCCCCAGTATTGGATATCGCGAATCAGCCCCTCCATATAGCCGTCGATCATCTTCCCCTGCGGGTCGACTCCCTCTTTCGGCACCACGAAAAAACTGCAGTAACCGCACTTTTTGTCGCAAAATGGCACATGGATGTAGAGGCTTAACATCTCACCAGTATAGGGAAATGGCGGTGAAATGCCAGAATGAATACGGGTTGTTTCTGACTAAGCAGTTTTCTTCTGAATCTGGACTGGTTCATCTTCTATATTCTTTTTGCTTTGTTCAATCTCATTATATGCGCGCAGATAGATAATAAGTTGCTTCAGATGTTCTTTTTCGCTTTCTTGGATAGAAAATGCTGACTGAATTTCTGTTACTGTCTCATCAATACTCATAGGGGCACATTGATTGATAGCCATAAGCAAAGAGAGATTATTATCTCGGTGAGTGCTGAAGTTCTTGAATAGATTATCTTTTGTTGTTTGTATATTCTGAAGTTCTTGAGCACTATTTATTGAAGAGTCTATTTTTTCCTGAATAACCTTCTTCATCTCATCTTTAATCTTTTCATGGTCCTGTGTTCTCGAACTCAGGTTTTGAGTGAGACGTTGTGCAAATATAGACTGACCTAACATCGCTTGCGGAGTTTTAAGACCTAGGTTAAGATTAATCTTAATCACCTCGTCATCAAGCTTGATCTGTCTCAGCACCTCTACCGCAATATCATGAAAATTTATATTTTCATCGGGTGTATTTGCTGCAACTGTCAGTAATGGCATAGTACTCATGGTAATCACATCATAATATAAATTACTTTGTCTCATATCTTATATAGACTATATCTCCAAGCCTTTTCTCTACGATAACCTGTGCTCCGTTATTTTCATAATGCTGGGCATCATATGCAAATGTCTCTTCGTAGTTCAGTCCGGCAACCTGCAACAGATTGTGAATCTGCGTCAAAATTCCCGCTTTCGATATTGACATCGAAATATGTTCTATCGTCTCTTTTTTCCCATGCTCCGTCGATCTGGTCTTCACGATCGTCACCGATTTCATGATACCTCCCTTCTTGTCGTAATGTTCCTCTACTATCAACTTCCCATTATCATCTTCTGTCGAATCGTTGTATACATAGGAAACGACATACTCTTCTGCTACTTTTTCTCCTAAAATCTTTTCATTATTATCCCAAGGCTCATGGTACATCTTTTTCCCGTTTTTCGCGAGAAGATCATAGTAATTATCTATCACCAGATCTGCCTGGGGATGCTGCGTTTTCCCGAAAATATTCCACATAGGATAGACGTTGTTGAGTGCTCCGACAACCATATAGAGCGGTTCACCAACTCTTACCGGATCTCTCAGTAAACGTCTTACGACAAGATCCTCTTCAGGTGCTGTGACAAATATTTTCAGTGGATCAAACTCATCACTCAGCTTTGAAATCGTATAAAGCCCTTCGATGATCACGTAGTCGTATGTCCCCTGTAATGTGATCGCGATATCTCTTTTGCTCTCCTTGAAATTGTAGCTTGGCATAGCAAACGCCTGATTGTTCATACACTGCGCAATATGTTTCTGAAGAAGCTCGTATTCGATAAGGTCGGGATGGTCAAAGGTTCCATACAGAACTGACTTAAGCCATGTATCATCCTTATAGTAGCTGTCTGAGCTTATCGTGAGTACTTTTTTCCCCTTCGCTTCCAGCTCTTTTGCTATCAGTCCGGCTACATACGACTTTCCGGAAGCTGACGCTCCGGCAACATAGATCAGCTTTTTGTTCGAAGAAACGATCTGATCTACAATTCCGTTCATATTTGCTACTGAAATGGTGTTTTGCATGCTTTTTGTTTCAGGCTAAAGTATGTCTTAATTATAGCCAAAAAGCTGATTTTAGGCAAATTTTGGCAATAAAAAAAGCCTTAGGAAGAATCCTTCCTAAGACTGCCAGAACCCGCTTGAAAATGTGATTCCTTGTGGCATTGCCCCAGCCGCCGGTATTGCATAACCGAAGGGGCATTGAAGTTAATGTAGGTCGCAGAGGTGCATCCTGTGGATGATCGGAGG
>JAGOPC010000020.1 GCA_017992195.1 Patescibacteria group bacterium
AAGACTGCCAGAACCCGCTTGAAAATGTGATTCCTTGTGGCATTGCCCCAGCCGCCGGTATTGCATAACCGAAGGGGCATTGAAGTTAATGTAGGTCGCAGAGGTGCATCCTGTGGATGATCGGAGGACCGCTGGTTAGAGCGGGGTCCAAACTCCTTGGGAGCCATGTTACGGATCACTAAGCTATGTTTGTCGCCCTACAGGGGCAGCTACACAGCCGAGAACAATATCCAATTCGATAGAACCGGTTATCGTTTACATATAACTTTTTGAAGATTTTTGGAGGGTCCCCCAACGCTTGTTTCACGAGCCACCAGGCCCTTACTCGAGCTTAGAATGGAGGGTAATCGATGAGTTGTTACGTGTGTGTTTGCCCCGAAGGGCTACGTGTTCCTTTGTAGCATACGCGCTGGTTTTTTGATTGTTGGGCAATGTTTTTTTTGTTCGTAGTTTAGACATTTGGTGGCCGGCAGTACCGGTTCACAATCGTCTTTCTTGCGGTGTATTCCTGTGGCTGCAAGTGCAGCGCAGGAGATGTTTTGTTTACCATAGTTCGACAATAATAGTCATGGAACTATATATGTCAACAGTAATTTTATATGAGCTTATAAGCCTAAATGGTAAAAAGCAGAGGTAAACCCCTGCTTTTTATTAAGATCGCTCAAAGAATTATCATTCAATGTGGCGGCTGCCCCCGTTGTGAGTGTCAGCGTTCTGTTCGGCTGCGTTGTTGTTGCGGCTGTTCTTTTTGGTAGCGTTTTTATGCGCTGCTTTCTTTGTCCGGAACTGTGTTCCTGCTGTGTTAATGCGTGGCATAAGCCGATTGGTTTGCCGTCACCGGACCTTTTGAGGGGTTGTACCCGGATCGGAGTTAAACAATAGTGACTCCTATGTAGCCTTCTCAAATATAAAGTCAAGCGAATTTACACCAGAAATTTAGATGAATTATTTTAAAGAGTTCTTCTTTTTTGTCTTTAATCCATCTATCTCATATTTTACTATATCTAGTTCCTCTATAAATGCCTTTGCGTAGGCAGTCATCTGGCCTTGGATGAATCATTCCATCTCAGGACTCATCATAGAGTAGAATACCTTAAGGTACTCTAATTGAGTATTACCCAATGACATAAGTATCTGATGTTGATCACCAGTTTCTACTGCTGCTTGATATCTCAATTTACCATCATCCATGATACGTCAAAGCTTGTCTGCAAGATTTGGATATTTTATATAGATCTCCGTGATCATAGTTGCTGCCATAGTCTTGCTGAGTTTGTAGTGTTCAAATGCTTTTTTGCCGCTTTGTTCGTCTGTCAGGTATTGTGATAAGGGTGTCGAAAAATATGTAACATCAGTGTTGATCGCAGCTACATCAGAGATGAACTCTGCAATATCCAATGCTGTTGCTTCATAATTCTCACCATCTACAAGGAGATGTCATACTGGGAAAGCTCCATCCGTGAGTTTACCATATTTTTGTCTCAAATATGCATGTACTATCTCATTATTTATAACTGACTGTGTATACGTTTCTGGTGAACTCTTAGTAGTAAATCTCCCATCTACATGGATACTTTCTGCCACTGTCGCAGTATTGAGAATAACAGTATTGTCTGCTAGTGTCCCCTCCCTCATACTCATTTCATGTATATAAGCGACATTTATATCTTTCATAGAAAAATCATCTCAAAAAATTTGTTTGAAAAGAACTATATCTATAGGTTTTTTTACTACGCTATCGATAGCAACAAGCGATTTAGTTTTGTCATATACCATAGGCTCAAAAAATAGACCAGACTGACGTAGGATAGACTGCATATATCGATATGTTTCATCTTTTGAAACGACGGGTGTTCCATCTAATATTTTTTTCACATCTTTCTGAGCACAAATAGTTTGTTGTACTTCCTGAGGAGATTGTCCTAGTGTCATGTGCATCAATGCATCGTGAATCTTGCTTGCAGTAGCTTTATTTACTACAGGAAAATTATAACATTTACCATAAATCTTAAGAACATTGCTTTCTATTTCACTACTACTGTGGATAGCATTAACTGCATTATTTTGAAAACCTATTTGCTTGCTAGTATAGGTCTGTTGGACAGGAACATCACTATTGCTCTCCTGAGAATTATGATTGCAAGACCCTAAACCAATCGCTGACGTCAGTAGAGCCGCTTTTACGATGTTTTTCATACAAGATTCGTTTTACGATTAAATTATACGCTATTTTACTTCAAATAACGTATAAGTCAATGCGTCTCTTACGGTGTAATTCTCGTCGTATCTCTCGGAAACAACTCTGCATCTTTTGCATTCTCAAGCCCTACAAGCTTCTGAATGAATCTTGCCATTCCAAATCCCCGTCCGCCGGTATCAGCCATACCGTATTTGAAGGCATCCAAGTAGTGCTTAAGTCCAGGATTTTCCGGATCAAGTCCTCTATCTGCTATATTTTTTATCAGTCTATCATAGTTAACTTCGCGCTGTGTAAGTGTCGCAAGCTCCACTCCTCTAAATAAGAGATCTGCTCTGTCAGTGATCTCAGGATTCTTTTCGTTCTGATGATGATAGAACTTCGCATCCGACCATGGAAAATCAGTCACAAAGACCATCTCTGACCCTCGATGCTTCACACTATACTCACAGATAAATCTCTCTTCAGCCGGTGCTACATCGAGATCCTTTGTATAGTCTTCTCCTGTTTCTTTGAGCATCAATGCATGCAAATCACTCACGGTAATCCTTGGAAAGTGTTCAGGCAATACCGGTTTAACGGCTCCTAACGCAGTCAACATCTCACCTCATTCACTCCATGTTTTTTCTATCACTGTATGCATAAATTTTTCTCCCATCTCCAGTACATCATCAAGTCCGTCGATAAATGCCATCTCAACATCCAGCATTAATATTTCCGACATATGTCTTGATGTATTAGATTTTTCTGCTCTGTACGCTCTCCCTATCTCGTATACTCTCTCGTAGATAGCTGACATAATTTGCTTGTAGAATTGCGGGCTTTGTGCGAGATATGCATCTCTTCCGAAATAATCAACCTTGAAGACCTCTGCTCCACCTTCCGTCGGGAATGCAATAATTTTAGGTGAATTAATTTGTGTGAACTCATTCTTATCAAAAAACTCTCTCATATATTTTTCCGCTATCGCTGCGATCTTGAAAATTTTCATCTGGCGCGGATGACGAAGTGCGATCACTTTATTATCATGGATGGTTTCACCATCTGCATTGACAGTATCTTTTGAGATGTCGATCGGACTTGGATATCCTACTGCTCTGATCACTTCAACTGTTTCACCTCCGATCTCTGCACCGTATTTTGACTTAGGTGCGTCTTTCACAAGTCCGTGAACTTTCAATACTGTTCCTGTAAGGCAACCGTTGAGCTTGTTGATCTCCGCTTCGTTCTCAAGCACGATCTGCATCAAGCCTTGTCTGTCTCTGATGATGACGAACGCGAGCGTTGCACCAACATTTCTGATAGTGTGTAACCACCCTCTGACTGTTGCCTGTTCACCTATATGATTTTTCAGTTCTCCTGATAGTAATGTTGCCATAGTTTCTCTTCTCAAATAAGCTAATTAAATAGTTGGATATGTTTGTAGCGTAACGTTATCTATCTGCAAAAGTCTTCTTATCATAAATCCAATCATCTCTCTTGAGATAGGATTCAAAAATTCTTCATATGCTGGATTGTATGCGAATCCATCAAATAGTTCTACATCGAATGCCTTATAGAGATAATAGATAAACCAAGGATCAGATCATTCGTTTTGCATACCATATTGCATTCTGATAAGCACTGTTGCTACCTCTGCAAGTGTTATCGTGCTTTTAGGATTGAATTTCCCTGCTGATCCTTTCATAAGTCCGAAATAACATGCATTCATCACAGAGGGCAATAATGATGGATCTATACTTTTGCTATCACTAAATGTACATGCTGCTTTTCTACTCAACACATCTGTTGGCAGCTCGTCATCTGTATGCGTAGCCAATCGTGCAGTATAAAAGAATTTTGCTGCCTGTTCTCTGGTTACATAGTCCTTTCCTTTAAAATCAGAAATCTTCGTATACCTCGTTGCCTCTATTTGTCTCATGGCATCAAATGCATCATGATCACGCAAATCACTTCTATATGTTCACGACAGAGAAAACTTATCAGACAAGCCTTTATCATACGCACGGATTTCATAATCAACCGTACCTACATAACGCTTCGTCGGAGAAGAAGGATAAGGAAATATTCTCATAAAATCATAGTACATATCTATTTTTTTCGTATTTTCAATGTTCGCAACGCTTCTAAACATCGCGATATCTCTGCTTTCAAGAAGATATGTCTTCTTATCGCTACCCAATCCCTTTACAAAAAAAGATGTTCCAAGATTCGCTCCGCCGGCTAACCAATCTCTATTTACCGTCACGCATGTGTTGTTTTCCGATGCTGTCCATAGCTCAGCACTTACCGGCGCATTATTATAGTATGGCACAACTGAAAGAGAAACTATGTCTTTCGAATTACCTTGGTTTATTTTAACACAGATCGTTGTTTTAGCTGTCACTAAACTCGTCGCAAAAGTTGTCCCGATTATCCCTCATCATGCTAACATAAGCAAGCCTGTGAGCTTCACCAAAGAATTGATTTTCATATGTGTTATGATATGCTAAAAGGTAAAAATCTATATATTTGATCTTGCTTTAATCTTTTTCATCTTCGTATCGATAGCTGATTCAATATCTACGTCCATCATCCTGGCTAAGCGAACTGCGACTAGAATCATGTCAGCAAACTCGTCAGCGAGGGACTCTTTCGTATATTGTCACTCTTTTGACTTTCTTTGCAGTCACAATGTCCCGAGTATCTCTTCCATAAGCTCCCCTGCCTCTTCCGTAAGTTTCATAGCAGAAGCCATAATTCTCTTTTCCATATCTTCGGATCTTGCATATCATACTCCTCACTTATTACCTACGGTTCGTTCAGCAAATGCAATTATTTCTTTGAGGTCCATAGATGACTCCTGGCAGAAAATAAATATTATTTCTTTCCCAAATTCTTCATAATCTTTCTTCTACCCCAACCGGAGAGATGTACCTGTACAAAGTCACTTCCTCCTGACGGTTTCTTTACAAATCTTCGTCCATCCGGATCGATGCGCATCTTTGTCTCGTAGCAGATCTTTCTTCCTCTGAGATACCAATGATAGGTATGCCCTTTCGGATTTGTTTGCACTCCGATCACTCCCCGCTCCTGACCTTCTTCGAGCGAGACCTTTCTCTTCGGATATGAAAAACGAACCTGTCCCTTCGTGCGAGCAGCCTGTTTTTCCAGTTGTGCTTTCTTTTTGGCGATACCGCCCTTATTTGTTCTTGATGCCATATACTAACGATCAAACGAGAAATAGGTAAAATGGGGAAATGTTTCTGCTACGATATAGAAAAAACCAATTGAAACAAGAGATTTTTTCCCTATACACAATACGTTTACGCGTTTTATCGCTTTAGCATTTCTACGGATTTTCATGAAAGATATACTTTTAGCAGGTATTGCAGGATCAGGAAAAGGAACGCAGGCAAGAGCTTTAGAGGAGATGTTTGGAGATAAGATCCAGTATTTTGAGCCAGGGTCGATCCTTCGCGCCTTGAGTAGTAATGATAATGTCGTGGGAGATTACGCAAAGAAATATACGAGTGCCGGTCGTTTGTTGCCGGATCCATTTATTAAGGGAGTATTAAATCTGGTGTTTGCCTCTCTGGAAGATAGCAGTAGACTCCTTGTCGATGGATTCCCGAGAATGTACGGCCAAAAGAAAATGTTTGACGATGCGATGAAAGAGACAGGAAGAGATTTTATCATGTTTCATCTCGTTATCCCTGAAGAGGAAGCGATAAAAAGACTACAGTGAAGGCTGATCTGTCCTTTGTGTGGGTCAACGTATAACGTCCATCTGCATGGCAATATCGAAACCTGTCCACTGGATAACACGCACCTCCAGCATCGCGCTGACGACCAGTCGATGGAAGCGATCCAGCACAGATTTAAAGCATTCTATGACGATACAACACCAATCATCAACGAGTACAAAGCCGAAGGAAAACTGATTGAAATTGATGGAACATTGCCTATTGATGAGGTGACGAAAGCTATCGTGGCACATTTAGAATAATATTTATCATTGGAACACATTTGAGATGAGCGAAAGAAAATTCAATCTGGACAATATCGTAGCATGGGCAAAGAGAAGATGATTTGTCTATCCGAACTCTGAGATATATGGAGGTCTTGCGAATGCGTGGGATTACGGTCCGTACGGCTCGTGGCTGAGAAAAAATATTTCTGATGCCCGGATCAAAAACTTCATCCAGGAGAGATCTGACATGGCGATGATGGACACCACTATCCTCGCTCATCCTCAAACATGGGTTGCCAGCTGACATGTCGGCTCATTTGCGGACGCGTTGATTGACGACAAGAAGACGGGACAGAGATTTAGAGCTGATAAGATTATTGAGGAGTATTTCGAATCTATCAGAAATGGCAGAAATGATGACGAGATCGCTATGGAACTCGGATTAAAAAACCTTGCACCTGAATCGTGGGGTAATGATGGTATGCACGACTTTATCGTAAAATATATTCCAAAAAATCCATCTAACAAAAAAACTGCAGAGCGAACCGAAGCTAGAAATTTCAACTTAATGCTAGATACACACTTAGGTCCTGTGGCTGACGACTCTAGTAAGGTCTATATGAGACCCGAGACGTGTCAATCATTATTTACAGACTTCAAGGCTGTATGTGATACGACAAGAATGCGTGTGCCATTCGGCTTAGCACAAATCGGTAAGGCGTTCCGTAACGAGATCACTCCAGGACAGTTCCTCTATAGAATGCGTGAATTTGAGCAGATGGAGATCGAGTACTTTGTGCCGGCAAATCCCGAAGAGGCACAGAAGCATTATGAGCAGTGGAAAGAAGATGCGATGAAATATTGGACAGAAGTTATTGGTATCAAGAGAGAGAACCTGAGATTTAAAGACCATGAGAAGCTGGCTCACTACGCGGCGGCTGCGACTGATATTGAGTTCCTCTATCCATGGGGTTGGGGCGAGATCCAGGGTGTACATAATAGAACTGACTTTGATCTCAAGCAGCATCAAGAGTACGCGAAGAAAGATATGAGCTATACTGATCCTAAAACAGGAGAGAGATATATTCCATGGTGTATAGAAGCGTCATTTGGTTTGGGAAGAACCGTGATGGTCACCATGTTAGAGTTTTATGATGAAGAAGAGGTGAAGGAAGGAGATATGCGTGTGGTGGTAAGATTCCCATTTGCACTTGCACCCGTGAAATATGCGATCTTCCCGTTGATGGAGAAAGATGAGAAGATGGCTGAGCTTGCGAGAGAGATTACGCAGAAGCTGAAGAAGCAGGGAGTTAATGTCGAGTATGACGGTGGTGGCAATATCGGGAAGAGATACAGAAGACAGGATGAGATCGGAACGCCATATTGTATTACGGTGGATCATCAGACGCTGGAAGATGGGACAGTGACGATAAGGCATAGAGATAGTATGGAGCAGGAGAGAATTGCAGTAGAAGATATTAGAACATTTCAATAAAGCTGGTAAGCAATAGGAGTGTATATGTCGGGAAAACATCTTCTTTAAAAAGGTAATACCATAGCGAATATGGTAATACTTTTTACATGCAAAAGGTATTACTTTTCGTGAAATAGTAATACTTTTTTTTTGGGGGAGAAAAAATGATATACACACACTCTCTCTCCTATACTCATAGTACGAATCACACGAGTCAAGCTAATAGATGTGAAATTTCATCTTAAGTGTTGCCCAAACGAAGCGACATGCTGAGAAGGCCTCGTTTTTTGGTTTTTGATAGGTATAGTGGTAGTCCATCGGTTATTTAGGATATAAAGCGCATCGAATGAGATTAGTTATGATAAAATGATTGATTACTACGTTTGCAGTAACGATTTTTTCTGTTGCGGGGTTTGCGTCAGCGGCAACAGGCTCGACCATCAGTACGACAACGATGAAGACGATCGTAGGAGTGCCGATACATACATTTTGTTCTACGTATGCAAAGGATGTCGCAACAAAGTCAGTAGCCATCTCACTGATCGTAAAGATCAAAGATAATCCAGCGATGAAAGCCTCTCTTATGAGACAATATTCGACATTTATCGCACTAGGTAAGCAGTACTGTAAAGGTCAATATGCACCTGAACTCTATGGGTTCTCTCACACGACGATGCCATCAGTGAGCTCATCGACCAGCATCGATATTTCTCAAAATACGCCTATTATCAGTTCGAACACTGGCTATTTCAGCTCGATAGAAGATTACTTTACCGGATATGATGCCAATGAACTAAGCTCATTAAATACGCAACAACTTGATATCATCCACGACAGAATCTCAAAAGCAAAAGTTGAATATGCTACTATCGTGGACGGTCTCATCAGTGACGGATGGCTGCAGGCAAAAGATAGAGATGAGATGGTTGGTAAGATCAGCTTCAAGTTTTCAAATAATTGTAGTGAGTTGGATGGAAAAATTCTTGTAAGAGAACGGTTTGACCAGAATAAAGACCCAATAAAAGTGGAACTTATTAGTCTCAACATAACGATCAATCTCTGCTTTTCATACTCGTATGCGTCAAACTATCAGACATTTATCGACAGGATCATCTACCATGAGTTAGGGCACTATTATAACTACTTCTATGATATGGACAATCAATCCTTCCTCGCTATCTGCCGATCAGGTCAGACCAACATCTGTCAGCCAACCGAATTTATCAGCACCTACGCTCCTACCCTGCCAGAGGAAGACTACGCTGAGACCTTTGCTTACTATGTGCAAAATAACCAGACAGTTGGCAACACAAAACTACAACAAAAGATAGATTACTTTAAGATCAGAGATCCGAGATATAAGTAAAAAAAACTCCTACCGTCATGGTGGGAGTTTTTCTTATAGTAAATGTTAGTTCATCATCTGATCGATAAGTCCTGGCTCAACCTCGTCGTAGATATATCTTTCGATAGGACGGGCACCGAACTGCGGATTGTAGATCTTTTCGATGATCTCTTCGACTTTTTTCTTTGTAAACTTCGGCAATTTGATCTCTTCTTTATGCTTCCATGCAGCGAGGAATTCGTTTACCTTCATGACGAAGATCTCACCGAGAACCTGTTTGCTGAGAGGCCTGAAGATGATCGTATAGTCTAATCTATTCAAGAGCTCTGGCTTCATCCAGTCTTTCAAACGCTCCATGATACGCTTCTTCTGTGTGTCAAAATCCTTGTCTGACATCTCTTTTTCATCAGCACCATCAAATCCGATCGATGCGATTCTTTTACCGAACTCTTCAGAACCGATATTTGATGTCAGTACGATGATCGTAGATTTGAAGTCGATCCGGCGTCCCTTGTTGTCTTTGAGGTGTCCCTCATCGAGCAACTGCAGCAGGATGTTCAGTACATCCGGCGATGCCTTCTCGATCTCGTCGAACAAGACGATACTGTAAGGTTTTCTTCTTACCGCTTCAGTCAATACGCCTCCTTCATCGTACCCTACATAACCTGCAGGCGAACCAATGAGTTTTGATGCTGAATGTTTTTCCATAAACTCAGACATATCGACTCTGATCAGCGCTTTTTCATCACCGAAATATTGCTTAGCAAGAAGTTTTGCCAGATAGGTCTTACCTACTCCCGACGGTCCCATAAACAGGAACGATGCGATAGGTTTGCTCTTCTGTACGACAGACAACCTGTTTCTTTTGATCGACTTTACGACCGCTTCCACAGCTTCCTGCTGTCCAACGATGCTTCCACTTAGCTCTTTCTCAAGTCTCTTCAATTTCTCTGTTTCGCTCTCTGTCACCATATGTGCAGGCACTCCGATCTTATCAGCCAGGACACGTCCAATATCCTCAAGCGTCACCGCAGGTCTGAGGTGCTCAGGTAACGTATTTTTCATACGGAGCGTCTTCATATGTGCCTTGATCTTCTCCTCTTGCTCCTTCAGTTCAGCTGCCTGGAAGTAATCCTGTTTTTCTATAGCTTTCTCTATCTTTTCCTGAATTCCCAATAATTTCTCTTCCTGTTTTTTATAGTCATTATTTTTCTCAAGCTTTTCACTCATGGTCGACTTTCTTGCCGCGGCTTCATCGATGATGTCGATCGCTTTGTCCGGAAGATGTTTATTTAAGATATATCTCTTAGACAGATAGACTGCCTGTTCGATCGCCTTCTCATCGATTACCACTCCGTGGTAGTCTTCAAAATTCTTTTTGATACCATTGAGTATAGCCATCGTATCAGCTGTATTTGGTTCATCCACGAAGAGTTCCTGAAATCTTCTTTTCAGTGCCGCATCTTTTTCGATATGCTTCTGATACTCGTCAAAAGTCGTCGCGCCGATCAGCTTGATCTTGCCGCGGGCAAGTAAAGGCTTCAGCATATTCGCCGCATCGGCGCTCCCCTCCTGATTCCCTGAACCTATGATCGTATGAATTTCGTCGATGAAAAGGATGATATTATTTGTCATATCTGCTGCTTCTTCAAGGATCGCCTTGAGTCTTGCTTCGAACTCACCACGATATTTTGTTCCGGCTAAGAGCGTTCCCATATCGAGCATCATGATACGTTTATTCTTGAGCTTCTCCGGAACGTTGCCTGCAACAATGCGCTGGGCAAGTCACTCCACGATCGCCGTTTTACCAACACCGGGTTCACCGAGAAGTAATGGATTATTTTTTGTCTTTCTGAGCAATGTGTAAATCATTTGCTCTATCTCTTTATCACGTCCGACTACTGGATCAAGATATTTGTCCTTCGCTTCCATCGTCAAGTCAGTACCGAAAAATTCGATCGTTAATTTTTTATCATCACTTTTTTTGTCTTTTCCCATCGTCACGGTGCTGTTATTATTATTGAGTGCACTTTCGACCGTATTCACATCGTCATCTTCGGGGAAGTCGTGATCCATCGCGTCAAGGATAGTGTCGATAGACTCTTTTGTTTCGAACTGGAACATACTTATGTCGTTTAGCGATAAATTGAGCTGTGATATAAGTTTACCTATCATCCCGAAAAACGCAACTACGCCTATCTGCTGTACTACAGGGTTCTGCATCAGCATCCGGAGCTTGTTCTTGATGGTTGCAAGGTCGGTATCATGCTGCTGCAGGTAGTGTGCAAGTTGTGTAGACAGTTGATCAATTGCTATGTATAATAATACCAAAAAGTTGTTTTTTGCATCGTTATATTGCTCCAGTCATTCGAGCCTTTTATGCAGGTCAGAACTGAGTGAAAGACTCTGAAGCTGTATGGTCGGTTGCAGATCATTTGCTACATTATAAAATTCCGTAATATATTTCTGGATATGCGTCGTCTCATGCAGTCCCAAAAACTTTCGGAATAGTTCAAAAAATTTCTTTTCCTTTGTATACATGAAAATACCGAGGAAGATCTCATCTCCATCGATACTTTTTTTACGCTGTGAGATACTGAATATACTTGCGTACGCAAGGTAACGTATATTGTCTGATGATTGATTTTTCTTTGCCATAGTGCGCTATCGGTAAAGTCTAAATATTCATGCGGCTCTTCCTTACATCGCTTGCACATTTTCACTTTTACGCTTTCACTTCACTTGTTATAATAATAGGATGTCCAAAGTCCAAGGTATTTAGTCGATAATCATATGCACTACGTTATACGACGATGATGGTTGCAGGGTGATCTGATGAGTGCTACTCAGCTACTTTCTCGGCCTTCGCATTCGCTTTCCTCTCTTCAGGTTTCTGCTTGATTGCTTTTATCAGTCCTGAGAGCATCTTTGCGATATCAAGCGCCTCGTTGTAGTAGTCAGTAAACGTGCTCTCATCTATGTAATCGAGCTGTTTTGCTATGTGTAACATGCAGCGTAGTTTTGCTGCAGCCGATCTTGCGATAACCAGATAGGCGATGTTTTCTTTGATACTTTTGCCATGTCCCACCGCAATATTGAGGCCTATCTCGAGACACGGTTGACTAATCAACTCTCTGAACAGTCCATCTTCAATACTACTAAAGTGTGTATACAGAACGACGCTAAGGTCCTTTGCTTTCTGCCAGCAGTGCAATTCTTCAAATGTTTTCATGTTTTTATTTATGTTTAGAAGGATAAAGTTTTGTTATCCCCAGACTTTGGACCTTTTGTTTTTGCCAACAGCGTCTTATTCGTCGCTATCAGATCATTTTTTCTTTTTCATCTTTTTAATCTCATCCACTCAACCTTTTACAAAATCCCTCGCCTTTCTCCGGAAACTCTTTCCCTTTGGGGTCATGCTTGCACCCACACCCAGGATCGTAGTCCCTAAAATGGCTCAGATCAGTAACTTATTCAACTTCTTTTCTATCTTCGGAGTCATGTGTATCACGTAGCTATCTAAAGTGCTATACTTATAGGCAAAATTTTCATGATATCAAGAGATTTCGAAGGGAAAAGTGCCAATAATATCATGCAGAAAGGCTTTATATTGACACTAGAATATTTTTATTCAAAAAAACGATCCCAAGATATGGGACCGTCTGTAACTACTAGATTGCAGTATAGTATGTTACCAACTTCCGGTAGCGCCACCGCCACCGCTCATGCCTCCTCCAAATCCACCGAATCCGCTGCCGCCACCACTGTTTCCTGAAGAAAATCCTCCTCCACTGTACGATGAGGAATAGCTGCTTGAATATACGCTGGAATTTCTTTTTTTGCGGGCACGTGCTCTTGCATTTTCGGCATCTGAGATATCAGATTCAGCCTTTTTTAGGGCTTCCTTTGCTTGGGTTATTACTTTTGCCAGTAATGCTGCCTGTAGGATAAGGTTTGATAAAGTTTGAGCATTTTGCAGATCCGAAGCTGCTTGTTTTGCTTTCTGCTTTGCCGCGTTCTCCACGTCACTGTCCTTTATCTTCTTCAAAGCCTTATCTACATACTGATTGGCCTCATTAAGGAGTGCTGGCAGAGCTTCTACAGCTTGTGTCCAAGCTTCATGTTGAGTGGCAACAAGCATAAGCAATGCTACGTTACGGGTGATTTGCTCCTGAATGCTATTTAAGATAGATTCACTCTCTACAAATCGCTGCGTAGTCATCGTATTATACTCTTCGGCTTCTTTTATTTTCGCCTCAAGCGTGCTTAGTCCCTGTTCAGCTCTGGTTATATTACCCTGCAGTTCATTCCACACTTCTTTTACAGCATACTGCATTAAGTAAGCTAAGGAGTTCTTAGCTGTCGTAAAGATACCCGATATAGTTTCAGTAGTTTGTTTTTTTACTTCTGCTATTCTTTCAGTATTCCTTATGACGGTTTGTAACTCATTTTCTATACTCCTCATCTGCTTGTTTATCTTTTCCAGCAACATGCTGCTTGCATCAAAGAGCGCTTTAGGATCTTTTGTCTCTCCCAGAAGTTCATATTCTTTTTGGAGCAGATGATATACTTCCTCATCGTCCTTAAAAATAGTGTAGTGTTGCTTGTCCTGGAGATCTATAATTCTCTCTTTCAAAGCGATCAATGCAATAAAAGTTTCACTCTGCTTATGAGGAGCGCTTTCTTCGTAGAACTTTATCTTTTGCGGTAAAGCATTCACACTTTTATGATATGAAACTTCTGCTTTTTGATAGTTCTCGTACAGAAGATCCATAATACCTATAGCTGCTGCAGGATCCTCTTCGATTTTATCTTTCGCCTCTTTGAGGTCTACTTCCATCTCTTCCATTAACTTTCTTATTTCCTTCCTATAACGATCTGCCTCTTTCTTTGCCCATGCAGGGTACTTATCATGCTGTTCTTTAGCTGCTATCATAGCAGGGTTTATAGATGAGATCTTTTTGCTAAGATTCTCTGCCGCTAAGTATGCCGCTTTCTTTGCATCATTGAATTTTTTCCGCCTTACTATTCCCCTGTATCCAAAAAAGATCAATACTAGCGCCACCATCACAAGAGCTGTTACAATAACTATATTTATTACGTGACTCTGTGCTTCCTTCTGATCCTGTTTTTCTTTTTCATGTTGTTTTTGGATAAGCACTCGTTGATCACTAGAAGGTACCTGAGTATGTATAAAGCTTATAAGGGTACTAATGCCTTCGTCAAATCCTTTTCTTTTATCTCCTGCTTTAAAGTAAGGAACAATATTATGATTAATAATTTGTCCAGAAGAGGCATCCGTAAGGAATTCTTCCATACCATAGCCCGTTTCTATTCTTACTTTGTGCTCTTGCATGGCGAATATGAGTAATATGCCGCTATTAGAACCCTTATGTCCTATTCCCCATGTGTTAAACAGGGCACGTGCATAATCTTCGATACTGCCATAATTATCTCCTATAGTTTCTACGGTAACTACCACTACGGCAATACTGGTATTTTTCTCCAGTTGCATAAGTTTTGTTTCATACTTACTTTGTAGATCATCATCTATGACATTGGCAAAATCACTGATAGCTGTAGGAGGATTGGGGCGAGCCGGAATATCTTTATATCCGGCTGGATCGGTTGATTGTTGACATCCCGTCACAACCAATACGATAAATAATACGATGAATACTAGTTTTTTTCTTTTCATAAAAAGTTTTCGCGTTTTGCGTTTTTAGATTGGTTTGATGAATGAATGTGTTTATCTGTTAAGAATGTCTACTATACTGCCAGAATATTATACGCTTCAAGCGCTATATGTCAATGTGTTTAAGAGTCTTAATGCATACGCCTAAAGACGCCAACCACCTTCCCAAGGATCTCTCTCTCATAGGTCGTTTGCTCCTCAATAAATTGTAACGTGAAAGTTTGCGTACTTTCCGGGCCATCAAGCACGAGAATATCTCCTGTTTTTATCTCATGGGTGTCTCTATCGACGATAATATAATCTCCTTCTACGATCCCCTGCTCTATCATCTCATCATCTTTTACTCTCAGCAGGAATGTCGATGCTGGATGTGGCACAAGAAAATGGTTTATATCAATTTCTTTATGGGTTATATCGACCGCCGGGAATGGATATCACGCTTGAACCGAAGAAAATAATGGTAATTTTTGAGAAGTAGTTGTATCGATCCCTATCCGCATGGTCTTTTGTTTTATAGATTAAATAGAACATTCGTTCTATATCCGTTTTGGGGTATCTTTGCAAGACAATTTATGCAGAAAAATAGTTGTGATACTTTCTTACCTGTTCCCGGTAGGTTTCCAGAAATTCTTTGTACAATGTATGGGCAGCAAAATATTTATTGCCGTAATAGATGAACGCTGGCGCTTTGAAAAAGAGG
>JAGOPC010000043.1 GCA_017992195.1 Patescibacteria group bacterium
TGCAGAAAAATAGTTGTGATACTTTCTTACCTGTTCCCGGTAGGTTTCCAGAAATTCTTTGTACAATGTATGGGCAGCAAAATATTTATTGCCGTAATAGATGAACGCTGGCGCTTTGAAAAAGAGGTAACCTCTTCTCTGTTCCTCGCTGCAATTGTAACTCTCAGAAAGATTGTGTGTGATGTCCGCGATCTTCACTGCCCGGACGTCTTGATTTTCTTCAGTGATCATTCTCTGGATCATGTCGCTCCATGCTTTTCTCTTATCACCATGCGAACTATCATGAGTTGAAAGATCAACAAGATCTACCGTATGGGCACTATATCACAGCGCTTTTAACTGCTCAAATGTATATCAACCATCCTCAACAATATCATGCAGATAACCGGCATAGACTATGTCGTCAGAAAATCCATGTTTTTTCAGCAACTCCCCTACTGCGATCGAGTGCAGATAGACAGGAGTTTCAAGTCAGATGCGAGTTCATGGAATAGCGTTTTTCAGAAGTTCCATCGTCTGGTCGATAGTTGGCATAGTGAGACTGTGAGCGGTAAATATGAAGGTGATGATACGAATTATAGCGCCGCTATCAAGGTGCATATTATCACCAGATGATATTATGTTAGTGAATTCGCTAACACCTCTTGCATTTTAAAAAATGACGCATATAGTAGCTTTAGCTAACGGCATAACTCTCCTCATATTTAATTTTTATGAGAGAGCTCTATGAAATACGTGTTCGCAAACAAAAATTTAAAATTATTATTTCATGATCCTGATATATTCCCTAAAGATTACCCTCGAGAAATAGTAAAGAAGTATGTAAAAGCAATCTTCTTCATTGAACAAGCAAGAGATATAAGAGATTTTTATGGAGCAAGTGGATATGATTTTGAAAAGTTGTGATGAGATCTCAAAGGAAAATATAGCATGAGACTCAATGATCAGTGGAGGCTCATTGTATCGTTTACTAACGAGCGAGAAATTCAGATTGTGCTTGTTGAAAAGATTACCAAACATTATGAATAATTTTATTTCTCTATACTCTTATTAGTATGGTCGCGACGAATGAAAGCCTCATGCCAAGATTTATTCCTCTGCCCGGAGAATATCTTGCTGATGAGCTGGAATACAGGAAAATCTCTCAAAGACAGTTTGCAAAAATTATTGGTAAGACTCCAACTGAAGTGAATGACATCATTAAAGGACGTAAAAGTATTAATGCCGACTTTGCTATGAGATTTAGTGCAGCCTTCGGAACAACACCTGAACTGTGGCTCAACCTACAAAATGCATATGATATTTATCAGCTAAGAAAGCTGAAAGAGAAAAAAACAGCCTTTGCTGCTATCAAGAAAAGATCTCTCGTCTTTGCGTAGAGGTCTTTTTATTTCACAAAGAGCTCTTTCACCTTCTCCACTGAAAGTTCTTCAAATGAATGTACTGCTAAGCTAGCTCAGGCTGCTCTACCATTGTTAGGATTTTCGTTGACGAAAATAGTTTTTGCTCATGCAGCTTTTCCACCGATAATATCTGATTTCCCATCTCATATAACTAGTTTCTTGCTATCGACGTTAGCTCACATTTTTTCAAATGTTTTCAAAAATACATCGGGCGCAGGTTTCTTATGTTCTACTTCATCCGCACTTGTATAGTAGGGAATATCTAATTGAAAGAACTCTATCAGTTGGTTAAGTGCCCATAGAGATGCCCCCGAAGAGATTCCCAGGATAATAGATGAATCTTTTTTCGCTTCCTGTAAAAACTCCTCTACTCCAGGCAAAAGTCAGATCTTTCATTCTTTTGCGATAGCAACTATCTTCTCATTTTTATGAGTTTCAAAAGCTTCTAGCACATGCTCGTCAAAAGAAAGTGTATGTTCTGTAAGAATCTCAGCAAGCCACTCTCTTGGAGTTCTTCCTGCGTATTTCTCAGTAATTGCACTAGCAGAGATTTCTATCTCTTGTTGTTTGAGAAAGTCGCTTTCCACTTGAGCATGATGCCTTTGTGTATCAGCGAGGGTCCCATCAAAGTCAAATACTATATATAGCATCTACTAGTAGAAGAAATATGTAAAAATCACTATTAGTGTAGTTATAACTCATACTCCATTTGATATCCATACGGCCTTATCATCTTTCAAGAGTCCATATGTTACCCAAAATATACAGTTTATCACTAACGCAGTTGATAAGACTATAGATCCTTTCACTCATTGTATATTGCGCCACGCCTGATCAAGGTTCGCGAGAAAGAGGATGATCCCCGATACCATAGCTATAGCTCCTATATATTTTATGGATCTTTCGTGCTTCATATAACGAAATATATTGTAAAAGAAACATAGTCTAGAGTACTCAAAAGCGTTATCAATCTTTTATATCAAATTTATGTTGTTTGATTCAACCAACATACTTGCTTCTTGTTCGTTGTCTGCTCATACTACTCCTTATAACGCTCTGGATGTAGCAACCATCTTTTTGATTGACATGCCGTCGATTAGCGCTATAATATTGCCACAAAATAGAAACGAAATATGATACTTATTGATTTGTGTGCACTTGCACTGGCAGTCGCGTTTGGAGGACGGTTTATCATCTTGTTGGCTGTGAACGCATGGCCGAGACTGTTGGGAGATGAGAGGTTACGGCTCTTGAAGATCGTACTGAGCGGTATCGCTATCGCGACTCTGATCTGCCTGGTGATTCTTGCCGGACCGTTGCTGACCAGTAGCCCATTCAAATGGGCGACACTCGTCGTACTCCTCATTATCCTCTTCCTTATTTTCGACATCAGACGTGTCTGGGCCTATGGCTAGATAGCGCGTCGTCAAAGCTCCCCTGCATGCAGGGTTGAGCTTTTTTGTATGTCTTGACTTCTTCCGTCTCGTCTCTATAATTTACCATACAAAAACACATCACAAACATAAAACTACTGTTATGAGAAAACTAACATTATTAATTATCATCTGCGTACTGATCAACGGATTTGCTACGGCTCAAATGGCAAGAAAGGCTATGAACCAAAATCCGAAGGAGTTAAAGCAGTACAACACGTTGCAGAAAATCCTGCTCATCATGGAGAGTTCGGAGAAAGCAGCCAAAGTAACTGAAAGTGAAGAGGATGAGGAAGAAGAGACTCCAAAGGTAGCTCCAAAGACAAAGAATGTTTACCTGGAGGTCCTCAAATTTATGAGAGGGATACAACAGGCTAACAATCCCTATCTTGAAAACACCTACTTCACCAAGTTCACACTGCACTTACCACAGGCCGCAGCCTACTCAGAGCTCCAGAACACTTTATCGGTAGTTAGCGATACTGTGCTGCAAATGCTGAAAGACAGCGTTATAGTGCGTGGCAAAGCGTATCAGTTCGCTACCCCAGCAGGGGTTGCAAAAATCGCCGTAGATTCCATAGACTCTATAGGTTATCTCTATGGAAAGATAGGAGTCCTGTGCTGGACGTACAGCACGCTTCCCATTGGGCAGGATTACGACAAGGAACTTCTGAAAAAGGCAGGCACTGCAACAGCAATAAATGTGAGCGAGATCATCTTAGCCGACAATATCCCGGCGACAAAAGTTAACAACCTGATAGCGTATATAAAGCAAAGCTCTCAGGACGCGACACAAATTGCAAAAACAATTGGCAGGAAACCAAAACCTGTTGTCAAACAAACCGCGACTAAAACTAAAGCCAAAAAGTAAACTTCATTGTTATGAACCCCGTTATCCCGTGTGTTATACACGGGATTTTTTTAAATCTCGAAGACATATTGACTTATAGTATACGAGGCTTATAATATGGTTCATTTTACACATGAATCTATCCATGAGCATACTAGCACCTGGCATCTACGACGAAAGAACTCCTCTACTTGACGATATGTCCATTCTCGCAGATAAAAATATCCCCGTCACCGACGAGGCAATCATCAATCTCATTACGAAGTATTTTTTTGCGTATATCTACCCGGAAAGTATAGATCAAGCTGTTCCTTTCTCTTATATAGACCAAAG
>JAGOPC010000021.1 GCA_017992195.1 Patescibacteria group bacterium
TAATATAGAGAGCCATCGGATCATCCCCTTTCATCTTTAAAAGGAAATCTACCGGCTTTCACGCTTTATCTAACTCTCCGCGTCTATACTCGATATCAACGACCTGCATAAGCGCTTGTTCGTTGCTTGGATTTTTCATGAGTTCATGATTGATGAGCTTCAGCGCTTCATCAAACTTACCCTGCTTCTTCAACGTCTCTACTTTCTCGATAACCACATCAGGAATATAACTCATGCGTTTTTGTTTGGGGAATAAATGTATACTCTATCATAGATACTCCTACCTGAAAAGACAAATATTAGCCACTTTGACAGAGCGATTCTCCTTTGCTTTTTTGGAAAAATATGTGTATAAAAAAGTATATGTAAGAATTATATATTTATAATTGACTTTACCTAATATAGAGATATAATCTTTCTATGAATATTCAGCACTCCATTCTCGAAAAATACGCTAAGATAAGCCTTTCTCATTACTCTCCAGACATAAAGGAGAGTATTCTTCGCGCTATTTCACCTAATATCAGCGAAGACCTCCTACAAGTGAAGATTTCTAAGACAAATTGGCGCGACACAAATCTCATTAAGCAACTTTGTGCTGCAAAATTAGCAACTTTAAAGGTTTTAGAGCAACCATCGTTTGAGGAGAAAACAAAGGAGGTAGAAGCTTCTATTAAAGCTTCTCTTAAGAGACAGAAGCAAAAACAGGAAGAAGGGATCAGTCAGCACCTGATACAGCGCGTCTCCTCTATTACTCCTCATACGCTCATCAATCTTTTATCGAAACGTACGGCTAAGGCCGAATATAAGTTTCAACTCAGTCGGACTCCTCTTTTTGATGATCAAGAAACATTAGAACACTCTGTTATAGAGCCATATGGTTCTCTCAAAGGAGAAGCTATTAGTACTGACTCTTACAAGCTTATCGTATCTTACAGTGTGTTTAATATAGATAATATGCCCCTTCCTCTCCTAGATATGGCGCTCAATGGGTCTATGAAGGTTAAATACAATAAGATGGAAGAACTCGAATTAAAACTACAGGGAGCACACCATGAAGAGCGGATTAAAGAGTTTCTTCTCAGGGCTAAACCTTTGAAATACACGCCCCAGAACACAGCCATTATGAAAGAAAAGAATGAATCAAAAAATAGTGATACCCCAAACAAAACACAAAGAATTATGTCTTTGAGTAAGGACAATAAGAACGTCGGTTATATGTTATCTGAGAACACTCCGTTTGCTTATGAAGAAAAATCTCTCAGACAGTATGTAAACAATATGATACGTTACAGCTTCTTCAACAATAGAAATACACTTATAGCTCATCTCGAACAAGAACTGCCGTATGGAATTGAAAAAGTTGCTAAGCGGATCATCTCTGAAAACAAGTTTACTCATTATAAGCAATTAGGTCTCTCGGCGCTCTATCAAAAAGATGAGTACCGTACTATGTTCTTTGACGACATTACCATTCTCAAAAAGGATGTAGAGCACGGTCAAACGCTCGTAGAGCAAAGATTAAGTACCCTATTGAATAATATGCACGGCAAAAATGCTGCCCAAGATACCGTTGTATTCAACAGCATCGTTCGTGTTCTTGGAGAGTGAGTCAGACATCAGCAAGAAAAGAATAGAATTATGCTCGTACAGGTCAAAGAACTAAGAGAAGACAAGGAGTTTTAAGTTTCCCTAGATAAAAAAAAGCCCTCCGACACATCGGGGAGCTTTTTTCATATATGCATATCATATCAGTCTTTTACCACTCAATCTGTACACCAGGTCCCATAGTAGGAGAAACGACCACCTTTTTGATGAGTTTTCCTTTGATACCTGCTGGTTTGTTTTCCTCGAGAGCCTTAAGAAATGCTTTCACATTGTCTACAAGCTGCTCGTCAGAGAACGAAAGTTTTCCAACTCCTGAATGGATGTTTCCTGTCTTATCCATGCGGAATTCGATACGACCTTTCTTTACCTCTCCGATAGTTGCCTCAAGGTCTTGTGTTACTGTACCCGCTTTCGGTGAAGGCATGAGACCCTTAGGTCCGAGAGCCTTGGCAACCTTTGCAAGTTCCTTGATCATATCAGGAGTTGTAAGAAGGATATCGAAGTCGATCTTTCCTTTTTCGATATCACTTAAGAGCTCAGTACTTCCTGCGATATCAGCACCTGCAGCTTTCGCAGCAGTTATTTTATCATCAGAAACGAATGCCGCGATCTTTACCGTCTTCCCAACACCATGTGGAAGGCTTGTTACCCCTCTTATCTGTTGGTCGTTATATTTAGGATCTGCAAATGTCTTCACAGCGATGTTCATCATGCCGACGAACTTTGAGTATGAACCTTTCTTCGCAAGAGCTATCGCCTCCTCAACTGCGTATTTAGTTTCTGGATTGATAAGTTCTCTTACTGCTTTGTACTTTTTTCCACGTGCCATAATGTAATGCTATAAACAACTAAAAGTGGTGTTAACGATGGTACACACTATTTCTAATGCAACTACTATCTCCCACAGGTAGCCATCTTCTTTTCTCCGCAGTGAATAGCGTGATGAGCTAGCTTAGATTCATATATTATCCTTTGATTTCAATTCCCATGTTTTTTGCAGTTCCTGCAACGATCTTCACGAGTGAGTCCATCTTTGCCGTGTTCATCACTGGCTTCTTGATCTCTGCGATCTCTTCCAGATCTTTTCTCGTAAGAGTTCCGATCTTTGTCTTATTTGGAGTTGCAGAACCTTGTTTCTGCTTGAGTTTCCAAAGAAGAAGATGAGATGTCAGCGGAGGAAGGATTTCCATGTCATAGGTTCTGTCTGTGTAGACAGTGATAACTGCTGGAACTTTAACCTCAGCACCACCGAATTTAGCAGCGACTTCTCTTGTCTTGTCATTAAATTCCTTGATGAATGTTCCGATGTTAACACCGTTCTGACCGAGGATCGGTCCCACTGGAGGAGCTGGCATAGCCTTTCCTGCAGTGATATGAAGCGTAAACTGCTTCGACACTTTTTTTGCTGGAGCCATTGTTATAATAAATACGAGTAAAACGATACGCTATCCTCAATGAAATGAGAGAAAGCCTTATTTACCAGTAAAGAGCTGTCTAATGTATTTTTTATGCTGCTTATACTGACTGGCATCGTCCTGGATCATCCAAAGGTCTTGACCATATTGGATGAAGACGTTTACCTTAACATCTTTGTACTGCGGTAACTCGATGAAGGTCACTCTGTCGCCAAAATAGAGATTGTTTACTATATCTTTCTGGGAGATGATTTCAACTGTTTTTCAGCCAAACTCCTGGGCGATCTCACGGAGATTGTAGACCTTATCGCGGCCGATATAGACGTAGTAAATGTTATACGTTCCGTCTTTGAGAACATACTGGTAGTCGATACCAATCGTCTTTAAAATATCGATACTTCCCTGGAAGAGAGAGCTTCCAGAGAGCATTTTGACGCCAGTTCATAAGTACTCTTGGTCGTTACCAAAAAGAGCAGCAAGCCCTGAAAACCCCATCGTCACACCCGTTGTCTCCTCTACCTGTACCTGAACTGTCCCGGTTTGATGGGCGCCGCTCAGAGAGTCGCCTGAAGATGACGTTGCCTCTGTTGGGTTGTTTTTGCTCTTCACGATCTGCTGGATAGCTCCCGACGCGTCAGTGATCAGTCTATCACCGTGTACATTAAAAAAAACAGCATACACTAAAACGATACCGACGAGAAGTACAAATATCGTAATACGTACAAGCTGTTTATCTTTATACACCTTGGGGAAATAAGATGGTAAATTATGTTAGTCTACTGCACTTACCTTATCAAATGCAACAGCGATAGGAGTAAGTCTTCCAAGTATCTCGATATTTACTACCACGATACCCTTTTCAGCATCGACATCTTTCACATTTCCCTTCATACCTTCAAAGTCTCCTTCCTTTAACATAACCACATCACCTTTTTGGAAAGGAACGAATACTTCTGCCTTCTCATTACTCTTGTCGATCTGAGCCATGATATTCTCATGCTCTTTATCAGTAAGCGGAATAGGGCGAGTCTCAGCTCCCACGATCAGTTTCACTCCAGGAGTATTTCTGATCACATACCAGAGTTTATCGTTCATTCTGGTTTTGATGAAAATATATCCAGGATAGATTTTTCTTGGTTTGATGACCTTTTTACCCTTCACGACGGTTGCCTCGTTGACCATAGGAACAAGGAAGTCGACGATATCAGCACCAAGGTTTTGTTTTTTGATACGCTCTCTCAGGTTTTCTACTACGAGCATCTCCTGGCCTGAAACCACGCTCAGTGAGTACCATCTATGTGTATTATCCTCGATCTGTTTTTTAATGTCGTTCGAATTTGTTTGGAGATTTTCCATTAGCTCGTTGGAGTCATAATATGGTAAAAAATTTGATAACCGTTTGAGAATAAAGTATCAAGTGCAACGAAGAAGAAACCACCGATGATAACCGCTGCGAAAATAGCGATAGTCAGGTTAATATAATCTTTCTTTGTTGGACGCTTGAGCTTCTTTACTGTATCAAGACTGTCATAAAAAAATCTAAGGGCCATTGCTAGTTCGCTTTATTGAACAGATAAAATTATGTACGAAACACTATACTGATCTGGCAGACGTTTGCAAATACAAAAGCTAGAGGTTCTTATTGTACAGAGCTACCAGTCATCATTTCACAGGCGCTCTTTTCATAGTCCCGCTGACCGCTCTTATCAAGGCAGTCGTTGATTTTCTGCTGCGTTGTGTGAGGCATGATTTCACATTTGCTGGTTTTTTCATCCCATTGGGCTTCCATAGTAAGACAATCGCTCTTACTATACTCACATGAAGCATCCTGCTCATTCCACTGCAAGCCGGCTGCAAGACAGTTATCCTTTGAATACTCACACATCTCTGTTTTATTGTTCCGCTGATTTTCAGCTGTGAGACACATCTGCTGAGGTTGCTGTCTTTCACATTTTAATGTCTGATCGTTCCACTGATAGCGCTTCGCAAGACACTCCTGCTTTGCGTCGCCTGTTGAAGTTGTCGTAACAGGAACATTGATCACTGCAGGTTGTTTTCTCATAGAAGGAAGGGTACATCCTGCAAGAAGCATTGCTGCTCCAAGAGTTACGAATAATGTGAGCGTTTTTTTCATCTGCATAGAAATAAGAAAATAAAAATAGTGCTATTGTTATGCAGGAGCATGATACTCCTCTTTTGAGAAATTACAATGGAATAAAAAAAGCCTGGCAATAAGCCAAGCTAATAAGCATTAAAGATGAAAGGTCAGAGATTTATCGACTGGTCTTCAAACTGCCCATATAAGATGGCAAGCTGAGTACCAGGGAATTGTGTCGTCTCTACGTCTATTCTTTTGGTTTGATGTGCGTTAGCGAAAAGTTTTTCTACTGCGAATGCGATGAATTTCTGGTGTGCATGAAAATCTTCTATCCATGCTGCTATCTGATAGATAGTCATATCCGTTATAAACAGCATAATAGTGTCAAATGATACATTCGCTTCTTTGGAGCACTCATGTAAAATTCGCTCCCTCGTCAGAGTAGGTAGCCCTTTCACTTGTGGAAGATTCTCGGCTAGTTCATTAAACTTTGCCTGAGGCATCCCTACGATCTCTTCTACAATCTTTTTCCCGAATTTGTTCGTAGCGGTTAAGCTGATTTGTTTTTCAATAGGGACAAGGATTTTTTCTCTCCAAGCTGCATGTTGCGCATGCTGAAACCTGTTGAGAATCTCGTTGCACCCATAGAGCACCGAAGTATGATCATATCCTTTATAATCAGCCTTTTTGAAGATAAGGCCAATGCTCTTTGTACATAAATGAGTGTAGATGTACAAAAAATAAAAGATTGTGTGTCTCACTTCTACTATTTCGCGACTGCGGGTTTTCGAATACACGTCATCTATATTGATCTCAGGAAAATGCTGAAGAACAATATGAATTATTTGACCCACTCCTGCTCGCAAAGAAGTACTCATTTTAAGATAAGACAATGTGGTATTGTATGCTTGTGTCGTTCTCATAAAAAACATTTTTTGGTTTACAATCGTGTGTTAATGTCCGCGCCATAAAGGCTCGTTGAAATAATAGCTATGTACGTACCAATAGCAACAGATATTGACATATGAGAAAATTACTTGATCATCAGGACTTTGCGCATCTTGTCGAGCAACACCTGTTTTTCGGCTGCAGAAATTTTCGTATATTTCATGAGACGCTGCATGATGCGCTGAATGTATTTGTGACAGAGCGCCTGCACCTCACGTTCCTTTTTCTCTTCATTATGCAGTTCTCGCTGTCTCTCCCGGTAGAGCTGAGCTTCCAATACCGCTTCTTTCTGCTCTGCAGAGATCGTTCCGGCTAAGATAGGCACAATAATCTCATCTTCGATCGCCTTCGCCAACTCCTCTACCAGCACGATAATATCTTTTGTTTTCGCGTTGTGCACCTGCATCTTTCCAAGAAAATCATCATAGAAAAAAGATGCGACTAACAGCTCATCGTCCTGCTTCAGCGGTTTCTTCTCCTCCTTATTTTTCTCGATCGACTTAGCGATCATCGTTTGCGACCTCGTAAAGGTCTTGTATTGCTGCAGCAAGACATCCTGCCCGATACCAAGACGCGCACCCATCTTCTCGATATACCAGGTCAGCATAGTCAGATCCTGCACATAGAGTAATATTCAGAACAACTGCTCAATGATACGTTTTCTCTCTATCGGACTATGATGATCATATTTTTCAATTAACTTTTTCATCACATAGATAATTCCATCTTCCGCTCATGCAAAAAATTCATTAATCATACTCTCCGATGGCGTCACATTTGCTCGCTCATCGACATCTTTATACCCATCGGGCAGCATCAAAATTTTCGGATAGGTGTCCTGTTCGTATGCAACTTTCAGTCCGCGAACAGTCGCATCAAACCCCGGATCGTCACCGTCAAAGAGCAAAAATAAATTTTGCGTATAACGTTTCATCAGCTTCATATGTGACGGCGTCAGCGAGGTTCCACACGTTGCAACTCCTATGTCCAATCCGAGACGAGACAATCAAATCACATCCATATATCCTTCTACTACAACTAACTTATCATGAGTTTTAATATGATTCTTCGCTATGTGTAATCCGTAGAGCACTTTTGACTTATCGTACAGCGGACTGTCACTACTATTCAAATATTTAGGATTATCCTCCGGATTGATGGCACGTGCTCCAAAACCAATTAATGTGCCCAGGTGATCATAGATCGGAAACGTAATACGGTTACGATAGAAACTGTAGAGATCCCCTGTCTGTCACTTTTTTCCCAGAGAAATAGTGGTGATATCCTGTTCAGTAAATCACTTTGTTGTAAGAAGTTGTGTAAGTGAGTAGTGACTATCCGGCGCATATCCTATGCCAAACTTTTCAATCATCTCATCGCTGAGATGGCGCTTTTCATGTACATATTGTAATGGGGTCGTTGATTTCTTGAGACTCTCGGAAAAGAAGGATTGCGCAGTACGCATCATCAATTTATATTTTTCTTTTTCTGCTCCGAGTGATTCCTGTTTGTCGTTTTTATTGTACTCGTATTTGGAAATATCGATGTTTGCTTGTGGCGCGAGAATTTTAATCGCGTCCCGAAAGTCGATCTTCTCCATCTCGATGATGAACTTGATCGCATTGCCACCGATACCAGTCGAGAAACACTTGAAGATCTGCTTCTCCGGAGAGACAGTAAACGACGGTGTGCGCTCGTTGCGGAAGGGCGAAAGCCCGACAAAATTGCGGCCAACTTTTTTGAGTTGCACATAACGGCTGACAACGTCGACAATATCAAGATTCGCGAGTACATCTTCTGCTATACGTGACATGAGGGTACTATATAGATTTGGCAAACCGATTTCAATCGCCAAATGGGACGATCGTTCTATTTCGTCATAATTAGCAAGAGATTTCCCTCATACCAACAGATTCTAATCGTTTTCATACAGCCAATCAGACCGCAAAAATACTCTTGACTTCTCTCGTTGTGAGATTAGAATATCTGTTCACACACAAAATTCACTTTTATGAACGCTGTAAAAATACTTACCGCAGACATGACAGGGGCAAACTTTAATCTGCTGCCCCAAAACATCCAATGGATGGTTATCAATAACAACGCCGCAGGCATAAAAGCCGCAGCAAAAGAACACCCGGAGGAGCATGTAAGGAATGAATGCTCAAAGATTAAATGGGTCCCTCTCGCATAAGGAAACTCATAAGCCGAACACAACTGCCGTAGGTACTCCTATCGCAGTTTTTTTATCACTATAATAGATTTGATTATCAACATCAGATCTCTACAATTGCATCCCATACAAAAAATATCCATCTAAAAAGAAAACAAATAATAGTATGAACAATTATCCTTGGAGAAGTAATCAACAGAACGAAGAAGACTCGGAGTATGACAATGGAGTAACACCGGTCTATATGACGGTGAACTCATCAACTATTATTCCAGGACATGGCGTAGTAGAGGTACAGGTTGTTGTCCCTACCGGTGCGACTATTCTTCCAGCTGCCTATGCGCAGTAAACCACATTCTTGTATTTTAAAAACGTACGGTCTATCCGTACGATTTTTTTATGTTGAATGAATAAGTTTTATAATAATGTTGCAAAGAGTTTCATTGGTTCGACGTTAGTAATTTTTACTTTGACGAAATCACCGAGCTTGATCTCTTTTCATTGCCTGCTCTCGTCATTCACGATGACGTTTTTCATATTATCAGCGTAACCCGAGATGAACTTGTCCGTCACTTTGTTGACCATCATCTCTCTGATCGTTCAGATTTCTTTTTCATTATTTTCCTCGGAGATACGACGCAATACCTCGTTCATCCTCTGCCGGCGTTCTTTTTTTACTTCGCGTGGTATATCATCTTTGAGCTTCTTTGCTGCGATCGTTCCAGGGCGCGGTGAGTAGATGCCCATATAGACCATATCGAAGCGCGCATACTCCATTAAATCCAACGACTGTTGGAAGTCCTCCTCCGTTTCACCGCAGAAGCCGATGATAATATCGGTGGTGATGCTTATCGGGCGCTTGAGAGCGCGGATATTATCGACGAACTCTTTGTATTGAGAGACCGAATATCATCTGAACATTGATTTCAGAATAGTATCAGAGCCTGCTTGCAGTGGCATGTGGATATGCGGACAGAGCTTCTCCTCCTTTTCGTGAAGCTCAAGCAGTTCCTTCGGAAAGTAGGTCGGATATGGTGACGTGTAGCGGAGTCGGCGCAATCATGGTAGTGGAAGAATTTGTTTGAGGATTTCGACGAAGTCAGGATGCTTATTGACGATTTGGCCAAGGAGGACGATCTCCTCTACTCACTCTGACAAATGATAGTTCACCTCAGCGACGATCTCGTCGATCGGTCTATTTTTTTCGAGGCCACGCGAATACGGCACGATGCAGTAGGCACAAAATTGGTTACACCCTGTGGAGATCGGCACATAGGCGGTCTTCGTATTGTCTTTGAAGAGCTGATTCGTCCCGTGAGGGATGATCGATGAGTACTCATTGGTCAGCTCGACGTCTCATTTCACTGCGTATCATAGTCTCTCCGCAAATCTCGGAAGCAATCCCACGTCATCTATACGAAAAAACAATTCTACTCCCGGAAATTTCATATTCACTTTCTTAAACAACGGATCGAATGCATAATTCACGAACGCGTAGTCACCCGTCGGGCTATCAAATTTTTCATGACCTTCCAGGTCGTCGACGTGAAGCCCGATAATAACCGGATCGGTCGTCTTCACTCCCCCGACAAAGTTTCACAGTTGCAATGCTTTCTGTTCTTTATGATCACGATGTTTGATGATTTTTGCTGTCTTTAAGTAGTGCTGCACCATGCAGCCAGTCATCCACACTTTTTGTGTCGGATTAATTTCAGTCAGTATGCCAAATACTTTGTCTTCCGACTTCTGTCTCACGGAACAGGTATCAAAGATAACAATATCAGCGTCGTCTCTGTTGTCGGTATACGAAAATCACGCATTGGTCAAAATAGCCTTGATGCGCGCGCTGTCAGAATAGTTCATCTGGCAGCCGAAAATAACTATGTGGAAGGTTTTATTTCCCACTCCTGTCGCTGTCGTCATGAGTAATGAATATAGAGATTTGATCTTTTTTTTCAACGAACAAAAAAAGCCCCGACATATCGGGGCTGTATATTTTCATATACGAAATAGGATTAGGTGTATCTTTCAGTCTCGAACGCTTGTATCGCTCTAAGAAATGATATTTTCTTGGTCGCATAGAGAAACATTATAATTGGTGGCACAAAAAGGGCTAATAGTAATATGCACTCTACAGCGATGCCTACCAGTAACTCTTTGTCACCATAGTTATACCCTAGCGCAAAAGCGATAAAAGGCAGAGAGATGGCAACAACAAGACAGGGTATCATAATAATGAATGTCCTGATAATACGATTGTTGTAGTACCCCTTTATTTCTTCTTTCAATAAGGCACAACTTTCTTTCGTCATCTTAGATTGACATACTTGTAGCAACTCTAAGATATTATCTGCTGTAATTTTTTTGCTCGTTGTTTGGAGCATTTTTACGATCCGCTCCCGCGTGAAGGGGTCGTCGCATTCGTTGTGTAGTTTCTCTTCCATCGGTACGTGTGATTTTTTAGTTTTTTAATGTTATGTTAATTTGTTTTTACACTGGTCATAGACCAGTTGTCGTATCTGAAGCCTGTCTCGCCGTTCACGTAAGTAGATCTTTTTGTAAACGATATAGCTTATGACGCAAAGACCAACTCCCATCCCGATCGTTTTATAGACCGGATAGAGACCTGTAGCATAGACGATGGCCGGCGTACACAGAAGAGGGAAAAGAATAAATGCAATCCGGCACATAGCAAGATGCCACGTATTGCTCATATTTTTCTTTTCTATGAGAAGGATGAGATCACGACAAAGAGATTCATCAAAGAGCACGACTTTACGATTAACGCAAACTCTCTCTTTCTCGGCAAATATTTTTGCTATCGCGTTCTCATGTTTCGGTCTTTTCGTCAGAGCCTCTTCAAGAATATGCTCATAGACAGCCCAGATATAATAGACGTGTTGTGGTGATGTTAATGATCTGTTTTCCATGTTGTGAATCCCCTTTTTTGGGAGGGACTTGTATTATATACCGATTTATGCTATAAGTCAATCAGAAAAAGCGTTTCGGATAGCTATACTTGTTGCTCTTTGGTAGCAAAAAAGTACCTTCAATATTATCCATTATTTTATTTTTCACCTTTCCTATGGCGGAAAACGTAAATACAAATGCGGCAGCACCTCAGCAGCCCGCTTCTAATGTCGTAAAACCTACTATCGTACAGTCAGGCGTTAAAAAAGGCAGAAAACTTTCACCAAGAGTGGTGGTGTTTGGCTGTTTAGGTTTTATTGCTATTTTTATCATTGGGCTGTTCGGGGCCTTATATGTAGGGTTACAAAATCCCGGCAAGCTTGCTAACATCGGTATCGCACCGGCGAATGCAAAGAGTTTGCTGATGATCATCGCCGGAGTGTTCTTCGGAGTGATCTTCCTGTTTGGATTCGGATTCCTCGCGATCAACACCTATAGACTGATCAGAAGAAAATGAGGGAGTAAAGCAAAGTACTTTGCTGGAATGTTTGTAGGCGTCATCCTGTTGGCTATCGCCATCGGACTGGGAGCCGTTGCTATCACCAAGGTACAGGGGATAAAAGTTGATCTCTATGCAAATACTGATGAGCTGGTCGTACCATATCTCATCACCAGCAGCAACAACTCCTCTACCGCCACAGAGTATACCTATGCAAAATGAAATGGCGTCGCACTCATAGCACCGGTAGATATCGCCTATCAGATCAATGCGACGATCGTCAATCTTAAATACAAAAACGTCGCAGGAGCTAATCCTCCGCTCGCTATGGTCCTTGACTGCGGCAATGGCGACAGAACGACGCCGGGACAAAAGGTTAACGGCGCTTGATATATCGGCGGGAAAAATCCATTTTTCGATAGTACCTGCTTATACACGAAGAAGTGAACATACACACCAAAGATAACCTTCACCTATAGAGACCCTGTAAAACAACAAAACCAGACATTTACACTGGATGCGGGAGTGATGACAATCAATGCACAACTCAATGTGAGTCTGAACGGTAATCCTGCAAGAACTAATAGCGGAAACTCTGAACTGATCGCAGGTGACGCACCGGTTAGAGTGCAGATAGACGCAAAAAATATTTTCTCCGAGCTTGGCATTGCTGACAACAATATCATCCGGGATATGGACACTGACGGGACACCCGATAAAGAAAACAAGGTAACGTTCGGACATAACTATCTCGATCCAAAACTATATACCGTCTCTTACAGGTTCCCTAACAGCCCGGGAAATCTTGCAAACCTACGATACCACTTTTACCTGAGAGTAAATCAGAGCGATGCTCCAAGATGCAGCATTGCCGCTACAAATCAAGGTAACAGCTATAAGTTCACTACGATGTGGTCTGGCGGAGCAGATATTGCTGATGATATCAATAACTTCCGCTGGGAGATATATGACCTTGATAACGAAAGAACTATCGAAACCATTCCTACAAGAAGTGATACAGTTGCATACACATTTTCAAAGCAGTGAAACTATACTGCGAGATTGAACTTCGTGACGATCGATAATATAAGCGGTCTGTGCGAATCAGACGTCGTGCATGCATGAGCACCTGCATACGACATCAGTTATGCGGTGGCATACAAAAAACCAGGACAAGGAAGCTTTACGAACTTTCCAGCAACAGGTGCGATCTCGCAGACCGATGATCAGATCATCATCGATAGCCTGCCGATCGATCTGCAGGTAAGTCTTACCGATATTGTTCCAAAACCAACGCGCGCAACAGTAAAAATAAAGATCGACGACAAATATATGAGTGAAAAATCACCGACCGTTTTCCGAACAACAGTGAGCGATAAAAAAGATCATATCATTACTATCATCGTAGAAGATGAACAAGGAACAACTGTAGAGAGAAGACTTACCGTCACATTAAATCAGTCGATCATCCAGGGAGTCCTGAAGGCTGATGTGTATAATGGCACAGAACCATTAACAGTTAACTTAGATGCTTCTACCACGAAGCTCAATGATGAGACTGATGAGATCATCTACTTCACCTGGGAGTTCGGTGACGGAGAGATGGCAAAGAATGTATCACAGGGAAGAATCTCTCACATCTATACATTCGATCAGAAACTGCAGTCAGGACAGTATGTACCAAGAGTTACCGTCACAACCAAGAAAGGATATACATCAACATTCGCCATCGACACACCGATATCAGTGACCAGACAAGCATCTACCGTACAGGTGACATTACCATCCAATCCTACACAAGTTGCACTGGTGAATAAATCAGTAGATATGGAGATGACATCAGATGGTCCGATCAGTAAGATCTCATGGGATTTCGGAGATGGAGACACCTACTACTGTAATGACAGATGATGCTCTGCAACAAAGCACACCTATAAGACAAAGTGAGACTATACAATCACTGTAAGAGTTGAATACCAGGATCGCCCATTTGCAGTAGACAGTATTAAGCTCAAGGTACAATAATTTGATAAATTTTACATTTTCGATGAAAGATGTTATATAATGTGAAACAGATAGGAGGCATTTCTGTATTGTTTGCTCCAAGTGAAGTAAATTCCACTACCATAGAAATACTGGTAAAAGCATGATCTATCTATGAGACAAAAGAGAACAATGGTATCAGTCATTTTCTCGAGCATATGTTTTTCAAGTGAGGGAAAAAATATACGACGCCTCATGATGTCGCTGCATACGTGGACACATTTGGCGGAGAGTTCAATGCCTTCACCGGTGAGGAGTATGCAGGCTATTACGTAAAATCAGCACCGGAGCATACGATGAAAGCACTCGACATGCTTGCCGACATGATGGTAAACCCTGTCTTCCCCATCGAAGAGATGGAGAGAGAGAAGCTCGTCGTTATACAGGAGTTAAAAATGTATGAAGATAGACCCGATCGTCAGGCCTATGATAAATTTAAAAGATATATGTACGGCGATACGAGTTATGGATGGGAGATCATCGGACCGGAAGAAAATATTCGTAAGTTTACGCAGGAAGACTTGTTCAATCATAAACACTCTCTGTATACGAAAGACAACATGCTTATCGTGATAGCAGGAAAGATAGAACATCAGACAGAGATCGAAGCAGGGATCGCAACGCTCTTTGCAGAGATTCCGGAAAAGAAAACAGTGGAGAAACCAAGGTTCGTTCCTCATGTTCCAGCACAACAGACAACCTCACACGTGAAGTGAACACAGCAATCTCACGCGGTGATCGGCGCACGGTGATACGACAGCACGCAAGAAGAAAGATTTGCTGCATCGCTCTTATGAGTGATCCTTGGAGGAAACATGTCCTCAAGACTCTTTCAAAATATCAGAGAGAAACTTGGCCTCTGCTACTATATTTATGGATCGCATCACGCGAATACCGATGAGGGGATATTTATGGTAAGAGTGGGTCTGGAAAAAGAGAGACTAGAAGAGGGACTCGAAGCGATCTATAAGGAGATAGAAAACATCGCCACAGGAAACATAAGCGAGAAAGAGTACCATAAAGCACAGGGATTCATGACCGGGAAAACGCAGATGGGTATCGAGTCTTCTGATGAGCTGGCTGATTTTCTCGGCGCTCAGCAACTTCTTAAATGAAGCGCTCAGACACTTGAAGAGATCCTCGATGAGTACAAAAAAGTGTCGATGGACGACCTGAAAAATGTTGCGAAGAAATTAACGAGAGATAAGT
>JAGOPC010000022.1 GCA_017992195.1 Patescibacteria group bacterium
ACAAACGATCCCACAAAAAGACATAAATCTCCAGGTACTTGCATATTACAACGCATGAAAACTCCAATTTCTTGATAATAATGCCGTCGATCTGAGTACGATTACACAAAACACGCCTGGCTTATACTTCAACACAGGACCTCGGCTCGTACAAAAAGGCAAAATTAACCCTCAAATCGTTAAATCAAAATCTCATCGACAATCGAAAGCATACAGAACTGCAATTCTCCGCAAAGCCAATGGAAAACTCTACTTTCTCATCGCTACACAAAAGATAGATCTGCCGCAATTCATTGTCTTCGCCTACCAGAGCAAACTCGTTCGAAAAGGTGAGAAGTTCGATCTCGTCAATCTTGACGGCTGATCTTCAACGTCACTCCGATCGCCGGAGTTCAAGTTTAACGCAAAGAAAAAATTGCCGTTGTTTATCGGTATTAAATAAAGGTTTTTGAGATATTCTTTATATGATAAAGTGGTAAGTGTATGAGTTATGCAGGTAAAATGATATTCGTGCTTGGTGTGTCTGGATCGGGAAAGGGTACGGTGATAGATGAAATGATAGCGAGCGATCTGTGATTGAAACAGTTAAAATCATATACTACAAGGCTATTGAGACCGTGAGAAATAAATGGTCAGGACTATCATCATATCACTATGGAAGAGTTTCAGAAAGCTATTGATGCAGGCGATTTCCTGGAGTACCAGCAGAATTATAAACTGGATTGGTATGGCACTAAAATGTCAGATGTCATGGATGTGCTTATACAATGAGAACATGCTGTAAAAGAAACAGATATGAAATGATTGATAAGTATCTCACAAAATCATCCTGATGTACGAGAGGCTACGAGAAGTATTTTCATCAATGTGGATGATGAGACGATGAGACAACGTATCTCCTCAAGGGCTCCGACTCCGGAAGATATTATTCAGAGAAGAGTTGAGACGGCGCACGAAGAAAGGCCTCTTGCTCATGACTATTGTACGAATGTGATAGATGGAAACAGGTCGAGAGAGGAGGTTGCTGCAGAGGCGTATGAGTTAATAAAAAGTTATCTACAGGAGAATAAGTAATTTATCTTCATATTTACTCATGCGTATTCACATTCACGTCGTCCCTGGATCGAAGAAACAATCAGTGGAAAAACAGGGGCAAGATATATATGGTCATGAGGTCTATAAGGTGAAGATCGCTGAAAAGCCTATTGATGGTGAAGCAACTAGGTGAGCATTGCGTGCCGTGGCAGAGCATTTTGGTGTGCCGGTGAGGAATGTAAAGTTGATCGCTGGTGAAACATCGAGAGAGAAAATTATAGAGATTCTTTAGTTTTTATTATATGGGATGAAAAATATTGTAACCCTTGTTATTGTATTGGCGCTAATCGCATGTGGATTGCTCTGGGTCTATCTTGATAAGTTTGCTACGAAGGCGGATTTGTATAGCCGGGAGAAGAACTATAATATTACGTTGCCGTTGTGGATGAAGGAGATGCCAAAGTTTACCGGTGATATCGAAGATATGTTTGCTGAAAGAAAAGCTGAGTTTAGTGGTGAGGTCGCTGAGCGGAAGGCGTCGGCGAAGACTCAGTTCAATAATTGGCTTGCTGATCTTGAGGCGGAAGCAAAGCTTGCTGCAAAGAAAAAGGCAAATGAGCGGATAGATGCGCAGCTTGGACTGAGTGGAAATGTGAGTGGAAGCGCGAAATAGCAAATAGCAGCTAGCAGCTAGTAAATAGAGCATTTAATTTTCAGAATCCTATGTCAAACATATTAAGTATCGCTATATGAGTCTTAGTTGCCGCACTTATTGCGCTGGCGATCGTCGTTTCTTTTTCGAAGAAACATGTTTCGCAGAAAGTCAAAGTGCAACACATGAGTCCCGACAGCAGTAATTTCTTTTTAAGCTTTCAGGATGTCCATATCGATCATCCGGGGATGAGGGAGATTTTTAAGGCGATGAAAAAACATATCGTGGGAATGGACTATTTCCTTCACGGATTACTTGTCGGATTGCTTGGGGGCGGTCATGTGCTCGTAGAAGGCGCTCCCGGTCTTGCGAAAACGAAGAGTATTCGCCTTTTGTCGTCGTTGCTGGCACTTGATACCAAGCGCATCCAATTTACGCCTGATATGCTCCCGGCTGATCTTATCGGCGTCGACATGTTCAATCCGTCGACGCACTCATTTGAAACATTTTTTGGGCCACTGTTCACTAACATTCTTCTTGCTGACGAGATCAATCGTGCGACACCGAAAGTGCAGTCTGCATTGCTCGAAGCGATGCAGGAGAGACAGGTGACTATTGGCGGAACGTCATACCCATTAAGCTCACCGTACTTCGTGCTCGCTACCCAGAATCCGATCGAACAGGACGGAACATATCCGTTGCCTGAGGCGCAGCTGGACAGATTTATGATGAAGCTGACAGTCGACTATCCGTCTATGGACGTCGAGAAGCAGATCATCAATACGGCGACTGCGGAGACGGAGAAACTGGAGCCGGTTATGACCGCGGACACATTACTCGAGCTGCAGGCTAAAGTGCAACAGATTAATGCCTCTGATACAATGATTGACTATGTAGCAAAGCTTGTCACCGCTACGAGAGAGTCACACAAAGATTTAGCTTATGGTTCCTCACCAAGAGGCTCTTTAGCGATTATGTCTCTTGCTAAGGCTCTCGCATTTCTCGAAGGCAGAAAGAGCATAGAAAAGAAAGATGTCCAAAGAGCTATATTGCCAGCTTTTAGACATCGTATCATATTGTCTGTGCAGGCGCAGATGAATAGTAGGGTAGATAGCGAGGTGTTGTTTGAGATAGTGAAGAATATATTATAAATTCATTACGATATAAAAAAAGATATAGCATCTCGCTATATCTTTTTGTAATCAGAAATATTCTTACTCCTTCATCTTCCTATAGATATTATACCGGATCGTTGTGAAAAATGCTTCAACGATACCGTTGATGTAGGCGGTGAGGAGTCCAAGAATGATAAGAGTTCCATAGACAACGTACTTTACGGCGCCTTGTCCATTTATGTCGAACTGTGTCGCCAGATAAATGATAAGTCATGGAATACCGAGGAAGATTAATACATTTACGATAGCTCTTAGATAGAGTAGGTAGCTTACCAGTGCGAACTTTACACTTTGTCTCAGATTTTCGAGCGCGAGTGTCACGCTTTTCTTGATGGCTTCAAGCGGTGAGGCATTTTCCAATACTATGATGAATTTTGTGTAAGGTAAAAATACTGCAGTAAAGAAGATGATAATTCATCGCATGATCAATACGATCAGTACAAGCCATCTATCGAGTAGTCCCAATACCCAAAATCTTGAAACAAAAATAACGAAGATGAGTGGATTGAAGAAGGTCATGATACCATCGTATTCGAACATGGGGAAAAATTTTGTGAAACCTCTACCGAGCGAGACGGTACCTTTTCTTTCATAGTTGTCCAGATAGTAGATCATTGAGGCTTCAGCGATCGGTGGTAATAGAAAGTACCCTATGGCGAGAACAACCGCAATTGCGATAAATCGTCCTACCATGTTTGGTCCTCCGAAAAGCTGCATGACGAAATCAACGATATTGCCGATAGGCATCTCGCTTCCATTTCTTTCAATGACCACAAAATAGACTGCATACATGATATAGACCAAGAAGATCATCGAATGGATGAATGTCGTGATGGTCGTCAGTCTGATGAATTTCGTATCATCGGTGATATGATCGTAGGCATGTGCCACGATACTTTTATGATCCTCACTTATATGTTCAGCACTCATTTGTTTTTATCTGTCTGTCGGTAAAACGGAAGTTTGAATCTTACGAACATCGGGAAAAAGTTTCTGTATATCACTTGGGATGTCACTCTGTATATAGATATTTTTTTTCGAAAAACAATCATAAAACCCATAGCCGTAACTATGCAGTAACTGACGCGCTACTTTATATTTCGCATACGCAACGTGGTTGAGTTTTTCATCGCCGTACATGATATCTCCTATGATTGGCAGATTTTCTGAGGTGAGGTGGACGCGAATCTGATGCATTCTTCCTGTATGAATAGTCACGAGTAAGAGCGAAATATCACCGAGTTCCTTATCGTTTCTAGTCGCAACGCACTCAAATTCTGTCTTTGCTTCCAGTCCTTTCTCTGTGTTCACAAATGTTTGCGCTCTTTCGTAGGTCGCGTTGAAGCCTTTGAATAAAGGCTTGTCTATCATCAGATGCTTGGGAGCTTTTCACTTCACCACTGCGAGGTAGTGCTTCTTTACCTCTCTGTCTCTGATGATCTTATTTAAATATTGCAGTGCCTCATAGTCCTTTGCGCCCACGATCAATCCTGATGTATCTTTGTCTAGTCTGAATCCGAACGATGGTGTGAAGGTCTCTCCCATCTTCGCAGGGTCCTTGCCTTCGTTCTTTCGCCCCCGGTGTACATAAGCTTCCAGAAAATCATTGAGCGTAATATCGTTGAGGTGAAAGTTACCCGGATGAATGACTATGCCGTACGGTTTGTTCCAAAAAATCCGGTGATCGTCTTCATACACGATTTGTTTTTTGATATCTTCTATCGAGATGTTATGCTTTTTAAGCTGTTTTTCAGCATGGGCCATAAATGGCTGCTTCAAGGTTAGTTTCTCTTCGCTGAACTCTACTTTGTCGCCCAGCACGAGCTTATAGTTCTCCTCTTTTTTCTTGCCGTTCACTTTGATGGCACCTTTTCTGATCCATGAATAGATGTCGGCGAGTGTTACCTCTGACTCCTGTTTAAAATACTTTCTTAAAAATCTATCAAAACGCTGATTTGCCTCGTTTACATGTATCTCTTTATTGGTCATGGTACTCACGCGCGGTAAAAAAACTATTATAGGGAAAAAGCCGCATGGCACAAGGAGAAAGTGAAATATAATGAATGTGATGATGAATACGTTTAATGAAACGATTTGCAATAGTGCAGCCTTTCTCTATATATCAATTATATTATTCTTTTCATCTGTTTTCATGAAGAAGAGCAAAACAAAAAAGCAAGGACGAATGTGATTTAAACTATGGTATATCGTTGGGGGATTGCTGATCCTGATTGCTGTTTTTTTGTATCTGAAGATCGTCTACTTTCCAAGTAGATCTGACATCTCGGATATTGGATTGCCGCTGATGATCTCGGAAGGGGATATGGCGCGTGCGCGTAAGATCGATATCGAAGCGCTGAGTTCGTTTACCGGAGATTACATTGTCTCGTCAAATACGCTTACAGCGCTGGAGAATTTCTACCATAAGACACACGATGAGAAGGTCGCTCTCTCATTGGTCCAGATGTATATCTCGCACTATCAGTTTGATGATGCATTTTCGATGATCAAAGATATCTATCACGATAAGATCGACTTTTCGATCATCCCTGCTCAGACCTTTTTGTATGTGCTGTTTAACTCAGCGCAGTTATCACCGTCAAATTACGCCCTTATCGACTGAGTGTTAGAGGATTACAAGAGTCATGTTCGTATTGATGATGAGACCTATACGCTCTATCGTGCATTATTGTCAGTCTATAAGGATGATACGAATAGTTTTTATAAAGCGATTGAAACTCTTTCCGGCTCGAAGCAATACGAACGCATCGTCGCAGGTGTTCACCAGGCTCAGAAGGCAGGGGAAGATCTGACGAATGGTTTGCCGTCGTATGTCGATGCTCTTTCGGCTGTCACGTTGTTACAGGAGTGATATTTCAGAGTCGCTCAGAAGCGGGCAGTAAGTATCAGACAGAAAGATCCTAAATACGTCCTACCGTATCAGATACTTGCTCAGGCAGCCCTCTTGCAAAGCCACTGGCAGGAGGCGGCAGAGTACTTTGATACGCTGCTTAAGCTGGATGCGACCCATCCTGATGAGTATCATTTCGGGCTGTGTGCAAGCTACTTTTGGCAATGAGCATACGATAACTCTTTGTTGCACTGTCAGCAAGTCAAACAGCAGGCTATGAGTACTGACGCGCTGAGATACACATTGCTTTCGTACTACCAGATGAAAAATCGAGGTTGACTCATGGATACGTTTCAGCTCATTCTCAACAAGCAAAAGCCTAGTGAAAACGACTATTATACATTTTTCGATGTGGTTTTCTTTCAGCCATTTGTGACCGACAAGGATTTTTCTCCTATAGAAAAATACTATGTATCGGTAATTCTTCCTTACTTAAATCAATGTGTTACAGCATTTGGTGCGAACAGTAACGTCTGCAGATATGGGCAGGCAGGATTTTACCTGTATAAAAACAATCTGGAGAAAGTCTACAAGGATCTTCTTTACCTCGCTTCACGTCATCCAAGTAGTTATGTTTTCAGAGCGCTTGGTGAATACTATCGCGCAAAGTGAGAAGAAGAAAAATCGAAAGCATATTATCTGAGAGCAATGAGCATCACTACAGGCGCAGTCATTGATATCTCTTCTGCAAAAAAATAATGTCTAATATGTCTACATCGATGTCTAGAACCTATATCTTTCATTATGCCTTGCAATAAATCGGTGAAAAAGTAATAATCGCTACGTTTAGCTTTTTTCTGACTGTTTATGTACGCTACACTTCTTCAGGTTGCGCATGATATTACTGTTATATGATGAGCGTTAATGATTATCCTGGGCTTTATGTTGCTCCTGGTGTTTCTCATTATGGCTATCAGACTCAATAATATGATCGCAAAGGCTTCGCATGTGGTATCATTGGTATCACAGTACGTCTTGTTGCCATTCAGCTACCTTACAACGCTCTTTGCGAGAAGTGAGGAGAAGAAAGCGGCACGCAAAACTAAGAAATCGAACAGCGGTGAAAAGTAATACGTTACCAGTATATTTTAGATTTATTTGTAGTTATTATCATGAAGGGGAAAAAAACACGTAATCGTTTGGCACTGTATGTAGGATTGTTCATAGTATCGTTATTCCTGATCTTTTTTGTGGGAACAAGTATCGATTCAGGAACGGGAAAATCCCATACTATCATCACAAGTAACGGTTTGACACACTTTAAAAAGGGGCTTGATATAGCCGGAGGAGTGAGACTTACGTATAAAATTGACTTTTCAAAATACGAGCAGGCATATACAGATAGCGCTGAATTACTGCAGGTTAAAAAAACTGCACAGAATATTATCCTCAAGAACATCGACTCAAGAATTTCAAAGCTCGGTGTGAGTGATTATGCTGCATATATTCAACAGCTTACTGATGGAGAGTATCTGATCGTCGAGATTGGTGGACTCAATGATATCGACCAGGCGAAGGCGCTTATCGGTAAGACAGTGGAGCTAGAGTTTAAGCTCGCTAACGATCAGAATGAGGGTGATGCAGAACTCTATGCGCAGAGACAAAAGCTTGCTGAAGATCTCTTGCTCAACGTGAGCGCGCATCCTGATCAGTTTGAGATGATCGGTAGCGGTAAGATGTCGGATGACGTTTTCTACGCACACTATACTGATGCTATGCTCGAGCAGCTTCCTGATATCTACAAAAATAATCCACGTTTCTTGGACTCATTGACGAGTGGAGCTATCTATCCAAAATTGTTGACCGACACATATCATATCCTCGATACACAGGATGATAGTGGGAATAATGTAACAAGAATCTTAAAAGGATTCACGATGGTGAAATTTAATGGCTTTCATACGGTCGATATTCAAGCGATTGATCCTGCAAGAGCATTAAGTGTAGGTGAAAGAGTAGGTTACAAGCCTGCTCTCGTTCGAAAGAAAGATGTGGCATCGTCAACATCAGGTATCATCACATACGATGGAGCTTCGACTGTTACATATGTAGGACCGGAAACATTAGCAGGGCTTTCAGGATTTGATATAGCTCTCTATATGCTTCAGAATCCCGACCTCGCACAGAAAGTGCTCAATGATGTTAATGTCGGAAAAGAGCCTATAAGTGGTGAAGCACAGCTTCTCGTTGATGGATGGGCACAAGGAGGTGTATTGGCTTCACAGATGCTTGATTTCGATCCAACAGCTAAAGTAAAACTCTATGATCAGCCAGAAGGAGTATTTGTCCTGAAGATCCGTGATCAGAAGAGTGCCGAGCAAACGCTTGTGCCAACTGTTGTATTCAAGGGAATGAATAGTACAAAAGCATCGGCTCTTATCACTGCTGTAAGAACAGCTAGTGTGTATGATATAGAAGATATTCGCGTCCAGGATACTCAATCGTGGCTTCCTGCAAAAGATCCAAAAAGTAATGATCTGTTGAATGGTGCGTTCTTCAAATATGCAAGCGTTTCACAAGGGCAGACAGGGAAACCAGTGGTAAGTATTAACTTTGACGATAAAGGAAAAGATATCTTCTGTAATATTACAGAAGCAAATGTCGGTAAACAGATGGCGATTTTCGTTGGAGGGCATCTTATGACTGCTCCGACGATTCAAGATAAGATCTGCTGAGGGTCTGCTCAGATAGATGGAACATTTGATGCAAAATGAGCAAAAGAACTGACCGAAAACCTCAATAGCGGAGCGCTTCCAGCGCCACTGCTTCTTTCTCACGAGGAGAAAGTCTCTCCTACGCTTGGTTCATCTGCGTTGACTGGTGCGTTTGTCGCTGCAGGTATTGGATTCATCGTTATCTATATCCTGATGTTCTTTATGTACGGCTTTAAGAAAGCAAATATAGTTTTGATTACGTTGATTGTGTTCCTCGCATTCCTTATGGCGATATTTAAGCTGTTCGGCGTGGTATCATCGCTTTCAGCGATCGCTGCTGCTATCCTCACGATCGGTATGGCTGTGGATTCGAATGTGCTGATTTTTGAAAGACTGAAAGAGGAGCTTGCACAAGGTAAGTCAATGCATATGGCGATCGAAGATGCATATGAAAGAAGTTGGTATCCGATCAGAGATGGTAACATTAGTACTGGTCTTATCGGTTTCCTTCTCTTTACGATGGGTGTGAATGTGTTTAAGGGGTTTGGTACAACCATCCTTATCAATATGTTCCTCATTCTTCTGGTGAATGTGCCTTTGACGAAAGAGCTATTGCTCCTGTTCTATAAAAATGATAAATAATCAACTAACTCCTAGATACCAAGTGTGTTAATAAAAATTATTGAATTCTTTTACTAGTTTCACGCGCGTTTCTATGAAAAAGAATATATTCCTTATCTTGGGTATTGTTATCCTTCTCGTTCTTGGATATCAGGTTTTTAGTGCTTATCTTGGTAATCATACGTACTACTGGGGGACAGCTACCAGCACAGGTATGATGGGCAGTGGTGCAAATCGGAAGATCCTTATATGGTCGTTAGTGCTTGCGCTTATACCGGTATCATATCTTCTGTTTATGAAGAAGAAAACCGTGAAAGGATTTTTCATAACGCTTTTCATAGGTCTCTTCTTGTTCTCTGTGGCAGGAGCCGCTATCAAAAACGCTATCCTGTGACCTGGATTTCTTATAATGCTGGTAAAGTATGCTGTTATTTTTCTCTTGATCGCGTATTTTATCGCAGGACTGCTTTCTACGGGAACATGGATCAGAAGGAAACTTTTCGGTAGTCACGAGCGAACTATTGAACATGTGTTTCTCAATATAGGACTTGGTCTTATCGCCTTCTGTTTAATGACGACACTTCTTGTGTTGTTTCACTTGTTTTATGGCGTCATCATCGCCGCGATCTTTATCGGCTATGGTCTATGTAGTCGGAAGATGAGGGGTGAACTTAAGCTTGCGAAGCAGCCATTTGAAGATATGCTTAACATGATAAGCTGGAAGAGCGTTAAAACCTCTCCGTTGATGCTTGTGTATGTGTTGCTTATTTTGTTCTCACTTATGTACGCTTTTCATGGATTCGTACTTGCGGATATCCCTTACCCTACAGCGTGGGATGCAAATCATGCCTATATGTACTATCCAAGGATCCGGGCTTTGAACAATGGCTACTACTGGCAGTGACCTCTTGCGGCATCGCCACAGATCTGGTATGGTTATCTCACATTCTGGTTTAAATTAACATATATCTTCGGTACTCACACATGGATAAGTGCTGACAATATTGCTGTCATCATGAACTTCCTCAGTGGTATCTTCGTTCTTGTTTTCGGTCTCATCTTAGTTAAAGAGGTTGTTCGCTTTATGCATGGCAGCAATGCAAAGGAAAACTCAACCATGTTTGTTATCGGATGGGCATTGCTCCTTCTCTGGCTTACCAGTGGAATGGGTGCATTCCTCGTTTTTGTCGACAACAAGACAGACCTTGGAGTGATGGCACTTACTATTCTCGCTCTCTATTCAGGTTTCTTTTTCATCAACCAGATGAAATCTCATACGTCATGAAAACACTCATTACATTATGCGGTACTTTCCGGACTGTTTTTCGCCGGAGCTATCCTTGCAAAACCAACGGCTACCTTTGACGTTATTAACTTTTCTATCACTATGATCTCTCTGTGGTTTGGTGCTGTCCTCGCAGTCGGTGTCTTCATCGCACTTCTTGGTATCATGGGTAAATCAGGTATCCTTACGGTACAAAAATTTATGAGCCAAGCATTTGTCACACAGCTACTGGCCGCAGGCTGAGTCGTGAGTATCATCGGTGTCGTCTACGCACGGGTGAAAAAACAATGGGGTAATCTTCGTTATGTTCTCGTATGGGCTGGGGTGATCATCGCAACATTAGTGATAGTCAGAGCTCCATACCTGATCGTGAAAAATCTGAAACTTGATACGCATATAGCACCAGTACAACTTATAAAAGATATTTTCCTCACAAAGAATGATAGTGTGAAGAGCAATACATCGGTCCCACTTCTTGCACAGAAAAAAAAGCCAGTACTTCTCGCAAGTACATACGATTATAAGACATTGCTCGCAGCAGATATTATACCTGTGACAACTGCTTCTACCGGTGATGTAAATACGACCGGACCGGTTATGATAGACGCACTTGCGGCATGTAAGGCAAAAGATATTTCGACAGAAGATCTTTACAAAAATTTGCAAACCCCTCCGGGAAGCGCCTTGAATGAGGACGTAGGTAGATACATCGGATACGGATGGAAGATGTTTAATAATCCGCGGCGAGGTTTTGTTATTCCTCGTTGATGCCATGCATGGTCTGCAGATGCAAAGATCCTCTGTCAGAACGCAGCACTTATAGACGCAGGTAGTATCACAGGTCTTCAGCAGTTAGCAACAGTGCTGCCTGAAAACAGCAAAGGAAAAGAACTCGTGGATAGTGTATTTGCGAGTGGGGCAACAACCTTTCAGGTGACCGACGCTATTAAAAATGTAAAAGCGTACTATCAGGATAAAAGCCGGTCAAAAAATGAAGGCAAGGTAAATCTTCCATATACTTCACTTGTTCCGTTTAACATCACATTTAATCGGTCGCTTCAGAATCTGACAAGTTACTATACGGATATCGGAGTGATCCGACTCCTGAGTCTTTTCATTATTCTTATCGGATTTATTTATAGCTTGATAAAGCGAGATAAACAGCTTTTCACCTTAACGCTTTCGACGATCTGTGCTCGGGCAATCCGACGGGTGGCAGGAGGAGCGATTCTCTGGTATTCGCTTGGTGTGATCATCCGAACGATCATCGCAATGATCGCTGTGCTTTATACATTTGGACACAACAATAACTCGACACAAAAGAGACTGTTCTCTATTATCATCACCTTGCTTGCACTTATCGGTATCTATCAGTTGGTGCTTAATTTCATCAGAATTTCATCACAAGGCGGTGGAGGACCTTTTGTATGGTACAGAGCAAACGTTGGTAATGTAACAACCTTTGATAAAAATCTTCAGCAGGTAACGACCCAGAAGATTGGCTATAACGCTGACAATGTATTCAACCTCCAGTTTGGACATTACAACAAAGCTCTTAGTATTCTTGAAAACAGAGAAAAGGGTGAGTGATTTATCGTGGCAGGTACGTATTTGCCATATTTCATCCGCAATCAAAATGGTATCAAGATCGACGGTTTCCTTGTGGATTTCCGGAAGATCTTATCGGATAACGATCCGTGTAATACCTACCTGAGAATGCGTGATCAGAAATCAAATTACATAGCACTTGATCCGAATATAGCCAGCGTAGTTATGGGCGATGCAAACAGTTCGCTTATGGACAGAGTGTTCGGTAAGCTTGACCCTACTGGTAATCATCTTGTAGAGTATGGATCGATCACGATGCTTGCGAAGATGGTTCGTGAAGGATATATGTCTGTTGCCACAACAAATATTATTGCTGCAAAGTATGCGTTTATGCTATCGTCAGCAGAGCTGAAAGCAGCCTTTCCTGACGCGACAGAGGACGAATATGTACTGAGAGCAAAGCTGGCGACGCTCAGATTCTGGCCGACCGCCGAGAAGCTCTTCAGTCGCATCCCTGCTATCTTTACACGCAGAATGGCAAATGGAGGCGGACTCAGCGATATAGCAGATATTCTTGGAAAGGACGTCGATACTGATAAGATCCAAGGGATCGCAAATACTATTCTCAATCAAAGAAAAGTGACGGAGGATATGATGATGGGATTGAATCTGGACGAGAAGACGGTCCTGGTACAATATCTGAGTCTGTATAATATTATGAAAAGCAACCCTCAGCAATACCAGCAATATGTTGCTTCAGTATTGCAGGAAAGTATTCTCGGTAGTAGTCAGATCATGATGTTTAAACTAAATTAGTCTAACCTTCTCAGGAAGACTCCTGTTACTACTGCCTTTTGCTCCCGATTGGATTCGCGTGATGAAAACGATATATGTATTAGACTGGCTGATTAGTAAACATGTTGCGGTTCGTGATGTTCCAGATCATGTGAATTTTGAAGTGGGGGAGAAGGTGATCTATATTAATAAAGAAGATAATAAAAAATATATAGGATTGAACGTCGGGTATGAGCTGGATTGTGAAAAAGAAGGTATATATGGATCGGCATTAACATGAAAAAGCGAAGAACAATTTTCCCATAACCAACAGAAAGCTCTCGATTACTATAAACTTTTCAAAGCGCAGTTCGGTTCTCAGTTTGCCTGAGCGGTACCTATTACAGCAAGGTCTGATCTTTTTGGTAGTATTATTTATTTCTACTTCTACTCGGAGGAGAGATATAATTTTGCGGAGTTCGTAAAGGCATTTAGACAGCAACTGCCATGTCAGTTCTTCATCTATCAGGTAGGTGCCAGAGATATGATGAGATTGTCGCCTCATGCGAAGGATTATTTGTCTGCGTGTGGTTGTTGACCGCTCGGCTGTTGCAGTCTAGGTAAGCTGCCTAGCGTCGAAATGGACAATATCTCGCTCCAGGGATTGGAAGGTAGAGATGTTGAAAAGCTCAAAGGCAGGTGTGGAAAGCTTAAATGTAGTGTTGTCTATGAGAGATCACTTTACCTTGAAGAAACTAAAAAGTTCCCTAAAAAGGGAGAAACCGTTACTCTTCCTCAGGGCGGCACCTGAATGTGCATATGACATAATATCATGACAGGCGAGATTACACTCAAAACAGAAAAAGGAGAAATACAAAGGATAAGTGTGTAGCTTTTATATTATGGCGCGTCTGTTATAATGTTTCCATATATTGTGAAGTGATGGTATATATTAACTGCCGTATTAGTGGCGTGTATCGTAGGGTACATCGTCTATTATGGGTTAGAACAACTTTCTACTCGAAGAGCAAGAAGAGCGTATAAGTTGAATGAGTCGGAAGCTAATGATTCTGCTGACGCTTCGCAATGAGTGATTGAACATACTTCAACTGTAAGCATTATCGAGACTAAAGATGGTGGTGAGATCGTCGTCGTTGAAGATGAAGAGATCACAATTATCACCGATGATCAGTGAGAAAAGTCGGCTATCGAAAGGGATCTGGATGATGAGGAGCTGAAGAAGATCGCAAATAGTGACGAGGTGCTTGTGGCTCAGGCAGTTGCTCCTGGTAGTGAAGAGGAGGAAAATCCTGCGTTAAGAAAACATAGAGTGAAGAATATAGCGGAATGAGTAAGCAGAGATGATATCCTTCAGGACAAGCACGAGAAGAATCTACAGAAAGTAAAATATGAGGCTCTGCTCTTTAAGCAAAGAAATGATATGGCTGGTTATGAAAAGAAGCTGATCGAAGGATTGATACTTGATCCGGATGATGTGGACATATTTAGACAATTGGCTGATTTCTACATTACTGAGTGAAAATACACAAAAGCTCTCAGTATGTTTAGAAAGATCCTGACATTCGATCCCAATGATCACCATGCATTATGGCAGATCGGCGAGATCTATATCGAGCAGTGACAGTATGAAGATGCTCAGGTGTTTGTTGAGAAAGCGCTTGCGCTTTCCCCTGATAATCCGAAATATTACATCAGTCTCATCGATATATGTATCGCGAAGAGTGAGTTCCAAACAGCTCTTGTCTATCTTGAGAAGATCGTTGCACTCAGACCAAGAAACATCTCTTATCTTATGGCGCTCGGTGAAATGTATGAGAAACTTGGACGTGTGGAAGAGGCGAAACAAACCTACTTCAGAGTACTGGAAATTGATCCGTTACACACTGATGTAAAACATATTCTTAAAAAGTTTTAATTATTCTTATGTATCGTACTATCTCATGGCTCGTAACAAAAGATATTTCGTTAA